>AEVK01000455.1 GCA_000209515.2 gamma proteobacterium IMCC1989
CAAAAAGCGCAGCCGCTTAACCGAGCGTTAACTGGCTTTAGATATGACTCAATTTGCAATTTTCACAGGAGATAAACCCGAGTTTAAAAACCTTGAGTTTATCCCTCTTCTTGAGCATCACGTAAAAAGCTATGTTGGAGATGCATTAAACGAAAATGAAAAAATCTTCTCGTGGGTTGTTACATCATCAAATTCTGAGCCAATTGATGAGATATGCTGTGAGGCAATGGAGCCAGCTCAACTTGAAGGTACAATAAAGAATACTCAGCTGGAATCTCTACTTACAAAATACATAAGTAATTGCAGAGCAATTACATTTATATATGGTATTTACGATGAAGAGCTTCCGATTTTCAATGATCCATCTTTGTTCCTAACATATATAACTAACGCATTAAGTGAGCCACCATTTGAAATTTATGCCAAGTACACAGCCAGTTAACAAGCGACTCAATCCGACCTCCACTGCGTTGCTCGTT
>AEVK01000454.1 GCA_000209515.2 gamma proteobacterium IMCC1989
TACAAATCCGCAATTTATGGCGGCGTTATAAGTCGCTGTGAAATTTAAAGTTTTGTAAAATAAAGGCGTGTAATTTGGCCTGCGTTCACTATTCATGTTTTTACAGTAGTAAGTATTTTTTGTAATTTAGTTATCGTAAAAAACGAATAAGGCTGACAATTTAACGGTTCGTATACTATTTCTGTTATTGTTCGGATCGTTTATTCAAAAACTATTATCGGCTGTGCGGCGCGGTAGAAAAATTAGGGTAAAGTAAGGCGTTGTGTTCTAGCATTATTTGTTTAACACTTGTGCGTACATTATCATCAACTTATAACAAGCGGTTAAAGTACGCTCCCT
>AEVK01000453.1 GCA_000209515.2 gamma proteobacterium IMCC1989
AAAGCCGTCCATTTGATGGCTTTGTTATGTTTTTTCATTAGATGGTTTTGAAATGAAATATATGGATAGCGATAAAGAACATAAAGAAAGAACCCAAAGTATATTCCCAAAATCTGGAGACACTCCTTTACCTAAAGGGCCTCCTGTAACACCGCAAAAATAAGGACCAAATAGTGTAGTTACAGATAGTATTGCGCAAAAATAAGAAAATGCGCCCCATGCTGGCTTACCACTAAGCATAGAATAACAAGCTGTAATTAATACTATATTACAAAACCAACGAGGGTCAGCATACAGCAACCCCATATAACCTGAAATCAATACATCAAACCCAGAAAATTCTGTGCCTTTATCACATGACCAAACAGGCAACAGTAGAGACAAACCGTAAAGGCAAAAACCCACTATAAAAAATAATTTTTGTTTATTCATTTAAACATAACGCTCGGCTAAGCTGCCGAAACGGA
>AEVK01000452.1 GCA_000209515.2 gamma proteobacterium IMCC1989
AAGCCGTCCATTTGATGGCTTTGTTATGTGGTTTTTATTTAGTGCACTTACTAACAACTTTATTCTTAATGCTTTCTTCTGTCATTGGCATTTTAAATGGCTGATGGACGTTGCCATCAAAATCTACACCTACATACATACTATAGCTTTCATTATCATTACGTAAATGTACGATATATGTACACTGCTTCCATTCTTCACCTAATGTATAAATTTGTATCTCTTGCACCCTAAAATCATTCTTATCAAACCCAGATTTATTCAACCAGCAAGATGCTTCATTTATTGCACCAATTGGTTTAAAAGTTCTTTCAGAAAAGGAGCACAAGCTATTCTTAGGCAAGTCCTCTTCTTGAACTGACAAATGCCAATACTCACCATCAAGACTAGGAAATGAATAATTAAACCATGTGACGGGCTTGGGGGATAAGAGTTCGGAACCTGCAAAGCAATCAAATGATAAAAGTAAAAGAGTAAGTAGTTTAATGATTTTCATAATTGTTCTTTAAATTGAATTTCGACACCTTTACACATA
>AEVK01000451.1 GCA_000209515.2 gamma proteobacterium IMCC1989
AAGCCGTCCATTTGATGGCTTTGTTATGTGACTTATTCAATTTTAGAAGCTAACTCTTCAACGCTAAAGAAATCTAAAACCATTGCTAACCTATATTGCTTGTTAATAGAAGCATGTATTGAGTAATATGATTTTAGTTGACTTAAATCACTCGGAATTTTTGAAACAGAGTAATCAAGTGCTTTTTTATAATTTTTTCTAACTCTTTGGGTACAGGAGGATTTATACCACTATTACGAGCAACTTCTATAGCTGCAACTAAGTCTAGCTCACCATATTCTACTAGTTTTGGAACCGCTGCATATGATGCAGAATCAACATCACCTTGATGATATAAATTTTCCCACAATTCTTCTAGAGCACTTTGCCTATCTAACTGCAATTTAGATAAAGCAGGGAATGGGTCATATTTAACTCTATAAACTGACACTAAATCCATTTCATTTCTCTAATTTTGATACACATAACGCCTGTGTATGGGGCGGCTGGAGCAGCGCGGAAGCCGTCCCAGCACGCGTGTTTTTGCGTG
>AEVK01000450.1 GCA_000209515.2 gamma proteobacterium IMCC1989
TCTTTGCCTGTTGTTATTTTTGTCAGTGTGGTTTTGTAGAAAAAGTAGGTTGCTGTGTGTTTTATGGCTATGAAAGTGATGTTTTGCTTTTTTTAAGCCATAGCTGCCCGTAACTTGCTATTGAGCCATGTTGGTTTCTTGTTTAGGCAGGTGTTTTATACGGAAGTTATTTTTCTTCGCCGAAACCGTTTGCTATGTTGTTGTTCAAACTGCGTAGCGTTTTTCATCCATGTGTTTGTATTGATGTTCAATCGTTCTAGAATAGGTGGCAGTTGTCTATCAATCGCGCCACGCTTATCTTCTCTTACCACTCGTCCAGTCCAGTCTACCGTAAGCGCCTAACCAGCCACACCCTAGCA
>AEVK01000449.1 GCA_000209515.2 gamma proteobacterium IMCC1989
GAGCAACGCAGTGGAGGTCGGATTGAGCCGTTTGTTATGTGATATTTCTAAGTATAATATGAACAAAGACACCCGACAGATTGAGAACTAACCAAACCAAGACACTAAGTACTTTAGTTAAGTTTTTAGTACCCTCTTGTGCCATTTTCCATGATGGAGTCTGTATTATTGCCATATAAATAAATGCCAACCCCATACCTAATTGGTTATTAAACACCCTCTCATCAAACCATACTAAAGACCCTAAAAAAACCTGGATGATTCCCACAGAAACACAAAGTATTCCCGCGATTAAAGCAAGCCTTTTGACTCTACACCCTATATAACCAGCTATATTTGAAGTTAATTTATTCTTATTCATAATTCACATAACGCCGTTGTAAATTGCAGATATGGAG
>AEVK01000448.1 GCA_000209515.2 gamma proteobacterium IMCC1989
GAAAAACGCAGCCGCTTAACCGAGCGTTAATTGTCATTATGGAAATTTCACCGAAAATTGGAATTGATAAAATAAAACTTGGTATGAGCATGGATCAAGTTAGGTACGTATTGGGCGATCCAGACAATATTGAAATATTCATACCAATTGAAGAGCAACCTGAAGACCGAATGGTTGACTGGTTCTATGGAGCTACTGAATATAGCTTTGACTCTGATTACCAATTCTTACTTGGAAGCATACAGTCTTCATGCTCAAAACTGACGCTGAAAAATCTACCTATAATAGGGGTTTCGACTAAAGAGCTGAAAATTAGATTTCCAGCAGCCAAACTAGATGACGAATTTGACTTTGATATCGATGAGTATCGTCATCCAGAGCTGCAGCTTTCTTTCTGGGTAAAAAATGATAGTGTCTATCTAGTTACAATCTACCCAGAATATAACAAAGAAGGTACCGAGGTTATATGGCCTCACTAAACAACAATTAACAAGGCCATCAAATGGACGGCTTTTCC
>AEVK01000447.1 GCA_000209515.2 gamma proteobacterium IMCC1989
ATAGCTGTCAATTTGACAACCTTGTTAGAGGTTTTAGTAGCAATCTTCTAGCTCTTTTTGCCAACGTAGGCTTGGAGTGCCATTACTAAATTTATAAATAAATTCTTTGGCTTTATTACAATCTTTAGAAGTATTTATACCTTTTAAATATATATTAGCCAAATAAACCATAGAGCCATTTATGCCCATAGACGCAGCAGCGTGAAAATAGTTAATAGCTTTATTAACATCTTTATTTACCCCAATACCGTCATAATGATATGTACCCAACCAATGAAAAGCTTGAGCATTGCCATTATTTGCTGCCAACTCGTAATACTTTATAGCTACCACATGGTTCCCATTAATACGCTCTTCTTCAGCAAGAAAGAAGTTATTTGAAAAGCAGTAGCTTGAGAATAGTATTAGGAAAAATATGCCTAGTTTTTTCAACCCTATTGACCTCTAACGCCAACATTAGTGGCTAAAATTGTA
>AEVK01000446.1 GCA_000209515.2 gamma proteobacterium IMCC1989
TCAACGCTCTCAGTAATATCATTCGGAAATACATCGAGACTATCCACGACGCCATCACCATCGGTATCATTGACGGTGCTTAGTAGGTAGTCACAGCTTTTAACGATATTAATAGGATTACCAAAGGCACTATTGGTACAACGAATACTGTCGGTCGCCGTTTTAAAAACATAAATGCCGCTCGCACCATATCTTACTAAT
>AEVK01000445.1 GCA_000209515.2 gamma proteobacterium IMCC1989
GTTTTTCGCAGTCCGAGCCGTAGGCGATTTGAACGCCTTGTTACATGCTAATAATTTTTCAGTTAACTCTTCTGGGTTTGAAATATTCCAAATTGATAACGCTCTGCTCTTTGTAAGAAATATTCGTGTTTTTACAAACCCAAAATATGATGAATTTTTAATTTTCACGATTTCATCATATGAAACCGATACTTTATAACCATTTGGCGCATTCTGGTAATAAAAACTCGTATCGTTAAGTTGTACATATGGAGCTTTGGACATATCTTTTTTGAATAGATTATTTTTTTTATGAAAATCTTTAGTTAACTTTATTGTATAAAATAAAACTCCAAAACCCACAACAAAATTTGTATAACCAATAAATACCATTAAGATTAAAAAAGAAACGAACAATCCGGATAACGGCCAAAGGTATTTAATGTACTTATCAATAAATTCAACATTCCAATTATATAACATAGAAATCTCTATCCGACATGTAACGCCTTTGTATGAGGCTGGCATGAAGC
>AEVK01000444.1 GCA_000209515.2 gamma proteobacterium IMCC1989
GCAGTATGTGTCGGATGCAGCAATTTGTTAGGTGTAATACCAATTTACTCTACTGTTACGGGTTTAGTGCGTTGCACCCCATATTTAGATAGCTTCCCAATTAGTAAACAAACTACACTGAATAAGGCTAAAATTTTCGCAAGCCCTATTGTGCCTCGATTACGTTTAGAATAAATATCATTACGCTCCCCTTCAATAATTTCAACCACCTGAACATCTGAAGTGACGAGCAAACCATGCGAGGTCAACCATTCGTTTGTATTAAGTGAATCTCCCATTTTATCAGACCGCATCACAAGCTTATCTATTTCAACGATATCAGCGGTCTTTACGGGCAACCCCTCTCTGTCCAGCATCAATTTCAGGTCATTATCTGTTGCGCTTGATAGTAGCCAACCTGAATGTAAGTAAATAGATACGGGATCATTTTCTTGCCATTTTGCACCCGTTATAGGAATTAGCGACCTAGGATGCTGACCATACTTAGTAACCGATTTAGGAATAACAAATTCAACTTTGTCTAGGTGAAGGAAACCACGAATAAAAGCTTCGCTAAGACTGCCTGAAAGATTCTCAGGAGAAAAGTTTTCAACAGAAACCGAAGGTCTTTCAGGTTTTTTGTCTAAGATATAATCCTTATACGAAAACCACATACACCCAATCATTAACAAGGAGAACACATAACCGAAAATACACAATATCTTAGACTGTACAAGTGCTTTTTTAATTTCCTCCTCGCTATGATTCCACGGCTCAGATGCCACTTGAAATAATTTAATTAATTGAAACATTGCAAACCCCTAAAAATAGCAAACTGTAAAACTTTCATAAAACATTATTCATCGTATGTAATTTAGACAATTACTGACACCTAACGCTTATGTAAACGGTTGGCGAAGC
>AEVK01000443.1 GCA_000209515.2 gamma proteobacterium IMCC1989
CCAAAGGGAGCGCACTTTAACCGCTTGTTACGTGTGTAGCCTGCCAATAAGCAAGTTATATAACTAGCTACAATAGCGAGCATGACTAATGAGAGCCAATACCAAAAAGTATATGATAAATTTCTAAACGGAAAAAGCCCAACTATAATAGCTACTGGTAGAAGCCACCACACTAGCCATTTACCTAGAAAATAGCTCGTTGCTATAGATACTAAAGTATAAGGTAGGGAAATGGTAATTATGACAAACATCCAATGGTAAATGCCATTTAGCAAAGCTGTATTTTCATTTATGTGTTGCTCCATGAAACTAGGATATGGCAATGCCACTGAAACACCTAAAATTTCATAATAGGAAAATAGAAAAATAGCTGTAGCAACTAAAAATAAAATTACATTCAATAAATATTTTTTCATGATTTATACACGTAACGCCCGGTTAAGCGGCTGCGTTTTTCG
>AEVK01000442.1 GCA_000209515.2 gamma proteobacterium IMCC1989
AAAGGGAGCGTACTTTAACCGCTTGTTACATGTTTATGATGAGCCATTAACAAAAAGCTCATTGAACCTACCATTTTTTATATTATATTTTACTTCAAAATAACAAGAACCCCCATCAAAAACTAACACAAACTCTTTATGAAGATTTTCAGTGGAAAAAACACGACACATAGCATTAATTTTAACGGTCTCATTTGAGATGGCTTGATACTGGTATATATAGCTAGA
>AEVK01000441.1 GCA_000209515.2 gamma proteobacterium IMCC1989
CGAATCGCGGTTGTGGTACCTCATGGCGTACTTTTTAGAGGTGCCGCTGAAGGCCGAATTCGCCAAAAAATGATCGAAGAAAACTTGCTTGATGCGGTCATTGGTCTGCCAGGCAATTTATTCCCGAGCACTGGCATTCCGGTCGCTATTCTTATGTTCGATAGAACGCGGGAAAAAGGTGGCGTGAATGAAAACCGTAAAGACGTTCTATTTGTAGATGCCAGTGGTAAAGAACATTACCAAGCAGGGAAAAACCAAAACATCCTGCTTGATGAGCACTTAGATAAAATCGTTGCGGCGG
>AEVK01000440.1 GCA_000209515.2 gamma proteobacterium IMCC1989
TTAGTTCTCAAGAGTTAGTTGATATTGCTACGTTTATTCTATTGCCATTACCCATTTGTTTATTCTTAGGTACATGTATTTGGCTCTTTAAACGCTCAAATATTCTTGCTTATTCTATAGCCTCAATGGTACTCGTTTCTCCAATAGGTGTTTTAATAAATCTAATTGCAGCATACCTTCTGTGGTGGTCGGCAAGTAATGCATAACAAACGGCTCAATCTG
>AEVK01000439.1 GCA_000209515.2 gamma proteobacterium IMCC1989
GAGCAACGGAAAAGCCGTCAATTTGACAGCCTTGTTAAGTTTTTTTAAATAAGCCCACGAACCTAGGTACTTGAGATTTATACATAATAAAATCATCGCCATACCTTTTTTGTAGCCAAGGCTCTTCAAAAAATGGAGCTAGTACGTACAAAAAGGCCCAAAGAGATAATATGACATAAACATAGCCTGAATTGACAAATAAACCCCAGCCAAACATACCAATAAACGAAGCTACATATATTGGATTTCTGCTCCAACGATACCAACCAGTTACAACTAACCCTTTTTCTTCTCCGTGAGCGTTCTCCCAGCCCAACTTAATGCTTAAATATGTAGCAACTCCAAGGCCTAGGATTAGCAGAGGAAGCCCCAAAGAAAACCTTAACCACGTAGCAATGCCTGAAAGCGTATTAAATGAGCTAAAAGATAATACAACTAGACCTAAAAACATTAAGCGAAAAAACAACCAAAATATACGATATTGCCATGAATTCTTACTTGGAGGAGGAAAAAATTCAAAATTGCTTGATATAAAGGAAAACAATGAAAAAGCTAATATTGAGATAATTGAAAAGATTGAAACTATAAAAATTAGCAGATTCATATTATGTAAACTTAACGCTTATGTAAACGGTTGGCGAAGCA
>AEVK01000438.1 GCA_000209515.2 gamma proteobacterium IMCC1989
CGAAAAGCGCAGCCGCTTAACCGAGCGTTAGGCATTAATATGGCAGGAACAATCTTTAAATATTTTGAAAAACCAAATACATTTATACTTTTAATGATTTTTTCTAGTATATCTATGTTTGTAGCAGGCAGTGATTCAAACTTTCTACAAAATCCCTTGTCATGGGAGCTTCTTGCCTTGCCAGTTGCATATATTTTTTCATATTTAATACTGATGTTTTGGATTACCGCAATATCTATGTTAAATGCACTTTTTACAAAAGATGATCACTTTAATGCAGGGCCAACTATTGGTAGTTCTCTTTTGTGTGTATGTATTTTGGTCACCTTTTCAGCACTATCAAACAACCCTAATATTTTATCGTTAACTTTGCTAACTACTCCTAGCTTTATTTACTTGGTTACTCTGTATTTATTTAGTATTCAGACTATTAAAATAGGAAAATAGCTATGCCTAACAAAACTGTTAAATACATTCCAGCCGCAAAAAGCGC
>AEVK01000437.1 GCA_000209515.2 gamma proteobacterium IMCC1989
AGTGGAGGTCAGATTGAGCCGCTTGTTATGCATTTTTAAACGCCTTTCTTGTGTCTGGTTTAAGTAATGTAAATACTAAATAACTAGAAAAAATAAACAATGCTAAAGATATCCAACGACCAATACCCACACCGTTAACATTTACACTTAATAAAGGATAAATAATAGTTGACCATACAGATGCGAAATTACCTAAGCAGAAAATTGAAATTAGTATAAACGATAGCCACCAAGCCCACTTTTTTCTCTTAAGAAAGCTCGCGCCCGTTTGATACCAAAGCGTCAGCATGAATACATAAAAAACTGAAACCCCTATGCCTCCGGGCATTGTAAATATACCCACAAAAGACATTGCAGATACCAAAAAGCAAAAATACGCGATTAAATTCATAATTTATTTTTTATGCATAACGCTCGATTAAGCGGCTGCGCTTTTCGCAGTCCGGCG
>AEVK01000436.1 GCA_000209515.2 gamma proteobacterium IMCC1989
AGTGAAGGTCGGATTGAGCCGCTTGTTATGCGATTTTTTGATTTTAAATATCACGGCAGCTCTCCCAAGACTGGTAATGCACACCAAACTAGCCAACAAAATAATATACCATGAAATAGTGATGCTGATGAATTACCTGGAGCCTTTATATTAGACACTAGTAAGCTTATTAAAAGCATACAAACTACTATATTTATAGTGACCATAAAGACTGTATGACTTAACCCTTGCCACGTAACACCCAAAGACCAGCTAAAAATAAAGTATGGAATAGATAGCGTGAAAACCACTAAAAACAATATAATTGAACGTCTTGGAATTTTGTTAGATAGCGACTTAACCCAAAAATAGTAAATTGCTGCCATTGGTATTGCAGAAATAATAGATAAAACCGTAATGCGATATGGTAATTCAGGATTATTAAAAGGGGAAATAGCAACTAGCAAAGTTGGCATAATTGCAACGATAGCATTTGGAGACAACAAAGAAGGGGAACCTGAAATCATTGATAGTGTTCCAGCTATCAATACCATCATAATCCAAAATTTATTATTTTTTATTAAAGTCATTTTGTCATTTTTTTACGCATAACGCCCACATAAAACGCGCGACGCAAGG
>AEVK01000435.1 GCA_000209515.2 gamma proteobacterium IMCC1989
CCTTGCAAGCCTGCGCCATAAGCGCCGGGTTTACTACCAAACACACGATAGCTCGCTTGGCGTTTTGCGCTTTGTTCGGTTTCGCCTTCGCTAATGAGTTTTTGTTGATGCTCTTGTATGTGCTGTTTGATTTTATTGGCGTGTGCGGGCTCATCAAAATCAGCGAGAGCGAGAACGGCGGCATCAAATAATTTAATCACATTGGGAAATGCATCGCGGAAAAAACCCGATACTCGCAAAGTGACATCAATACGTGGTCGGCCTAACATCATGCTAGGCAAAATTTCAAAATCAATCACGCGGTGAGAACCGCTAGCCCAAATAGGTTTAATCCCCATAAGCGCAAAGGCTTGTGCAATATCATC
>AEVK01000434.1 GCA_000209515.2 gamma proteobacterium IMCC1989
AGTATGTGTCGGATGCAGCAATTTGTTATGTTTTGAATGTCTAGCCATTACCGATACCGATAGATACGGCGACGATTATTGTGATGATGGAAAATATTGTACTTACTAATATTGCTGCAAATGCAATATTATTTGAAACGTTAGCAATTCTTTGAGACTCTAAGGCGATTCCTTTCGCTTCGCCAGCCTCTTTTTCTGCTAATTTAGATTTTTCAACAAGTTGAGCTATTAAGTCAGTTTGATGTACAGACTCTTTCGCTGTTGTTTTTATAGCCAAATCTTTTTCAGCATTGCGTATAGCATTGTTTTCAAGTTGATTAAGGGCTCTGGAAAATATTTCGTTTTCAGACATAATTAAACCTAAAATTTATTCTTAGAAACATAACGCCGCCATAAATTGCGGCTTTGTA
>AEVK01000433.1 GCA_000209515.2 gamma proteobacterium IMCC1989
GATATAATCTGCTGCCGTTAAATTAATATCTGCATTAGAGGCGACACCATCAATCGTCATTCGGAATTCATGAGTGGTTGAACCACTTAAATCAAAGTCTGTTGGGGCTACACCAGTAAAATTACCGACATTCGCGTCAAGCGTTACAGTAACATTATCTACCGCTTCAGAATCAACCTGAAAACTTAATGCTCCGTTTAATGCTTGCCCACCAACAGGTGCCGCAGAATCAGCAAAATGTACTTCTAAATAAGAAGCATCTGCTGGAGCAACATAGGCATTACTTGCCGTGATTTCGACAGGCGTAATACTCGCATCAAATGTGTAGGATTGTGATGCAGAAACATTCGCTACTACACCTGTTGTTGAGGTCACATCATTAATATTATCAACTTTACCTTGC
>AEVK01000432.1 GCA_000209515.2 gamma proteobacterium IMCC1989
CGTTGCGAAGCGATAGCGTAGCCACTGGTTGGTATTGGTTTACTAAACAAGAAAACCGTTTAGGGTAATAATTAATACTACCCTTTTACTTTGCGATATTTGACACCACAAAATGGTTACTAACTGCACACAACAACGAATATGATAAAGATAACATTAACACATTGCCACTAATCGCACGAAGAACGAAGGCACCAAACTTTTAATACTTGGCACACGCTTAATAGTGACAGCTTTTACATTGGTACGATGCCAACAAAAAATTAAAATTCAACTAGCCTTATAACGCCCGGTTAAGCGGCTGC
>AEVK01000431.1 GCA_000209515.2 gamma proteobacterium IMCC1989
CGCTTGTTATACGTATGTTGAATCGCCATGTTTATATTTTGCTAATAATGGACCAGCATATTGTTGCTTGCATTTGCCGCAATTATACAGGTTGTATTTTGACCTAACCATAATTAAAAACATTACAAAGCCTGGAATAAATATACCGAACAAAGCAAACTCCATATTTTTGCTGCCAACTATTACAGTTAAAATAAATGTAAGCGTCAACACATAAAATTGATACCCGCCTGTCCATGTCATGGCTTT
>AEVK01000430.1 GCA_000209515.2 gamma proteobacterium IMCC1989
CGCTAAACTTTACATTCATTTGAAATCAATGCAAAACACCAACAAAACAGTATAAAAAAAGATAAATACAAACGCTTCACTTACCATTGCTGACAAGCGAGCCGCGCATTATACGGACACAATTCATTCGCGCAAGCGCTATTTTGCGTTTAATATAATTATTAACTAAAAGAACAAAATGGAAAAATAAAATATTCACAAGCAAGGCTTTTTATAATTCAGCGACAAACAACACGTCATTACCATCATGCCTGCCCAGCTTAAATTAAGGGCTGCCAAAGACACTTCGGCCAACTGAAGCGCTCCCCCCCCCATACCACAATAACCTTATGGTGTTTCTTAGCGCCGCACTCTCACTATATTGCTGCAATAGATCCACACCACTTCTACCCCACTAAACACCATGCATAAAAAAACCCTGCTCACTACTGA
>AEVK01000429.1 GCA_000209515.2 gamma proteobacterium IMCC1989
TCCGTTTCGGCAGCTTAGCCGAGCGTTATGCAAGATTTCAACAATCGAGCATATTGCTCATAATTAAAAAAGGAAAAACAATGAAGAAAGTAATAATAGCAACTGTAATGGCCGCCTTATTTTTATCCGGTTGCGCATCTGTACCCATGGAAACTGAAGAGCAATCTGATGCAGCAAAGAAGTTTAGCTCACCTTCTAGTGAAAATGCAGGTCTATATATTTATCGTTCAGGAAGTTTTGGCGGAGCATTGAAGAAAGACGTCTGGGTTAACGGAAAGTGTGTTGGAGAAACTGCTCCAAATATTTTCTTCTACAAAGAAGTGCAAGGGGACAAAGAACATAAGGTTTCGACTGAATCTGAATTTTCACCCAATGATTTATTAGTTAATACGGAAGGAGGTAAAAACTACTTCATTCAACAATATATAAAAATGGGAGCATTTGTTGGAGGTGCCGGTTTAAAATTAGTTGACGAAGAAAATGGTAAAAACGCGGTCCAACAATTAAAAATGGCAAAAAAGGGAACGTGTAGTAAATAGCATAACAAAGCTGTCAATTTGACAGCTATTCCGTTGCTCGTTTTTGCGCTTTGCGCTACGCTAGCGCAAAAACAATCAACTACATAGCTGCAACTTACAGCGGCGTTAGGTAACAAGAAAAAATCATACGTATATGAAATTAATTGGTTTTGCCCTTCTAGGGCCATTGATTCCGACTACATTAATAGCACTGATACCTGTATTTTCTGGTGAGCCCCAATTCGCCCTAGCAATTATTTTGGTGGGCTATATTATTGGTATTATTCCGTCAGTCATTGCAGCTATTTTTTATTATTTTATTTGCAATAATAATCGGTTATTTTTAAGTTCATTGCCTAGTATCGTAAAAGGTGCAATTAGTGGCGCTATACCAGGAATTGTAATTGGCACACTTTTACAACTAAATTCGGCTGACACATCCATGACGTTGGCCTTTCTGTTTTGTTGTCTATGTGCTGGTTCTGCTTGTGGGTACATATTTAAATTACCTAACAAGGCAGTGTAGTTCGCGCCTATGGCGCCGGACAAATTTTCCGTTGCTCGTTTTTGTGCTTAAATAGCACAAAA
>AEVK01000428.1 GCA_000209515.2 gamma proteobacterium IMCC1989
GCTTCGCCAACCGTTTACATAAGCGTTAGGAGGATATATGCACTCGTCTAATGATATAAGAAAGGTCAAATGTCTAGAGGCGCTATATTTTTCATATGAGCTTCTCGGCTACAATTTCGATTCTTTACATGAAATGTGCTTACAGATAAAGGGTTCAGAAGAATTAATTCCGGCTTTATCTAAATGTTGGTTTTTTATAGATTTGGTTCATAGGATTAGAGAAGTATCACAGGTTGTTCCCGGGTTAAGTAAAAAAAATAAAGAATTAAAGCAGTTTTTACACGCTACAAATATTGCTGAAGAATATAGGCACTATATTCAGCACCTTAGAAAGGAACTAGGTAAAAAAGAAATAAATAATTTTCCTGTGTGGGGTACACTTTCTTGGGTAGACAAAGAAGATGAAATGCTTTCGCATTTAATTGTCATCGGTACTCAGATAAAAGGTACTAATTATTCAGGCTGTGTATTTGACAAAAAAAATATGAAATGGGTTAGCAGGGTGTGTTTAAGCGCTAATGGCTCATCATTTAATTTCGACCCAATCTATGATGCATGCTCGGAATTCCATAAATTTATTATGCCTTGGATTCATGAATCATATGAACCTGGTATTAATAAAATAGGTAGCTATCCAATTATTAGTTCAAAAATTGAAATTGAAAGTTCCTAACAAAGCCATCAAATGGACGGATTTT
>AEVK01000427.1 GCA_000209515.2 gamma proteobacterium IMCC1989
TCCGTTCCGGCAGCTTAGCCGGGCGTTATGTGTCTTAGGTAGAGGTATAAGTATATGATTGAATTAACTGTTGCTCTAATTATTTTCTTATTTCCACTGGCTTACAGTCCAGGTCCTGGAAATATGTTTTTCGCTGCAAACGGTGCAAGATTTGGGTTCAAGAAAATTATTCCTGCAATTGTTGGCTATCATATAGCAACTTGGATCGTGACTTTTTCGATAGGTTTTGGGTTTTCAGAAATTGCAGAGCGCTATCCAAGATTTTTTCAATATATAGGCTATGCAGGCAGTTTCTATGTTTTGTATCTAGCATGGATTTTCTTTAATGCTGGTAAAGTTGATGAAAAAAACGGATCAGAAAAAATAAGCTTTTGGGATGGTGTTATATTGTTAGTACTGAACCCAAAAGCATACGTTATTATTTCGGCTATGTTTTCTCAGTTTTTATTAATTGATAGCAATGTAAAGTTAATCCTATTGATCACAACAGTTTTTACATTAAATAATTTGTTAGCATTTAGTTTATGGGCATATATTGGCGATAGGTTGCTTCGTCAGTTTAGAAATGAAAGGAATTCAAAAATATTAAATGTTATTTTTAGTGTAATTTTAGCTGGGGTCGCTTTATGGATGTTTGTGAAGCAATTTTAGTGGTTGGAACACATAACAAGTCAAATCACACGGACGTCAAAAGCGCCGCTTCGCTTTGCTTTAGTCGCCGGTGTTTGAGGCGTTAGAGCGGTAAAGAATTTAAAAAAA
>AEVK01000426.1 GCA_000209515.2 gamma proteobacterium IMCC1989
TCTTTGCCTGTTGTTATTTTTGTCAGTGTGTTTTTTTAGAAAAAGTAGGTTGCTGTGTGGTTTAGGGCTATTGAACTAACAAGGACAGGCATCGCAAAAAAGAATAGTCAAAAACTACAGGGGCAGGCACTGTAACAAAACTAACAGGGACAGGCACTGCAAAAAAGAATAGCTAGCTTTATCTTTTTCTTTGCCTGTAGTTATTTTTGTCAGTGTGATTTTGTAGAAAAAGTAGGTTAAAACGAACAAGGACAGGCAGCAACTACAGGGACAGGCACTGCAAAAAACACACACAGGGACAGGCACTGCAAAAAAGAATAATTAGCGTTACCTTTTTCTTTGCCTGTTGTTATTTTTGTCA
>AEVK01000425.1 GCA_000209515.2 gamma proteobacterium IMCC1989
CCCACCGCTCCTATAGCGCCACCAACACCAAAAGTCACCGAGCTATACAATGCATTGCCTTGACCGGCATTTTTACCTGTAAAGAACTGCCTAATCAGCTCAATACTAGCAGCATGTACTGCACCAAAACTAAACGCATGAATCGCCTGAGCAATAATAATCACCCACAGGTGGTCAGCAAAAAATGCCGTTAAAAACCAACGAAGACTGGTTAACAACAAACTCCAGAATAGTAAAACGCTCACACCTACAGCAGGCATTAGGCGATGAATAAATAGAAACAACAACACCTCTGCTAATACACCTAGCGCCCACAATAGACCTATCATGGTGCGACTATAGCCATAGCTTTCTAAATACAAACTAAAAAACGTATAGTAAGCACCAAAACTTAGCTGCAGTAAAAATACCGCCGCAAAAAAAGCGATCACTGCAGGTT
>AEVK01000424.1 GCA_000209515.2 gamma proteobacterium IMCC1989
TACAAAGCCGCAATTTATGGCGGCGTTATGAGTAAATAGAATGGAACTAAAAAACTTTATCAAAGAAGCTCTTAAAGACATAGTTGGGGCTGTTTCAGAAGCTCAAAAAGAAATATCCAGCGGGGAAATTGTTCCAGATGTTGGTAGTTCATATCAAACCGTTGAGCTTGGTATTAATAGCGTACAAGCAATCGAATTTGAAGTAACTGTAAATGCTGACGAAAAAGAAGGAAGTGCTGCAAAATTAAGTGTTGTTGCTGCCGTTATTGGTGCTAGTGTGCAAGGCAGTAGCGGTGCAAGCTCTGGTCATGCAGCAAAACTGAAATTCAATATTCCTGTAAGGTTGCCAAAACATAAATCAAACTCATAACAAAGTTGTCAAATTGACAATTTTTCCGTCACTCCTTTTTGTGCAAAATAGCACAAACGGGTTCCTCCAAAACTGCAATTTACAACGGCGTTACATGTAAATATATGAAAATATT
>AEVK01000423.1 GCA_000209515.2 gamma proteobacterium IMCC1989
GAAAAGCCGTCAGATTGATGGCCTTGTTATACGTATGCTGATTCTTTAACTGAACTTAAAAAACTATTAACATCTTGGCGATAATTTTCTTGTATATAGCCATTTTCACAGTTAGCGTGAACATAGCCGCCATATTTCATGCCTAGATACTCAAATGTGTCTTTTAGTGAATTGATAAACGAACTATCTGCATCACTGCTAATTGAAGTGCATACGATATATGCCATTTTTTTGCGTAATCGACGGCCTATATCTTTTAATTCCTCTAAGTCCAAAAAGTCAGAGGTTCTATCAATAAAAATTTTCATCTGAGCACTAGGGCCATACCAGTATACTGGTGTTACAAAAATGATCTTTTCGTATTCAAGGAGTTGCTGCATCAATGGAAGAAAGTCATCATTTATATTTCTGTGGTCATAATCATAGGGAGAGATATTTTTTTCGGAGAGATCGATAACCTCAATTCCTAGGTCACCAGCAATCCAGTCAATAAATTTTCCTGTATTTCCATTACGTCGTGCACTCGCAAAAACGGCTATTGCATTATTCAATTCATACTCCTATAAAAACGTATAACGCCGTTGTATGAGGCTGGCATGAAGCGCAGCGTA
>AEVK01000422.1 GCA_000209515.2 gamma proteobacterium IMCC1989
TTGTTGGTGGAGATAGCTTCGTTGATAGGCATATCAACCAGACAGGCAACATCCCATACCGTGACTGACTGTAAGTCTCTGCATAGTGAATATGCACCATTGTCGGTTACCGCGCTCCACTTGTTTTTTACCAATAATGAACGCAGGGTTTGCCAATGCACAAGATTGACACCGGTATTTAAACAATCTTGGTCGGAAACAATATCCCCCGTTTGAGACTTCGCTCTAAACATCCCCAAGCACTGTAATATTGCTCGAATATCAGATAAGCGCGTATTCCCATTCCCATAGTTGTGTTCCGACAAGGTGCGTACAAACAGCGCGCCAGCCAACACAATCGTCCACAGTAAATTGGCCCACAATAGAAACAGCGGTACTATCGCAAATGCGCCGTAAATAAGCTTAAAGTCCGAGTTGGATACAGCTGCTCCAAAGCCCGCCTTAAGTAGCTCAAAACATATGGCTGG
>AEVK01000421.1 GCA_000209515.2 gamma proteobacterium IMCC1989
AAGTGTCCACACTCATTGCTTGTTTGTTGTTAGATTTGTAAAGATAGGCCAGCCATGGCTAGGCCGAATTTTCTGTGTGAGCAGATAAGATATAGGCCTGTAGCTCAGCTGGTTAGAGCGCACCCCTGATAAGGGTGAGGTCGGCAGTTCAAGTCTGCCCAGGCCTACCAATTAATTATTCCTGTTTTCAGGGGCTATAGCTCAGCTGGGAGAGCGCTTGGTTTGCATCCAAGAGGTCTGCGGTTCGATCCCGCATAGCTCCACCATTTTTCAGAATGGTTATTGATAGTTAGCTAGATGTTAACTTTTAGCAATCTTTTCTAGATTGTTAAGGCTTAGTATCTTCTAAGAAAAATTATTGCCCTAGCGGTAATAAGTTTTTTAAAAAATTGGATG
>AEVK01000420.1 GCA_000209515.2 gamma proteobacterium IMCC1989
CCTTGCGTCGCGCGTTTTATGTGGGCGTTAGAAAGCGATTTGGAATTTAAAGTTATAAAAATAGTAAGCGGTGTAATTTAAAAAAATCCGCACGGTTTAGCCGCCACGGTATTAAAAATCACTTTAGTTATTATTTGGCAGTTTCGTTTTTGGTGCCATTAGATATTTTGTAGTATTGGAGGTTGCATCGTATTCGTTGTGGCTTCCTTGTAAGTGAAAG
>AEVK01000419.1 GCA_000209515.2 gamma proteobacterium IMCC1989
GTTACATTAATCCCTTTGAAGCTCTAACGCCGTTGTAAGCCGCAGCTTTGTAGTTGTGAGTGTTGTGCTACTCAAGCACAAAAACGAGCAACGGAAAAGCTGTCGGATTGACAACCTTGTTAGGCTTTGCTGCTAATTGATAGCTGAAAACCATTTATATACTCATTTTCAAACAACGAAGGGTTAAAATTATTTGGCTCTAGGCCTTTTGGGAAGGGTAGCCAAATAGATTTTGAAACCAATCCCTCGACTAGAGGCATACACAAATTGAATGGGGTTGTATACCCAACTTCGATAATTATGTTTTTACAATATACATCAGCAATAATAATTTCGCCATTTGAAGCGTCAAAATATTCTGGTGTTTTGGGTATTACAAAAGCCTCCCGAATATTAAATTGATTACCCATATGCTTAATATTATATTGGTCTAGCAATTCAATTAGCTCAGGTATCGGCAAGTATATACTCGTTTCGTACCTGGGTGTTTCTCCAGCAGGCAAAAAATTACTGAGCCATTCGTGAGCAACATATTTTATGAAGGCATGTAGAGGAGTTTGCTTGCCTATTTTTGCCTTGTGAGCTTGATTTTTATTGTATGATTCGATGTTCTCTTTGGTAGGAATCGGTATAGACACTTCAGTGATGACAACTTCTGAAATATCGCCATACCACTCCTCTATCCATGCAGAGGTTTTTTGAAGAGTTTGATATTTTCCTAATCTGCTCATTGGGTTTTGAAGCCTAACGCCGTTGTAAATTGCGGTTTTGGAGG
>AEVK01000418.1 GCA_000209515.2 gamma proteobacterium IMCC1989
TATCAACAAACCTTCGTCGATACTTACAGTCAAGTCGCGTTCTGCAAACTTTACACAACCAAGACACCTATCACCGCTGCTGATGTATTGAACGATAAAGTATTACCCTTCTTCGACGAGCAAGAGTTACCTATGCTACGCATACTTACTGATCGTGGGACAGAGTATTGTGGACGTGTGGATCAGCATGATTATCAACTGTATCTAGCCATCAATAATATTGATCACACAAAGACCAAGGCCATGTCACCACAAACCAATGGTATCTGTGAACGCTTTCATAAAACCATTCTCAATGAGCTTTATCAAGTCACGTTTAGAAAAAACTCTATGGTGACATGGAAGAGCTACAAAAAGATCTGGACGAATGAATG
>AEVK01000417.1 GCA_000209515.2 gamma proteobacterium IMCC1989
AACTGCGAAAAATCTAATATATCTCCACCTGTTGCCGTAGAACCCACAACAAAATCTGTAACAGTGTCGGTTTCAAGGTTTACACCATTAACGCCTGTACCGTGGTCACCTTCTTTCCACAAAAAAGTATCGGTATCGTTTTCGACACCACCACCTGAAAAACCACCGGTTAAGTTATCCGAACCAATGCCTGAAACAATAATATCTTCACCACTACCGGCGACAATAGTATCGTTTCCAGCGCCTCCGAACAGGAGGTTATTGCCATTCAAGTCATCGTCTAAAAC
>AEVK01000416.1 GCA_000209515.2 gamma proteobacterium IMCC1989
GTAGGGTGTGGTTGGTTAGGCGCTTACGTTGTTGCTCGTGAAATGGTGTATTTGTTTGCGGCTAAATCTTTTGTTAATGCCAAACAAGTGGCTGCTTATTTAGGGCTTATTCCAAGACTAAATGAATCGGGTGTATTCAAGGGGCGAACCACACTTAGTAAGTCAGGTCCTTCTAGAGTTAGAGCCAAACTGTATTTAGCATCAGTATCCGCTAGTACGCATAATCATGAGATTAAAGCGCAGCGTGATCGATTGCTCAAAGCAGGTAAAACAAAAATGCAGGCATTGTGTGCGGCAATGAGGAAATTAGTGCAGATTTGTTTTGGTGTGATTAAAAATCAAACCGAATATCAATTTCAAGTACGTTAATTACAGTACTTGTACTTGGTTGTGAGAGATGGTATCTACATACACTCTCGTGTCCAGTTCAGCTAAAGCAGAGCAATCCATTAAAATTTTCGATACTTTTTTAGTGCATTTAGCATATATTGAGTGAAATAATACATAGAAGGTAAAATGTTAAGTTGTTCTATTTCTCGATATGTTTTCCATACTTCCATAGCTGAACGCCATTTATTTCTTGATACAGAATTTTTAACAACCCTATAACGCATCAGGTCTTTTCTTAGTCCAGCTGCTTTTCCGCCATATCTCAATATGTCAAGCCAGCAGCCAAAGTCATCATAGTATATTGGTTTCATGATAAATGGGCCGGTTAATGTTTTATCTACCAATACAGTCGATGTTGCAATGGCCGTATTTCCTAGTAGTTTTTTGTAGTTAAGGGACTCAGCTACTCCTATTAGGTTTCCTGTTTTTGTGTTTTCTAAATTAATCCTCCTATATTGTGTATAAGAAATATGTACTTTTTTTAATTTATGAAATGCTAACTGTTGCTCTAATTTATCTGGTAGCCATAAGTCATCACTATCTAAAAAAGCAATCCATTTCCCCTGTGCTTCTTTTAGAGCTGTATTACGTGCAGCAGCTGGGCCAGCATTTTTTTTATGGCAAATCAAACGTACTCTCGGGTCGTTTTTACCAATTTTTTTAATAACTTGTCGTGTATTGTCTGGAGAACAATCATCAACAATCAACATTTCCCAATTTTCAAAGGTTTGCTTTTGAACAGATGTTATCGTTTCTGTGATAAACCCTTCTGCTCTCCAGGCGGGTGTTATTATCGATACAAGGTCATTTTTAACGCTCATGTTAGTTATTTTTCCTAAATTGTTGCGATATCAAGGGGAGAAAACAGAATACTGATAATGTAGAAAAAACTAAAAAAGGAAAGAGCATTATGCTTGTAGCTGTAAATATAAATGATAGCGTTATGATATAAAAATTGCAGGATAATGTCGCCATTCCTATGCCTGCTAATAGTGATGATTTTGCTTCTAAAGCTATTAGTGATAATGAGAAAAAAACACCAAATAGAAACCCTACCATTAAAACACCAGTGATTCCATAATCATGATATGGGCTTCCTGCCAGAGGTAGGCCACCTTTACCATAAATACGTAAAGGCTCGTTTCCATTGTTCTGGAAAAAGTTAAAGCCGAGCCTGTTTATAGGCCAAAATAAATACCGGAAAAATACGGGAGTGCCTTTTTGTTCGCTATTGGCCACTGCTGTGAAGTTTATTAGTCCATGATTTACATAGAGTGCTATAGGATTGCATATGCTACAAATCTGACCTAATATGCTATCTGGTCTTACTCGAATAGGTATTTCGTCT
>AEVK01000415.1 GCA_000209515.2 gamma proteobacterium IMCC1989
GTTTTTCGCAGTCCGAGCCGTAGGCGATTTAAACGCCTTGTTATGCAGGCTACGGACGATGTTAATTGTAAACTGACTTGCGGAGTGCAAACGAAGCCAGCGATTATTATTGGTAGAGCCAAATAAGAAAACCCTAATTGACGATACCAAATAGTACACCTTTGTTTTGCGATAACTAAACACAAACTATTGTGACTAACTGCACACAACAAAGAATGGTATAAAGCTGGAACCACCACTTTGCCACTAATAGCACAGAGAACAAAGGCACCAACAAACCCAACTTGGGAAAACCTAACTGTTGCCTACCCTAACATTGGTACGATGTTTGTTAAAATTACAAAAAATCACCTAGACGCATAACGCCTTGTTAAACGGCGGCGCTAGCCGTCCGATGGAAGCCGCGTATTTTGCGGCTGGAATGAATTTAAACAACTTGTTATAGGTGTACACATGCTTACAGAAGAAAAAGCAAGAGCAGTTACGAGTAAAAAGTTTACTTATGTAATTATTAATGGCATACATCGCCGTCGTCAGCAGCATATTTATTTATTTCCATTTGGAACCCGTTTTCTTGTGCGAGGGTATAATTTATTAGCTCTAGGTCTCCTTCTTTGGGTCGCTGCGCCTCTGAGGTTTCGACTACCTCGACTAGCAGCCATTCTAGGCTGGCCAGCGCAGCAAGGAAAAATGGAATCGTGTTCTCGGTAGACCAAATGATCGCGTATGCACCAGAGCAAATTCCGAATTCTTTGTTCGACTGGGCGGGTTCGATTTTAATATGGGAGTAGTACATTTATTTACCTATAACGCCGTTGTAAATTGCAGATATGGAG
>AEVK01000414.1 GCA_000209515.2 gamma proteobacterium IMCC1989
CGATCATATTTTTTACTGAGAAATTCATAAAATTGTTCACGCAGTAAGTTGATATCTTTTTTCATGGCAATGATTGTCTCGTCTTTGATATCTGTTCTCCCTACATACACTTGCCGTCTAAAGTTAGCGATTTTTGCTGCATATAAACGCAAGGTTTTCTCTAATGCTTTTTCACCTAACATCAATAGTTTCGATTCTGCATCAGATAG
>AEVK01000413.1 GCA_000209515.2 gamma proteobacterium IMCC1989
ACGTAATCCGCTCCAGTAAAGTCTGTTTATGGGTAGTTTCGTTTATAAAGCTAGCGTGGCTTAGTCAATACGCAGTCGTTATGGTAAAAAGGTAAGCTTTATCGTAACCATTAAAATAATTATACTTTTTAGCTTAGTAATGCAGTCGGAAAGTAAATCGTTGGAGAAAGGTCATGTGGTTTTTATTGGTATCGTTCTCTAACAAGACTGTCAAATACATTCCAGCC
>AEVK01000412.1 GCA_000209515.2 gamma proteobacterium IMCC1989
CAAAAAGCGCAGCCGCTTAACCGAGCGTTATGTATAAATAAATATGTGGATAAGAAAGACACAAACAGAGCTATTTTTAGAGAGAAAGCAAAGAAAGCATATTGCAAATTATGTTGCTGGCTTTATTTTTTGTTTATATTTGTGGTTTCTATATATAAGTAAAAATCAAATACCGTATTTACTTAATAATATTCCTCAGAACATAGATTTTTTAGTATCTACTATTATACTCCCGGTAATTATTTATTCAGGGTATAGGGGCTATATTAGTCATGGCGGCTTTAACTGGACATCGGATAGAGTTTGTCTTGGCTGCAATAAAACATGGCATCGTAGTAACAACGGTTGGGGGTTTATGAATTTTGGCAAAAATAAACCAAAATGGTACCAATTCTCTCATTGTCAAACATCCGATAAGTGTGAAATTGTTGGTCAACATAAAGTAAAGTGGGTGCATAAAAATAATACATAACAAATTGCTCAAGTGGACGTTTTTTTCGTTGCTTGTTTTGTGCTTTAATAGCACAA
>AEVK01000411.1 GCA_000209515.2 gamma proteobacterium IMCC1989
AGCCGCAATTTACAGCGGCGTTAACTGTACGAAATAATTGATTGAGCAATGTCGAATAAAACCGTTTTAGAAAGGCTTTTAGTCGAAATAGATGAATACGATAAAAACCGTAAAGATCGCGATACTTTTTCGCAAAGAGTATACGAGTCAATCGAAGCCCTAGAGGGCGTTCCCTATTCAGTGCTTCAGCAGGGTAGAGATTGGCAGCACAAAATTGAAACTGAGGGTTACTTTGATGAAGAGGGCTTTGAATCCGAAATCCAAGAAGTAATCCCAAAATTTAAAGAGTGGATCAATGAACTTATTCAGGTCCACAGTTAACAAGTGTGTCAATTTGACGCACTTACGCTGCACTCCAGTGCGCAAATTACACAGGCGTTAGAGCTGTAAAATAATTAATGTGGTGGCAGTATTTCAGCTTCAAAAAATAATGTTGATGCATTAAGTAATCCGCTCCAGTAAAGTCTGCGATTGG
>AEVK01000410.1 GCA_000209515.2 gamma proteobacterium IMCC1989
TTTTTCTATCTGTGTCGCCGTAGTGGTAGTGACGATCGTGCCGTCTACGGTGGTTTCTGTGACCGCAAATACTTCGTCATCGGTATACGACTGCTCGTTCTCGATTTCACCCGTGACGACGGTGGTGACCACGGTAGTGATCGTGTTGGTCTCTTTCATCCGATGCGGATCGGCTAAGGTCGGGGAGGCCTCGATGGTGGTGGTTTTAGTCACTGCTGAGGTACGTTGCGTGGTGGTCGTACTGCCATCGCTATTGGTCACGACTACAGCAGGAAACACAGTGGTTTCTGTAGGCTCAGAGGTGACACTCGGAGTTAAACCAGTGGAAGAATACACCACCGTCTGCCCCACGGTT
>AEVK01000409.1 GCA_000209515.2 gamma proteobacterium IMCC1989
AATTTCTATTGGCGGTGAATCGCCTAATGTTACTAAAGTTAATGTGCGGGTCAATGACGGCGCTTGGCATACCACTACACGCAGCAGTTATGCCGGTTCTGGTGTGGAGTTTATTCGACAAGGCCTTGGCAACACCTATGGCGACCGCTATGAATATAAAGCCTTTGACGCACAGGGTAAGTTGGTTAATTGGGCAAGAGGGGCAATGGGCGCAGCGTCTTCCCATGAAACCATTAGCTTGGTGAACACCTCTTCAGCGATTAAGCAAACGGTCTATGAAGTCACTGCGGATGTAATCCCAGGTGAAGTGGGTATTAAA
>AEVK01000408.1 GCA_000209515.2 gamma proteobacterium IMCC1989
CCCACACGGGCAACGGTGCCATCGCCGGTGGAAAATACTTTTGTGCCTGTGGGTGTCGCAAAGTCGGTTCCGTTATGGGGGGATACTCGGCCGGTTACGGGGTGAACTCTTCTTGGATTGAAAGAGGAGCTGATCCGATATTTTTTGTTTAACGGTGTGCGGGTAAAAGCGCGCGCTAAACTTTTACCTTGCTTGTCATAGTAGCGACCATCGCTAAATAAGAATGCGGTATAGTCGCGTCGGCCTCGCTGTATGCGCGCGCTTTCGATACGCACTTGCCCCGTGGGTTGGTCGTCAACTGTTTGTACACTGCGCACCACTTGAAACTGGTCGCCTTTTTGAATGGAGCGAGAAAAATTAAGTTGTTCTTGAAAAATTTCGGTGACGGTGGCGGTTTCTATTTCGCTTAACCCTGCGCGCTGTGCCGATAAATAAAATATGCCCTCGATAGTGCCATTAACGGTTTCGCTGCGCCACTCGCCGTCTTTAATAATTGTTTCATATTCAAAAGCATCATCAGCAATACGACGATATATCACCCGATAACCCGGATGTTTATACAGCTCCATTTCTTTCAAATATTGCGTATTATCTTTATAACGAAAATAAAGTACTTGCCCGGGACGAAGTGTTTCTAGTGCGAGCAGTGATTCATCGGCGCTTAAAATATTCCGCAGAGCAGTCTGCCCTAAGTCATATTCATCAAATAACACGCTGAGTATGTCGCCTTGACGAATAACGACCTTGTCTTCCTTTTTTTCTGGTAATACTGCAACCGTCGGAGGTGCTTCTTCTTGCTGCTGATTCTCTGCTAACGGACTTATATTCACTGTATTAGCTGAGCTTTGACTCTTGGCATCCGAAACACTGCTCTCTGTTTCTGCCTCTACAGTTTCTATATTTAAGTCTTCTTCCTTTGGCGTTATGTTCTCTACCTTCAGCCCTAAGTCCAAAGGAATCGCCGTTGTTGGTTGTTGATCGGAAGGCGTCGTTTCTGGTGTAGATAACCAACTAATAATAACAATAACCGCCAAGACTATTATCAGTGCAACATG
>AEVK01000407.1 GCA_000209515.2 gamma proteobacterium IMCC1989
GCGGCTGGAATGTATTTGACAGTCTTGTTATGTGTTTTTATGATTGACATTGAAAAACGTTAGTGTAGCAACTGAAGATATTAGAGACACAATAAATACTGAAAAATATTCACGCCAATTTTGGATGAAATAATTATTCGCCGTTCTAAAGAAACGAAAATACTCTATCCTTTTAACAACTACTTTGCCATCAACAATTTCTCCCGTAACATTTATTTCTTTTGCCCACTTAGGTTCAACATGAAGCTCACGAAACGTAAACTGAAGAATAGGTGTAATTAATAATGCAATCAAAAAACTAACTATTAGAACTAATTTCATATCTACCTTTTACACATAACGC
>AEVK01000406.1 GCA_000209515.2 gamma proteobacterium IMCC1989
GGGTTGGATGTTGAAATCAAAATTAGCACCCGGCGTCCGTTGTGCACTAGAGCACGGTGGTGTTGCCCCCATTATTGTAGAAGCAGATGCCGACCTAGACGATGCTAGCCCACTACTGGCCAAAGGCGGCTTTTACCATGCCGGCCAAGTGTGTGTATCGGTACAGCGGGTATTTGCCCACAGCAGTATTTCCGCAGACCTCGCCAACCGTTTAGCGACATTAGGTAGCGCCATGAAAATTGGCGATCCCACTTCAGCCGACACCGAAATTGGCCCGTTAATTAATTCACGCGAAGTAGATCGTATCGACCAATGGGTACAAGAAGCCATTGAAGCCGGTGCAAAAGTGATTTGTGGTGGTAAACGCTTAGATAA
>AEVK01000405.1 GCA_000209515.2 gamma proteobacterium IMCC1989
GGGAGCGTACTTTAACCGCTTGTTATACGTTTAACTAACTTGCGATGAACTTAAAAAATTTTAACGTATTTATAAGATTGCAAGCATGAACTAATGTCTAATTATAGCAGTATGGGTTTGTAACTAAATACTTTTTTAGTATAGCCATCTATGTCAAACCCACCTTCGGTTTCAAATTCTTCACAGCTATATATGTAATTCATATATTCGGGGTCTGGGGCAATTTTATCTAGCCTTTCAATAATTTTTCGTTCTCGCCCCTCTTCTGGAACCTCGAGTAATTCGATAATTAAAGTTTTAAATTCTTCTTTTAATTCACACATATCTTATTACGTATAACGCCCGGCTAAGCTGCCGAAACGGA
>AEVK01000404.1 GCA_000209515.2 gamma proteobacterium IMCC1989
GAAGCGCAGCGTAATGCCAGTCCTGCCGCGTTTTTTGCGGCGTACATGACAACCTTGTTAGCCTATGTAGAATTTTTAATTATAGCTTTCCACAGAGACGGGATACTTAAATTTTCTATTTTTGACCAAGGACCATTATTGTCTTTTTCTGAAAAAAAGAAGCTTATAATATATATTGTACAAATACCTATACAGAACACATAAATTAAAAATGGTTGAGCCACATAATACTTTATAAGTGAGTCAATTAGCTCAACTTGTTTATAAGGAGATAAACCTATTTCCCATATTTTTTCTCCTACAGAAATTACACTAAATGTAACAAAGCATGCAGCTATATTCATTGACACCTTAAATGGATTATTTTTAGGTATATTTAAAGATAATATATGGTTACCTTTTCCAGTTTTTATGGGAAGCATCATTTCTATGGCATAAAGGCCTAAATATGTAGGAAATGCTAGCACAGCTATTAAAATAGACTGGATTTTTAGCAATATACCCATAGCTACCGATAATGTTACTAAGAGCATTAGCAGGACAGAGAGGAGATAAAATATATTTACATTTTCCATAATCTTGTTTTTTTTAAAGGCTAACGCCCGGCTAAGCCGCCGGAACGGAGT
>AEVK01000403.1 GCA_000209515.2 gamma proteobacterium IMCC1989
CTCCGCTCCGGCAATTTAGCCGAGCGTTAGGAATCAAAATGAGCAAAGATAATTTTCAAGCAAGCATTAGTGGAAGTTTCTTGATGCTTTTGCTTGTATTTTCCATAGGATTAATCATTGGTTTAACAATTAAATCTCCTTGGGGGCTTTCTTCTGGGGAGTTTTCTGCATTATCAATCACTATTTTAGCATTTATTGTTTCTTCTTATCATTTTTACAGCATCAGAAAACATAATCGTTTGTCTGTCAAACCACATTTGCAAATCGAAGATATCTATAACTTTGATAAGGATAAAAAAATATTTTCTTACCAATTAATGCTTCATAACTATGGGCTTGGGCCAGCAGTTATAAAAGAAGAAAAGCTCTTTATAGATAATATACATGTGAAAAATAAGGATGACTATTATAAGTCTTGGGCAAGTTTAGTAGTAGAGGTTTTAAAATTGAATTCATCCGATAGTAATATGCCGGATTTATCTATCGGCTATATTGACTCATACGATGCAATGGATAAGGGTTCATCCAAAATTTTAATGGCTGTAAATTACCCCGTAGATGACAGTTTAGATATTCTTTCTGAAAAAGAAAAAATGCAAGTAATAATATCTAGGTCAAATATAAGTATTGATTATGAGTGTCATTACGGAAATTGTTTTCATTTTGTTCGGAAGAAAAATTCCTAACAAAAGTGTCATGTTCGCACGCAAAAACACGCGTGCTGGGACGG
>AEVK01000402.1 GCA_000209515.2 gamma proteobacterium IMCC1989
ATTTACCATCCTATGACTAACCAATTTATTTGGGTCATTCTAATGAGCTCTCTAGGTATGTTAGTTGGCCTACGCGAGTTAACCGGAGAGACTCAGTTCTTGTCGTCTAAAACCTTTAGAACGTTCGAATTCTTTGCGGCAACAGCAGTTATTTACTACATAATTGCAAAAATCGCTCTAGGGTTAATGAGTTTCATTGGCTGGCGTTTGTTTAAGGGCCCTCAATAGGAGAAAAATTATGGCTACAAGTGTTGAAGTTTTTAGTAACTTACAAGCTAGTGATCTTTTGTTTTTGGGTGAAGCCGCGTTAAAAACACTAGAGATTGCAATTGTTGCAATCAGTATCGGTACTATTTT
>AEVK01000401.1 GCA_000209515.2 gamma proteobacterium IMCC1989
AATATCGACAATAGCACGCGAAATGGTACGCAATCTTTTATCGCTTACCAGTGCCCGTAATGTATTACGATATTGCCAACACGACCGGTATCCATATCGCTGATAGTAAGGTTTGCACAGTAATAATGGTGGCCATTAATTCTGCATCGCCCCCTAACTGTTTCGCTAATACATAAGCCGACGTTGCCGTAGGCAATACAGCTAACACCAGTAGCACTTGCGTCTCCAGCTCACCTATTCCTAGCACTGAGGCTAATCCAATAGCCAACAACGGTAATAATAGGAATTTCACCAAGCAAGATAATGTTAAAGCCAGCGCAACTCCGCTAAACGCCCGTAAACTAAGAGCAGCGCCAACGGTTAACAACCCCAAAGGCAACGCGACCTGTGAAAAAAGCCTTAGCATTTCACTGAGGACATAAGGCAGCCCAACATTACTCAAATTAATGGCAACACCTAACACACAGCCAATAATTAATGGATTGCTGATAATTGACGAACACAAACGTCGATAAGGGTGTACAGATACTTTTTCTGCATACATCTCTAACACGGTGACACATAATATATTCACCAAAGGAATCATAATCGCCACCATCACTAAGGCGATCACCACTCCTTCCGAACCATATAGTGCCGTCACTATTGCCAAGCCTACATAAGTATTAAAGCGAATACCGCCTTGAAATACCGATGTAAATGCGGGGTTCGCTAATACGCCATACGGTTTACTTAGCCGTTGAGCCAGCACCATTAATCCAGCAACTAATAACAACATAGCGCCCAGCAAAGGGGCTATAGATAAAAGATCGATATTGCCTATTTCGGCTGTTGCCATTTTACTAATGAGCAATGCAGGAAAAAAAATATAGTACGTTAGTTTTTCTGCGCCACTCCAAAAACCTACACCAGGAAAAGCAATTTTACGAAAAGCAGCGCCTGCCAGTATAATAAAAAATATCGGTAAAATAGATAACACAACAGCCATAACGATCTCTATACACTAAACAATATTGCGGAAATTTTTGGCGCAAATCTAACACTTATTCTTAACGTGAAGAAGTTAGCTTAATGCCCAATAAAAATAAATTAGGCACCAGCAATAGGGTTACAAAGGTAGAAAATAGAACCCCAAAAGATAGCGACACCACCATAGGAATTAAAAATTGTGCCTGCACACTGGTTTCAAACATGATGGGCAACAAACCAATAAAGGTAGTCAACGAAGTCAAAATAATAGCGCGAAACCGATCCTGCCCTGCCTCAGCCAGCACATCCATAATATCATTGCCTTTTTTATATAAGTGCTGAATACGATCAAGCAATACTAAATTATCGTTCACCACAACACCCGCACAAGCCAGCAA
>AEVK01000400.1 GCA_000209515.2 gamma proteobacterium IMCC1989
CTCACTTTTAATCCATACATTCTGTTTATCACCAAACAAGCGCTGGGTTTTAATATGGGGCGTATTGCCGATAGTGTCTAACACTGTTTGTACTTTCATTTTATATTTCCTGACTGATTGAATACGGATAAATTAAGCTCAATAATAAGGAGTAATGCCGTAGATAGTAAAGAGGTAAATAATACGAAAGCAAAGCGCATCATAGATACCGAATAATATTTTGAAACACGGCTTTATCTGTCTCGCCATAATAACCATGTGGTTGATCCGCATAAAAACGGATGCTTTCGCCTTCATTAATTTTTTTCCATTCACCACCAGCTAGCACAGACAAACAACCACTAACAACTACTAACAACTACTAACAACATGGACGTGCTCGATAACGCACAGAAAGTATTGTACGCTAACAATACACAGGCTTACATTAATCAATCCATGCTAGCAGGCTGCTAGAAAACGGCAATTATCGGATGACCTATATAAGGACAACAAATGAAAACCGAACACTTTAAGTTTGCCCACTTTTCTGCTGGCTTAGCAACGGTACTGGTTGGCTATACCAGCTCGGTTGCGATTGTTATTCAGGCGGCGAATGCGGCTGGCGCTAATGCGGAACAAATTATTAGTTGGTTAACG
>AEVK01000399.1 GCA_000209515.2 gamma proteobacterium IMCC1989
AGAGCACGGTGCTGATAGAAACCACATTACCTTTCCCCAACGATTAACTTTCCAACTGCGTTACAACACTGAAAAGCATGATTATGTTAACGGTTACGATGAATCTTATCTTTTTACCATAACAGCCAATAATTTACTAATGCTTGCTCGCTGTATAAACGAAACTACCAATCACAGACTTTACTTGAGCGGATTACGTAATGCATCATAATTGTTTTTTAAGCTATATGTTTGCCGTTACATTAATCCCTTTGAAGCTCT
>AEVK01000398.1 GCA_000209515.2 gamma proteobacterium IMCC1989
GATGAACGGCTTCGATCGTGAAATAAAACAGCGCATTTTAAGCGTGGTGCCTCATGGCTTTATTGATCAACATCCTCACCTTAGCGATTGGTCAGGCTTAGCCGATGTTATTTCTTCTACACCGCATTTGACTGCATCTGCCCCGTATATAGGTGGCTATGCAATGTTGAGTTCGCCGCGCAGTGTGCAAAGTAGTCAGTTGCAAGGTATTTTGCCGACGGTTGAGCGGCAAGTGTCGGTTATTGATGAGTATATGTATCGAGGTGAGACAGACAATTTACAGGCAGGAGAGTTTGGTATTGTATTGGGCAGAATATTAGCTCATCGCTTGCGTGTGGATATGGGAGATTCGGTGGTAATGACTTTGCCCGACATATCTATTACGCCCGCTGGTATTTTTCCACGGACGAAGCGTTTTACTGTCGTCGGTATTTTTGAAGTGGGTGCGCAGGTCGACCAAACGCTTGCGATGATCCATTTAAGTGATGCGCAAAAAATGTTTCGTTACGGTAAAAATGTACAGGGTTTACGAGTCAAGGTGGATGATATTTACCAAGCGCAATCGGTCATGCAAACCCTGCAGGAGCAACTAGGTGAAAATTATCAGTTAACTGACTGGAGCAAGACTCAGGGGAGTTTATTTCAAGCGGTGCAAATGGAAAAGCGCATGGTGACATTATTGTTGTTGATTATTGTTGCGGTAGCCGCGCTAAATATCGTCACGGGTTTGATGTTAATGGTCACTGATAAGCGAGGTGATATTGCGGTACTGCGCACACTAGGTATGACAACCAAGCAGGTGATGTGCATTTTTATCACTCAAGGGAGTGCTGTGGGTATTATTGGGATTCTCGTTGGCGCATTATTGGGGTGTCTGTTAGCGGTATCCATAAGTGATGTGATCGCTACTGTTGAGTCGCTGTTGGGCGTTTATATTTTCGACCCTAATGTCTATTTTATTAGTCAAATTCCTTCTCAATTACGTTGGACTGATGTGATGTTTATTTGTGTTTCGGGCATATCAATGAGTATTTTAGCGACTTTGTACCCAGCTTATTGCGCTGCGCAAATCGCACCAGCAGAAGTACTGCGTTATGAATAGCATGATTACAGGCGATGTGGTTATAAACAGCATAGTTAAAGATAGCGCGGTTATGAAAAGAGTAGATATGAACAGTATTATGAGTAATAACTTATGAGTCAGCAGTCATCGGTGGTATTGG
>AEVK01000397.1 GCA_000209515.2 gamma proteobacterium IMCC1989
ATCACAAAGATCTCGGTGGGCATACCTACAACTACTACTACAACCACGCCGGTTGGTTAGGTAAACAAACCGGTAATACAGGTAATGTAGCAACCGGGACGAATAACCAAGAAATTCACTATAGTTACCACAACAACGGTTATCTAAAAGAAGTGAATGATATTGGTAACAGCAGCCATTCCTTCTTCCAGTACGATAAAAATGGTAACCGTGTTTCAGA
>AEVK01000396.1 GCA_000209515.2 gamma proteobacterium IMCC1989
TAGTAGGGTGTGGTTGGTTAGGCGCTTACAGTCTACCAATACTAAATAATCTTCCCAAGTAAACGGAATACCGGTTTGTGTGGCTTGAGTAATGGCGCCATCGAAGTGCAGGAGAGGTTTAATTGGCAGAGAAAAGTGGTGGAGTGCGAGAGACGGTAGTGTGTTTTCGGTGACGCCTTGGTTTGGTTTCTGGGGGTTAATACGTTCTTTGATACTGGTATAATCCGAAGCTTCAGGTGTATCTGCCATGCAGGCTCGCACAGGGTTTAAATCAACATAAGCCATACAGCTTAATAGTGCTTCTTCACTGAGTAAAGCTTGTGATTTATAGCGGGATTCCCAAAAGTGGCCGGTGCAGTTATCTTCTTTATTGGCTTCGCGGGCTATCGGTTCGTTTAAGCATTTCATAAACCAGCTTAAATCCGTTAAACGCTCACGCCACACCTCAATAATATCGTTTACAGTTTGTTGT
>AEVK01000395.1 GCA_000209515.2 gamma proteobacterium IMCC1989
TTCTCGTCGCCTTCGTTTCCTTCGTTAGAACCGTCTGTGTAATCAGCGCCCCAAGCATTACTTAAACCATTATAATCTTCGACCGACAACGTTACTTCGCCAGTGTTTGTATCAACTTCATATACATCATTTCCGTCAATTGCATAGAGTTTGCCTTCTGGTGAACTCGCAAGACCATAAGTTACATTCAAAGGTTGACCGTTAAGTGTCAATTCACCTACTTCAGTCACACTATTCGTTGCTAAATCAACTTTAACTAAGGTATCTGCACCATAGTGACTACCCTTATCACCAACAATAAATAAGTCATTGCCAATAATCGCAATATCGCCGCCAGAATTAATCGGTAAGTCGACTACTTTTGTTGTACTACCGTTAGTTAGATCTAATTCATAAAGACCATTACCACCTGCAACGTATGCTGTGCCATTATCACCAATCTCTAAAGCATTAAGACCACCAACACCAAGATCAGCTATAAAGGTCGTAGCGCCTGTTGAAGAATCTACGGAATAAAGGTCATTAAACGAAATACCAAACAGTTGGTCACCATTACCAAACGCAATATCTGTTAACTGAACACCCGTGTTCCCGATGACGCTAGTTTCGCCGGTATCGACATTGATTGTGCCAAGGGTCTTGTTGGAATCAACGATGTATAACTGACCCTCGTCGCCCTCATCACCTTCGTCGCCTTCATTCCCTTCG
>AEVK01000394.1 GCA_000209515.2 gamma proteobacterium IMCC1989
AGCACAAAACGAGCAACGCAGTGGAGGTCGATTTGAGCCGTTTGTTATATTTTGATGTCGTGTTCATTAACATATGATTGCAATTGACAAAATATTGAATTACCAAGATCGACACCTTTCATACCGACAAAATCATCCCATGCTGTAGTGGGGGCAAATCATACCTACAAGTCCTTTACTTGGCTATTATCACCATTTTCAAATGCCACTACTGCACTCTTTAATGCCTTATAAAATTCCTGCGCATCTAGAAACTCACCAGAATAGCCACCGCTATAATGGGATGCAATTTCACATGCTTTTCTAAGGTTTACTATAAGCACACTTTTCAATTTGTCTTTTTTACTAAAAGTGAACATTAGTAGAAACTCTCGATAAAATATAACGCC
>AEVK01000393.1 GCA_000209515.2 gamma proteobacterium IMCC1989
TATTCCAGAGCCAGAGCGTGCTGTTGATCAGCCATTTCTTATGCCGATTGAAGATGTTTTCTCAATTTCAGGCCGTGGTACGGTAGTTACCGGTCGTGTTGAGCGTGGTATCGTTAAAGTGGGTGAAGAAATCGAAATCGTTGGTATTAAAGAAACGACTAAGACTACCTGTACCGGTGTTGAAATGTTCCGCAAATTACTAGACGAAGGTCGTGCAGGTGAGAACGTTGGTGTGCTTTTGCGTGGTACTAAGCGCGAAGAGATTGAGCGTGGTCAAGTATTGTGTAAGCCAGCGTCAGTTAAGCCGCACACC
>AEVK01000392.1 GCA_000209515.2 gamma proteobacterium IMCC1989
GATTCAGCTGAAGGCCTTTTAGTTACCTTGCCACCAAGCTTTGATAGTAACCCACTAAACAAATCATTGGTTGACTCGCTAAAAGCGAAAAACCAAGATGCCAGCGCTGTATTTGTTTTAACGTCTTACTCTGCGGTACAAGTAATGGTTGATGCAATGAAAGCAACCGGCGGAACAGACACTGATGCTATGCAAGCAATGATGCGTACAACAACGTTTAACACACCGACTGGTCAACTCCAGTTTAACGACAAAGGCGATCTAACTGATTTCGAATTTGTTGTTTATAACTTTCACGCTGACGGAAGTAAAACATTAGCTAAATAAAGTTTAGTTTTCCTAGATGTAAATGTCGTAAGTTATAACACCTTCTATT
>AEVK01000391.1 GCA_000209515.2 gamma proteobacterium IMCC1989
CCCTTCGCCAACGCAAAGTGCATATCGCCACAAACCACATCACGATAAGTGGATAAAGAAAATTGTCCGTAGCGAGTATTTACGGCGCGCTGATTAATACACTCGACGGTTTTTTCAGTAACCGAACGGTAGTGAATTAAGTCGGCAATCGTGCCAATTTTTAAATCGTGCTGTTCCGCAAATTGCTCTAAATCTGGACGACGCGCCATGGTGCCATCTTCATTCATAATCTCAACGATAGCGGCAGCAGGTTCATAGCCCGCTAATTTTGCCAAATCA
>AEVK01000390.1 GCA_000209515.2 gamma proteobacterium IMCC1989
ACTACAAAGTCGCAATTTACAGCGGCGTTAGGGCGTAAAAAACCATGAGAAAAGCCAATGAATAAATCAACTATGGCAAAACAAAAAGAGTTTGAGCTGTTTGGTTTAATTTTATTATCAAATTTTGTGAATAGTGGTTCCGTTTTAACCCAATTAAAAGTGCTTGCGTAATTGATAATTGGGGTCAGATAAGTATTTTAGCTTAATGTATTGCCGTGTGCTCTAAAACACGCTCAAAAGCATCCGTTACTTCTCACTAGGCTTCAATCTCTCTATCTCATACTCTAGCGAGTTCCTAATTAAGGTATGAACGGCAAATAAACCAAATTTACGTTCTTCTTCTACATCATCGTAAAAATTCATTTCTCTAAGCAGTGTAATAACCGAGCTTAAGTTGGCTAATGTGTCCTCTGTGGTTAGCCCTATAAATGTATTTCTGGTTAAGTCCTCACCCATGGTTTATTCCTTAATTGTTATAGCCAAGCTTGGCGTGTTGGTTTTTGTACGAATATGCCAAGCTTGGCGACAAAAATCAAGCGATATTTATCATCATGCAGCGTCCCAACCCTACATCAGTACATTACGATGGCTTTACTCAGTATCAGCAGAAGTTGTGTAAGAGAATAAAATCACTTAGAAAGCAACATGCCTATACACAGGAAGACATGACAGACTTTGAGCTTTCGTTGCGGCAATATCAGCGCATGGAGCAAGACCCAGCGTCAATCACGTCGCTTTGGCAGGTTTATAAGCTTGCTCAAGCTTTTGGTATTACAGTAGATGAGTTGCTAGATTGTTAGTTGTCACCTAATGTTCAAAATGAATAATTGATGGCTATGAATATAAGCGATAAAAAAGCACAAAAGCAGCTTGGTAAGGTTATCCGAGATAAGCGCAAGGCACTGGGTTATTCTCAAGAAGCTTTCGCTTCCGAATGTGGTGTGCATCGAACGTATATGGGTGCGGTAGAGAGGGGCGAACGAAATATTTCTATAATGAATATTATTCGTATCTCTAATCGTTTGGATATATTGCCGTCACAGCTATTGTCTGACAGTGATTTATAGGACGCGGCTATATTTTAATACTCACACCGGCCAAAAAATGACTTCACTATACTGGTTGCGTGCTGCTTCACCAACCAGCATGCAGTAGCGTTAAAGAATAGTGTATTAAAAATTATGGGGAAGAAGGTTACGCTGTATGAATGATGAGCCACAGTTAATTATTTCTAAAAAATCTCAACCCATATCTAGTGACGGGCGTACTGTTTATGTAGAAATTTATCGTCTGGAAAATGAGACGCGGTGGGCTTTGGCTATCGATGATGAATTTAATAATACATCTGTTTGGGATAATACGTTTAAATCTGAAAAAGGGGCGTTGTTAGCAGCAAGAAAAAGTATATTGGAAGAGGGGATAAGTAATTTTATTGGACCAGAAAGCGGAAAAGGAGAATGGGTTAAAGCAACTTGAAGAAGTGGCTGTGAGACAATCCAAGCTGTGTAGATAGTAATTTAATAATTGGGGTCAAATAAGTCTTCAATCAGCCAAATAAAAAAGATTAATACTTATCTAGCCCAGTCAATTTATACCTTATTTTTAGAAGACTTAATTTCGGCTGGCACAGACAAGCGCCTTAGAGCAGGCGAGCACTGGAGTCAGAAA
>AEVK01000389.1 GCA_000209515.2 gamma proteobacterium IMCC1989
GCTTCATGCCAGCCTCATACAAAGGCGTTATGTGAATATAGGAGAGTAATGAGAATATTTATCTCGCTAATAATTTTAGCAATATCTCTACAAAGTTATGCTGATGATTTTTCAGGCTTGTGGGTCTGGGATGAAAATAATGGTAAACATACATTTTCTATTCGAACAGAAAAAGAAGGTGAGAGGCTGGTAGGTTCTTATTGTGCGGTTGGCATGTCAGGTTCTCGTATTGATTGCTCGCCAAATTCTTCTAAAAAGTTCCCCATAAATTTCAATGGAAGTGACTTTGAGTTCACTACAAATTATAGTGGTACAGTAGGCGTAGCAAGAATCACTCTAATTAAAGAAAAACTTCATTGGGTTATAGTAAAGCAGCCAAATGGTGAGCACTATGCTCCAAAAAAGGCTATATTAAGCAAGCAATAGTCACATAACAAAGCAAGCCAGTCTGACGGCTTTTTCGTTACTTTTTTTGCGGTTTACGCTACGCTACCACAAAAAAATCCACTACAAAGCCGCAGCTGCTTGCGGCGTTATAAGGCGCTTTAAGG
>AEVK01000388.1 GCA_000209515.2 gamma proteobacterium IMCC1989
GGCGACACAGATAGAAAAAATAGAAAAGTACCACCAAATTGTGGGTACGACCACGGTGAGTAATTTATCGCATAGTACAGCTATTGCGGCGAGTTATCCTGGAAGTGTCACCTCCGATGGAGTCAAAAGTGTTGTTGTAGAATACAATGTAACTCCTGCGACAGAAGATAGGCAAGGCGGTAAATCTTATCGATCTATTTCATACCCAAATATTGTAGGTTATGGTGGGAACTGGAGTCACACGTTATCAGGTGAATCTCTCAAGGTGTATAAGGGCGGAAAACTCATATCACAGGGTACAGTTAGCTTTTTGTCAAGCTATCGTGAGCTTGTGTCAACTACTCAAACTGAAGACGGTCCAGTACACGTTTATCAAACAGTAGCTCGCTATAGATTATCTGTCCCTAAAATTTTTGAAGTAGGTAATGCTTACCCTCAGGCCACTAGAGCTCAAGTCAGCTTTAATAATGGCTCATCATGGACGACATTAACCGACCGTTCTTTGGATTCAAGCAACGGCCAAGTCATCTTCGGCATCAAAGGCCTCTCTGTAGGCAGCAGCTACCAAGTGCGCACCTTCGACAGTGCCAATAACATCGTGCAGTGGTACAAAGGCACCACTAATTCTGGTGCCCCCACCCAAATCTATGGCTACACCAGCGATTACGAGCAAGTAGCGCGCGTCACCAGCAATAGCGACTTTACTCACTTCCAGCAAGTGACCGAAGAAACCTCT
>AEVK01000387.1 GCA_000209515.2 gamma proteobacterium IMCC1989
AAGGGAGCGTACTTTAACCGCTTGTTAACTATCATAGTCATCATCCACTGGAGCGGACAAAACCATGCTCTTTGACATAAAAAATAAACACCAAACAATTACGCTACATATTAATAATGATACGAATGAGATAATTAGGCTGTCAGAAGGCATTACACCCATAAATTTTGGATAAATATATAGCGCCACAGAGTTTGGTATAGCTACTCCCGCCATTACAATGATCAATTGATTAAAAGAATACTTTGCTTCTGAGTTCTTTAAAGAATTGTAAATTAAACCCCACAAAACTAGGGTCGTAATTATTCCTGTTAAATATGCAGGAATTTTAATTTGGAAAGCATATTGATTAAAACCAAATATAACACTTAAAAAAGCACAATAAATATAATATTTTATCAACATTCCTAGTGGCTTCATCTTAACTCCCGTGATAGTTAACGCTTATGTAAACGGTTGGCGAAGCA
>AEVK01000386.1 GCA_000209515.2 gamma proteobacterium IMCC1989
TCCGTTCCGGCAGCTTAGCCGGGCGTTATGGCTAAAAAATGAAATATTTTATTTTTATAGTAGTCTTTTCAATATCTACATTTGCTTATTCAGAATGCCCTGATGTTTCAGGTAAAACTGAGTTTATAATTAGCGAGCATGTTAAAAAAATAAAAGGTGGTGAGAACTGTAAATATAGAAAAACTTTCCAAGATAACGGCATAGAATTTGTTGTGTATACTGTTAATGGCCCCTGTTTTAAAGTTGAGGCTGCTCACGGTAGTTGTGGAAATAAATACTTCAGCTATCTTACTGGTATTGTAGGTGGCTCTATATACTATCCAACTGCCGTCGGTGCGAAAGGTGATTTTCATATTCATAGCATTACTTATAATAATGGCACTATCACATTAGAGGGGCTTTCTTACTCAAAAAAAGATCCTATGTGTTGCCCTGGTATAAGTAGTACGCGTAAATATCAAACAGGTAATTCTAAGTTCGTCAAAATTCAGCCATAACAAGCGGCTCAATCTGACCTCCACT
>AEVK01000385.1 GCA_000209515.2 gamma proteobacterium IMCC1989
TTTTTGTGCATTTCGCTGCGCTACATTTTAAGCACAAAAACCGCTCTGCAGCATGTGCGGCTGAGCAAAGCGTTAGGTTTCTCTAGGAATAAAAATATGGAAGAGTTGAGGTTGCCCAGTGATGGAACCTGTGAGTGGGCAGGGATGGGAAGTTATAATTTAATATCTCCAGATTCCTCAAAAATAATAGATTTAATATACGCTGGAGAGCCACCCCACGGTGATTCCTATCATGTTTTAAAAGTCAATGGTAAGAAAGTACCTGGCTTCGCATGGGGATGTTTGTTTGGGTTTTCAACAGATTCGCGCTACTTAGTATTTAGCTGGATGGAAAAATTGTTTGAGCGTAAAACCATGGTGTTAGATTGTAACCAAGAAAAGTACTTTATTTTACCTGAATACATTCATAGTTTTATTGTCAATTGGCCATTCATCAAAGAAAATAAAGGTGAATCTTCATATGTTTTTTCAGGTTCGGAGCAATGGCTTAGTTTATAAAACCTAACAAATTGCTTCATCCGACACATACTGCGCCGCGTTTTTGT
>AEVK01000384.1 GCA_000209515.2 gamma proteobacterium IMCC1989
CAGCCGTATTGATTGTGGGAAAGGTCGACAATCGCACTAGTGCGCTGTTCAAAATCATCTACCTTTACCTGTAGCTCACCGCTATCTGCATTGACGGTTATCCAATCTCCATCTCGTAGCTTACTGATACTTCCGCCGACTACCGCCTCAGGAGAAAGGTGGATAGCGGCTGGGACTTTACCTGAGGCTCCTGACATTCGGCCATCGGTCACTAATGCCACCTTATAGCCCCTAGATTGAATGGCACTTAATATGGGTGTCAGACCATGTAGCTCGGGCATACCATTGGCCTGCGGCCCTTGGAAACGAACTACACACACTACATCGCAATCTAGCTCGCCCTTTTCAAACGCTTCGCGTACAGAATCTTGATCATGAAAAATACGACACGGCGCACTGACCACCATCTGTTCAGGCTTAAGGGCGGAGACTTTCATTATAGAACGCCCCACATTACCTTCCAAAACAACAAGCCCGCCTGTAGTCGCATGTGGTTTTTCTATAGGAGATAATATTTCATAAGCACTGCTGGCCAGCTCTATTTCATTCCACACTAGATTGTCATTACTATCTAGCTGTGGCTGTTTGACGTAATGCTCTATTCCCTGCCCCACGACGGTAGCCACATCGCGATGTAACAATTCTTTTTTCAATAATTCCGCAATAAATACCGGCATGCCACCCGCCATTTGAAAACCGTTAATGTCGGCTACGCCATTGGGGTACACTCGGCTAATAAGAGGAACAACAGCCGAGAGTTCAGAGAAATCACTAATGTCGATAATAATCCCCGCTGCACGTGCCATCGCCACTAAATGAATCACTAGGTTAGTCGAGCCGCCAGACGCTAACAATCCCACTAGGCCATTCACAAAATTTTTCTCGCAGAGTATTTTATAAGCCGGTGTAAATTCTTTTTGGCCTTTAACAATCTGCGTTAATCGTTGCACACCATACTGGGTTAACCGTTCGCGCAATGGCGTATTAGGATGAACAAAGCTAGCACCCGGAAGGTGTAAGCCCATGATCTCCATTAACAGCTGATTGGTATTGGCGGTGCCGTAAAAGGTACAGGTTCCGGGCGCATGGTATGAGGCCACTTCGACAGCGAGCAATTGGCTTTTATCTGCCTTACCCATGGCATACTGTTGACGTACTTCGGCTTTTTTATCATTCGAAACACCGGTGGGCATGGGGCCAGCCGGAAGCATAATGGCAGGTAAATGACCAAAATTGGCAGCGGCAATCGTTAAGCCGGGAATAATTTTATCGCACACGCCCAAAAAAGTAACCGCATCAAAACACTGATGCGATAAACCTACCGCAGCCGACATCGCAATCACATCACGGGAAAAAAGCGATAACTCCATTCCGCTCTGGCCTTGGGTTACACCATCGCACATGGCCGGAACACCACCAGCGACTTGAGCGGTTGCTCCTAACTCTAACGCGGCGGCTTTAATGAGATTGGGAAAACTTTCAAAGGGCTGATGAGCCGACAACATATCGTTATAGGCCGTAATAATA
>AEVK01000383.1 GCA_000209515.2 gamma proteobacterium IMCC1989
AAGCCATAAAAAACACGACGAACACAGAACAATCTTTATCGTATTTTAATTTACCAATAAAACCATTACTCCATTTTGACGGCAACACTACTTCAGAGGAACAGAACGGTATTCCTTTTTCGTTAGCCGATTACCTTACCTTAGTAGATTGGACTGGGCGTATCATACGTGAAGACAAGAGAGGGTTTATTACGCACTCACTGCCGCCTATTCTTGAGCGCTTATCAGTTGATCGTACACAGTGGATTAAAAACAGCACGCAGTTTGAAGCACGCTATCAGCGACAGTTTCAAAAAAATAGGCGACAAAAAAACTAACTGCTAAACAACCGCTTTACACCATCGCTTTTATTCAAAAGTGCAGATAACTACGCCTCCAAAACCAGAAAAATCTATTAACTTAAACAATTAATGACTTTTTAACAATAATTTATAAACGCCTAACAACTAACCAAAAAATTATAATGAAAACTTATCAACCAGCAACCCTTCTTTTAAAAGTGCCTG
>AEVK01000382.1 GCA_000209515.2 gamma proteobacterium IMCC1989
AAGCCGTCCATTTGATGGCCTTGTTATGTGTTTAGTTCATTTTCCCAATGCACCCTGTCTACTTCAGGAATATGCAACAATCCACACCTTTGCGTGACATTAACCTTGATATTTATTTGGCCAAATTTTTTTCTCTGAGCTTCTTCAGACAAGCTAGCCAAATATTTGTAATTTAAAATTAATAAACTCTCGAGATTAAGCTTTCTTACTTTTCTCAGCCATTCTGGATATTTAGCTTTTATTGCCGGTATCTGGTTGGCAGTTGTAAAGACATAAAAGTCTTTTCCCTGATCTTCACCTGCAATACTCGCACGATAGGGCGTAAAAGAAATATAGTGCTCATGATGATTGAAGTCACGAAATAAGCGTAGAAAATCGTGATAGATGGGAAATGTAAGTTTTTCTAATCCTGCCCGCTTCTGAAGTGTGGATATATGACTAATACATGCTGTAGCGAACGCCATAACGGCTCTATGAAGATCAAGCTCATCCCGCAAAGTGAACTCCAGAGGGCTATTAAGAAGCTGAGTTTTTAGCTCAAGAATAGATCTAGCCCGGGAGAATGTTTCGATGACGTGCTCTTGATCTACCAAGCAAGCATAATAAGCTGTAGAAAGCGCTATATCATTTGATGCCATTTCCCCTCCTAAATTTATTAAACATAACGCCCGGCTCACCAGCGCCCAAGCCGGAGAGCTTTTTGTGGTAAAGTGAGCGCAGCGAAACCCACAAAAAGCGCGTAGGTTTGGGCGTCTGCGTGGAGCCGTTTGTTATGCACTAGTGCCCCTTGTACTCTCGGCATTCAAAATTAATTGATTTTTCAATTTCGGATTTTTTCGTTCTACCGAACGCGCCAAGACAGACCAAGCAGCCACCGACTAAAAATACTAAAATCCAACTCAAAAGGTTATCTATAATCGGGAACCAGTTTGATTTATAAAACGATGCCCCATAAAGAGCAACCCAAATTAATGCGACAAAAAGACTTAGTATTTGATTTATACGCGATACAGAGAATGGGTAAGCAGAGTTTAACTTCATAAACTTATACTCTTCACGGCTCGGAGTAATTTTATATAGAGGTCCTACGAATTCATTCTCTAGAAGATCTACATGCCTCTCCCAATTTCCTTGCCAGTATTTGCTGCCTCTATTTACAAAATACCAACCAACCGAAAAACACAACCCAACTGACGACACTAAAAGCGATGCCATTGGATCTTTTGAGTTTGACATAGTTGCAATATAACCAGCAAAAGTCGCTGCTATCAAAGTCCAAAAATATGCTGTTCTTTTCCAATAAAGGTCAATCTCAAACTTTCGTATATCAAGAGCTTGCCTATGTGCATTCTCGCGAATATTTTCACCGGCAAACTGCTCTAGGTAATCCTGGGCAGTGCTAATATTTTTCATCGATTACCTCGTTTTGCATAACGCCTTGCTCAGCCGCACATGCTGCA
>AEVK01000381.1 GCA_000209515.2 gamma proteobacterium IMCC1989
AACCGCATTGTTAACCAAGCCGCGACGCAAGCCATTAGCCACACCTTGGCCAAATCGACCTCCAAAGGTGGTAGCTCCTGACGCACCTATTTTGCCATCAAGATAACTATTTGCACCACCCGCAACACCAGAAACAGCCACGCCAGTCCAATCAAACTTATCCTGCCGGCCAAAGGCCATGTTAACGCCTTGGCCTACTGTATTGGATACGATCCCTCTTACAGCACCTTGAGTAAACGGGCTCGTTGAACTACTAAAATTGAGTTTGCTACCAATGCTCGCTCCCAGATAAGCTGAAATTCCCGCTATCGCTACCGCTCCCCAATCAAATCCGTCTTGAATACCAACTGCCATACCGAACAGCTGGCCTGCAGCACTTCCTGCCATCGCGCCTAGCGCAAGTGCGCCAGGTGTAACAGCGGTACTAATACCTGCGGCCATTACTTGCCCAAAAGTAGCTCCAGCTTGCGCAGTTAGCGCACCCGCTGTATAAACAGACACAACAACGATGATCACAACCATAATGATCTGTAAAAACGCCCCACAGCCCTTATCCTGATTATAAACAGGGTCTGGCAAGGTCGGCGACGTATCCCCT
>AEVK01000380.1 GCA_000209515.2 gamma proteobacterium IMCC1989
TGTAGGTATGCCCACCGAGATCTTTGTGATTCACAATACGGTCAAATACGGTGTGCTGATCAATGGAGGTATCGCCACGGGCGTTGGTCGTCGTGGTTTGTGTGCCGCCTATCGCGCGGGTATCGCCGGTCACATGATTACTCATGGAGGCAATGTATTGATAACCGTAAGTGGTTTGTCTACCTTCAAAGCTGGTATGGCGAGTAATACGGCCTTCGGCATCG
>AEVK01000379.1 GCA_000209515.2 gamma proteobacterium IMCC1989
CACGCAAAAACACGCGTGCTGGGACGGCTTACGCTATCGCTCCAGCCGCCCCATACACAGGCGTTATGCGTCTAAGTGATTTTTTGTAATTTTAACAAGCATCGTACCAATGTTAGGGTAGGCAATAATTAGTTTTTCCCAAGTTGGGTTTGTTCGTGCCATCGCTCTTCGTGCTATTAGCAACAAAGCGGCAGCTTCAGCTTTATCCCGTTCGTGGTTGTGTGCAGTTAGTCACAAACGTTTGTGTTTAGTTATCGCAAAACAAAGGTACAATATTCAGTATCGCCATTTAGGGTTTTCTGTTTGGCTTTACCAATAATATTCACTGGCTCCGTTTGCACTACGCAAGTCAGTTTAAAATCAACAGTGTCCGTAGCCTGCATAACAAGGCGCTGTAATCGCAGCAAAGCTGCTAGGACGCTCGCAAGCTCGCGCCTTTAAGCGCGGCGTTATATGGCGCTTAAAGATTTTCATA
>AEVK01000378.1 GCA_000209515.2 gamma proteobacterium IMCC1989
GCGTTAACTGTACTCTATGAAGAATATTCCAGTATATATAATAGCTACACTGCTTTTACTGTCTTTTGGTATTTCCATCGTTGAAATAGCTTTAAATCTGAAAGAACAAGAAGTATCTAATAGCGCACAAACATCTTGGAGTATTGTATTTACAATTTTAGTTGCTATGTGGGTTCAAAAAGACTCACGCAATAAAGGCTTTAATCAGCCTTTTGACTTCGGCTTGTTTCTTTATCTTTTTTTACCGTTCTT
>AEVK01000377.1 GCA_000209515.2 gamma proteobacterium IMCC1989
ACGCCTTTGTATGAGGCTGGCATGAAGCGCCAGCGTAATGCCAGTCCTAGCCGCGTTTTTTAGCGGCGACATGACAAACTTGTTATATTTTTTGATATGTAAAATGTAACCACCCCAATGACAAAAGAGTAAAAAAACCAAAAAACAATCATATTTGGCATTGATGAGTCTGTTATACGCAGAATACTTGTACTACTACAACTTAAAAGTGATGCTGATATTGAGAGATGAATAATGTTAAGTTTGTCAGAATGTGCTTTGTGCAATAACAAAAAATAAGCCAAAGATAGGGCGATAGCTGAGAGGAAAGAGACAATCCCTAAAACTAACAACCCAATTTGAAAGCCGCCTAAACACCCAAACTTATGATCACAATTACTTAAAATGAACACATCTATAGCATTCCACAATGTCATTGGAAGCATTACTAGGATTAAGCTAACTACAAATACTTTTAAAAAATTCATTATCTCTCATTGAAATATAACGCCACTGTAAACGGTTGGCGAAGC
>AEVK01000376.1 GCA_000209515.2 gamma proteobacterium IMCC1989
TTGAGGTGGAGGCAGTTAGTTCTGCGGCTGTTTCTGTCGAATTACTTTTTTGCGGTTTTATTAATTCTTCTGTTTTAGCTTGTGTAATCTGAGAAGCGCTTTGCGAGCCAGATGTCGACGCTAGATTGGATGGGTGTAGTTGCAAAGCGATTGTTTGTGTCGTGCGCTCGGCTGTTTTATCCGAATATGTCGCCATTGTTGCTGCGAGCAATACGCAAGCAAGTCCGCTAGCCAGAAATAAGTGGCCTTTAGGAAAAAGAGCAACACTTTTTGAGGTGTCATCTTTTTTTATATTTCTTTTAGTAAATTCAAAGGGTTTCATTATAGTGTTGACATTTTGCTTTATGTTTCTTCAATTATTCAACGTTTGTAGGTAAATAGCAATGCTTCCCGATAATTTCTTTGCTGTTTCATGAGTTCCTTTGTTGTGTTTTCTTTCTTTTTTATGTGAGCTTGTTTTTATGGCGGTTTTAGGTATGGTATCGCCTATTTTTTGCGCCTGCTTTACGGGCAAAAACAATATCAATATATTTTATATGAAGGGTTGAAGTGATGATGACGGGTGCGGATTTAATTGCAGATTTGCGGGCGAGAGGCTTGGTGGCTCAAATTACGCGAGAGGAGGTCTTCGAATCTTATTTGACAGAAGAGGCCCGCACTCTTTACTGCGGCTTTGATCCTACCGCCGATAGTTTGCATATCGGTAGTCTAGTGCCGCTGTTAACGCTCAGGCGATTTCAGTTGGCTGGTCATAAGCCTTTGGCATTGGTCGGAGGTGCTACAGGCTTAATTGGTGATCCTAGTTTTAAGGCGCAAGAGCGTAAGTTGAATACTCCGGATGTTATTGAAGAGTGGGTAGAAAAGTTAAAGCGACAGATTTCAGGTTTTATTGATTTTGAGTGCGGCGAAGCCTCAGCAGAGGTTGTGAACAATCTCGATTGGACAAAAGATTTGAATATATTAGATTTTTTGCGAGATGTTGGTAAACATTTTTCAATCAATAATATGGTGAATAAGGAATCTGTTAAGCAGCGCCTTGATCGTGACGGAGAAGGGATTTCTTTTACGGAATTTACTTATATGTTGTTACAGTCTTACGACTTTTCTGAGCTGTATCAGCGGTACGGTTGTACATTGCAAATTGGCGGTTCTGATCAGTGGGGAAATATTACCGGCGGGGTAGATCTGGCGCGCCGACAGCATGGTGGGCAGGTGTTTGGCTTAACGATGCCGTTAGTGACAAAAAGTGACGGCACTAAATTTGGCAAAACAGAATCCGGTACGATTTGGCTTGATCCGCAAAAAACCTCACCCTATGCATTTTATCAATTTTGGGTTAATACTGCTGATGCTGATGTATATACGTTTTTGCGCTATTTTACCTTCTTGGATGTTGCCGAAATAGAGGCGATAGAAGAGGCAGATAGGCAGGCTTCGGGTCGTCCTCAGGCACAAAAAATATTGGCCGAGGAGGTGACTCGCCTTGTGCATGGTGAGGATAGTTTGTTAGCTGCTCAGAGAATCACAGAGGCGTTATTTAGTGGTGGAGTCGATCAATTGAATTTGTCTGATATGCAGCAGTTACAGCAAGATGGGTTGCCTACCACTTCTTTAGAGGGGCTAGATTTGTCCAAAGAGATATTGACTAATCTGTTGGTGTCCTCTGGTGTGGCAAAAAACGGTAAGCAGGTGAAAGATGCGCTTTCTCGGAATGCGATTGTGGTCAATGGTGTTCCGGTGCCGTCCGAAACAAGCGTTGGTCTAGAGGGGGTGTTCTCGTTGGCTAGTGCTCGTTATGCCCGTTTCTTTGTTGTTCGATTGGGCAAAAAAAACTACCATCTATTCACGCTTTAGTTTATTTGTTTTCTGTTGGTCGCTTATCTAGCGGTTCTTGGTAAGTAGTCTAGAATTAGATTGAAGGCAGTTAACTATTTATTGGTGGGGTCGTGTGTCCGAAGAGATTAAAACTGAAAGCTTAGTGCCCGGCGAAGGTGGGGATGATAAAGGCGACGCTAAGACTTCTGCTCGGCAGAGAAAGAGCCCTCGTTTTAAGGTTAATTGGCCTTCTCGTGCATTGCTTCCCGGTAAGCGTATTATCGCTATTCGGACTAAGGATGTGTCTGTCGGTGGGGTGGGCTTTGAATCTGGGGAGTCGATGGCGGTAGGTTCGGAGGTTAATATAGAGTTGACTCCGTGGGTCGGTGGTAGGGAGTATGTTATTAGGGCGAAGTGTGTGATTACCTATAATATGTTGCTTGCTGCTAATGCTGGGTTTAGTCATGGGGTGAGGTTTACTTATGTGCCGCCTGAGCAGTTAGATAATCTGAAGATGGTGCTCAAGTCTCTCGAATGATGCAGTGTTGTAAATTTTATCTTGTAAGCTTTGTCTATTTTCTAGTCGTTCTTTGTGTGCTCTCTTTTTCTTTTGTTGAATTCCATTCAAATGTTAAAAATAGCGCTTGCGCGGATGGGGTGCTTGCGTATAATGCGCGGCTCGCTTCCCGGTAATGGTGGCGAAAAAGTGTTTGTAGATT
>AEVK01000375.1 GCA_000209515.2 gamma proteobacterium IMCC1989
CGAAAAACGCAGCCGCTTAACCGAGCGTTACGTGTCATAAATAATGGAGATAACTATATGAGTAAAGATAAAAACAAATCTGATTCAGGGAAGTCACAAGGAGATAAGGCGCGGAATACGCCTATTGATAAACAAGGCAATAAAAATACTCCCGTTGGAGATAGGTTAGAAAGCAATACGCAGACGACGAGAAGCACGGGGCCAAGAAGCCCTCATAATGAGAAAAAGTAATAGTGAAACTTTCAGATTATAGGTCTGACTATTACTATTTTAGTGGTGCTGCGAGCGGGGTAGCACGTCAGTCCTCCTTTGCAGGAATTGCTCTAATCTGGGTGTTTAATACACAGACCGACACCGCAATAATATTACCAAGTGAGCTGTTGTGGCCAACTTTTTTCCTGATTGCATCTTTGTCTTGTGACTTGTTGCATTATATTTCTTCGACAGCAATATGGGGGCTTTTTCATAGACATAAAGAAAAGTGTGGTATCTCTGAAAATAGTGAGGTTAATGCTCCTACTTATTTTAATTGGCCTGCATTAGCTTTTTTTTGGGGGAAAAATATATTTGTTTTATTGGGCTATTGCGGTCTTCTTATATATGTTTCTAAAGCCATTATCTTTGTTAGCACGTAACAAGCGGCTCAATCCGACCTCCACTGC
>AEVK01000374.1 GCA_000209515.2 gamma proteobacterium IMCC1989
CCGCCACGCAGTATGCCTTGTTGGCATCGCTAGGAAACTTAGGGCGTACCAGTTTAGCTGCATTTAGTGGCGCATTAGTGGATATGTTGCAGGGTAACTGGGCATTGTTTTTTGTGATTACGGCGTTGATGATTATCCCCGCATTGTTATTATTGCGTCTTCTATCTACGTGGGTAGAGGGCGAAAAAGTTATTTAAGCTAGTGCCGTTTATGCTGAGATAAGTGGTAGTGCTTGTATTTCTGGGTAACATCACCATATATCTATCTGCAATATAGCGAAGAGGTGTGTTTTGCGTATTTTATTACTACTATTTATTGTCGTTCCTATTGTGGAAATGTGGTTGCTGATTACGGTTGGGCAGCAAATTGGTGCTCTTCCAACCATCGGCTTGGTGCTGTTAACGGCTTTTATTGGTGTGTCGCTATTGCGCTATCAAGGTGCTGCTGCCTTATTAAAGGCGCGGACTAAAATGAGTTCGGGCGAATTACCTGCCCGTGAAATAGCCGATGGTTTATTCTTTGCTGTTGGCGGTGCGTTGCTGCTGACGCCGGGTTTTGTAACCGATGTGATTGGTTTTGCTTGTTTGACACCCGGTATTCGTACTGTACTTATCGGCTCTTTTGCTAAGAATATTTTTGCCTCCAAGTTTTCTGCTTCTCAGTTTGGTCAGGGACAGGCTCAATATTCTCAAACATCACATCAATCAGAGCATATGGAGTTTACGCAACAGAGTAAGACGTCTTCTGATCATGCAACTATCATCGATGGCGATTTTGAGCGGCACAAAGAGTAATTATGGCTATTAATAGTCATCAATATGGGTAGATAGGTATATTGAATAACATAAAAACGCCTGCTATCACTTGAAATGATTTACATA
>AEVK01000373.1 GCA_000209515.2 gamma proteobacterium IMCC1989
GAAAAACGCAGCCGCTTAACCGAGCGTTAGGCAGTAAAGTAATGGACTTATTTTTAAAGCTCAAAATTGTAATCGATAGCTTTACTGCAATTTTAAGTAAGTTTACATCAAGCATCTACGCTCGAATACATTGGCTTTATGTTCGTTTGTCTCTAATTGTGATCGGGATTATTTTAACGGTCATCAGCTCTGCATCAAATGTGCAAAATATAGAGTCAATAACATTTATAGACCTTCTGGCAATCTTCATTTTCTGTATTGTAGGCTTACAGTTAGTTATAGGACTTCAGGCCATTAATTCTCAATCTGACATAAAGTGGGTCAAACCAAACTGGCATCAAAACCCATTTAATCTTGGGCAGCCGGCACATTTTTTTCATTTTGGCGGCTGGTTTATGCTTTTAAGTTCATTGCCTCCCGTAATATCAGTTGTTGGTGAGAGTCAAAGTGTTTTATTGTCTTATCTTATACCTGTAATATTTGGTATAGGCTTGCTTAGTGGCGCACACGTGTCTAAGTATGTTTTCAAAAAGAAGTACGGTAATGCCTAACAAAGCCATCAAATGGACGGCTTT
>AEVK01000372.1 GCA_000209515.2 gamma proteobacterium IMCC1989
TTTTAACATCCGTATTTGAATGCTTAACCGTTACCCTCGGCTAGCCTTAGGGCCTAAGTATTTGTACCACAGGCAAGACATCCAAGACAGTAAACGTAGCATCATAGACAAACGTTTAGGAAACGCAATCACCCGCTTGCGCTTTTCCATCCCCTTCAATATTCGATCTGCCGCCTGATCAGCCGTCATCAAAAATGGCATAGGAAAATCATTAACCGACGTCATAGGCGTCTTAACAAAACCGGGACGAACAACACTAACATCGAACTTGCGCTGTGGCAGGTCGATCATCAAGGAATGCAAAAAATAATCGACTGCGGCTTTAGATGCTCCATAAGCTTCTGCACGAGGAAAACCAATCATCATTGACAGACTACTCAAACCAACAATATAGCCCTTGTGGGAAGAGGCTTCTAAAAAGGGTCTAGCAATGGCGATCGCATTGATCATGCCGAAAAAATTCACGTCAAATACACGCCGGTACATCGCGGCATCTAACGCCAAGTCGTCTTCATATTCAACGACACCTGCAGCAACAATAACAATATCAATGCTATCGGTGATTGACTGTAAGCCTTGAGTAATAGCATCGGCATTCGACTCTTTGCTAATATCAACAGGAAGAGCCGATATACGTTGGGGGTTACGTTGCACCAAGGCATTCAGCTTATCTTCGCTGCGCGCACTGGCGATCACAAAATTGCCTGCTTCCATTAAACGAAGTGCAAGCGATTCGCCAATGCCTGAGCTAGCACCCACAATCCAAATCGTTTTATCTGTAATGTCTGTCATGATTGATCCTTTATTAACTACGTATCCGTTATGTAGCTTTTGATTACGCCTTTTATCACGTTCTTTTATTGCGTCGTTTTTCTTATGTAGAATTTTATTATGCAGCCTTCGAGAGTTTATTTCTTAACCACCGTACGCAGCTACCCAGAACAGGGGTGTGTTCATATAGCATCGCACCCATATCATAGAAATCCTCGTGTGAGGTAATTCTGTAGGTCTTAGCGATATCGCTTACACCAGCCTTGCTTTCACCAAGACTCTCTTTCTCCACAAGCTCAAATTTAATATACGTTGCACCGTTAAGAACCAACAGCTCTCCATTTTTTAATTTTGGATGCCGATAATGCATATTCCACTTAAACCATGCACTGCTGTCATCAATAGTTTCGCCTAAAAATTCAAATCGACACTCTTTCAAGTCTCCACACATGGACGAAAAGTATGTTTTTAGATCCTGTATACCGTGAACTTCATGAATAGGATCGGAAAAGTGAATACCGGAACAATATATATCACTAATGCCTTCAATATCGCACTGAGAGAAATCACGATAATAGGCTTTAAAGTCGTCGATCACATGCATAGAACTATCTCTTTTAACGTTCATTTTACTTATTCTTACTTACTCACTTTCTTATTATATCCAACATACGTTGACAGCCTAAGACCGGATCAATAGGCCTTGAGATGACGGTTATTAGATGATGAATGAGGGCAATCGCTTGAGATGATGAATATCAAGTGATCTATCCCGCATCTAAACAACGTAAATACTGCTAATACAGAAAATCGTACCAAATCAACAATTATTTGATTGCTGTTCAGGCACAAACTGACACCAAGCATTAATAAGTAGACAGAGGAAGAAAGATGGCACACTCAAGCTCTCTCACAAGCGGTATACTAGAAAAACACCCGTCTGCTCGCATATGCACACTTTCGATGGTTCAAACGAACAAAGCGGACGGTAACCCTACCAAAAAGGCTATTACCCGCGATATGACGCTACAACCCCCAGAAAGCGAAAAAAGTGCTGTTAAAAATTCGACTAAAAGCACAACTAAAGAATGGAACGAGCATCTAGTTACACTCGGAGCCCATCAAGATAGAAAAGCGTTTAAAGCCTTATTCGATCACTTCTCGCCACTACTGAAAAATTATTTTATTGGTAAGTATCCTACCCAAAGCTCTTACCAGATGATCGAAGAGCTTATACAAGAAGTGATGATTAAAGTATGGCAAAAAGCATCATCCTACGATCCGTCTAAAGCTGCCGCGAGTACATGGATCTTTACCTTAGCTCGAAACACTCGGATTGATATGCTGCGTCGCCAAAATAAATACGCAAATACCACATCTATCGAAACAGAAGAAATTTGGGAAGACACAACAGAAAACGGCCCCTATACATTTTTAACTCAAAAGCGCGACGAGAGTTTGATAAAACAAAAGTTACTCGCCTTACCTGATGAACAGCAAATTGTTATCCGTAAGGTTTATATGGAAGCGAAGTCTCACACAGAGGTAGCCACTGAACTCCAGCTGCCACTAGGTACCGTAAAATCTAGAGTCCGACTGGCACAGAAAAAGTTGCAAGCGATGCTGCAAGATACCAAACAGCACGAAATGTAAATCTACTTATAAACAACTAAAAACAACACAAGCAGTACTAACACAAACAATAGCACCAGCTTACTACTTTATTTTTACTACTTTATCTTTACTACTTTCATGGTTACTGTATGAATACTCCACAACACCACCCAGACAAGAACTTACTGACTGAATATGCAGCCGGCACCTTAGCGCGTGCGCCTGCCATCGCCGTCAAAACACACCTGCACTACTGCCAAAAATGCAGATTAGAAGTGCGGCAGGTAGAGGAAATCGGGGCGGCGTTATTTTTGAATAGTCATAATGAGCAACCAGCAGAAACAACAACCGCTAATGCGACAGAAGCCACCCATAACACGCATTTTGTAAAACTCATGTCTGCTATTGATGACATGGAAATACCTAATGAAAGCTCAAATACGGCGCATGCTAGTACTGAAGAAAACAAGATCAAGCATACCCTATCGAGCAAATATGCCACACTACCTGAACTCGTCAAAAAAATGATGGCTAACCATCCTTTAACATGGCGACGCAGCACTAAAAATTTGCGCTCGGCAAGTCTGATCGCAGACCAAGATCAATACGCTGTTTCTTTACAAAAAATCCGTGCTGGCAGCCAAGTACCAGAACATGAACATCTAGGCGACGAGATGACTGTCGTACTGAAAGGTAGCTTTTCTGATGAAGACAATATCTATCAAGAAGGCGATTTCCTAGCTAAAAGTGTTGGCGACAAACATCGTCCAATGGCATCAAGTAATGAAGACTGCTTATGCTTATCGGTAGAACAAGCGCCGGTAAGATTAACCGGTATGTTTACTCGCTTATTTAATCCGTTCATTAGCATCGCCAGAGTATAAACTCGCGGCTTATCAAAAACACCGCCGGTTCTTTTTGTGCTGGCGGCGTCTATTACTCTTTATCCCATCGATACCACACTATTTTGATAACTCATCATATGCCGAACAATCCTGCTACTGAGCGATGAGATGAAATTATTGCGCGAGTTGCTACATATAATGCCCATTCACGTCTATAATTTCCGTACCGAGTTATTACTTGTTACCACCTTATGGACTACACATGAGCGATTCGCTACCTACTCACTGCCCCGATGGTCGGGTTTGTCAGTTCAGTCAACAAATAGACGACCTTAAC
>AEVK01000371.1 GCA_000209515.2 gamma proteobacterium IMCC1989
TCCCTCTGTTTTTACTTATTATTCCTATAACTACCGCCACTGAAGGAAATGACAACGAGGAATGAATCCTCTTATTTCGTACGAATATGCTATGATTTATTTTCTTTGTCAACTGTATAAAAAGGATTTTATATGTCTAAGTCTCCGTTCCTACAATCTATTAACAAGTTCATGTTAACCCGTCGGTATAGCAAGCGCACGATTAGTAGTTATATCTACTGGATTAAGGCGTTTATTCATTTTCATGATAAGCGACACCCTAGCGAATTAGGTGATGCTGATGCAGCACGTTTCCTAACGTATTTGGCGGTGGAACGTACGGTATCTTCCAGTACGCAACGCACCGCTCTCAATGCGCTGGCATTTTTATACAACCGCTTCTTGGAAAAGCCGCTGGGATCTATGGCGGAATTTACGCGCAGCAAGCGACAGGCCAAGCTTCCTATTGTATTGTCTAGGGAGGAGGTGAAGGTGTTGTTTTCACATATTGACCCTAAATATAAATTAGCCGTTGGCTTGCTATATGGTTCGGGATTGAGGCGAATCGAGTGTTTACGTTTACGCGTAAATGATGTGGATTTTTCGCATTTACAGATTCGTATTTGGAACGGAAAAGGATTTAAGCATCGCCTAACAACATTAGCGCCAGAGCTGATCCCAGCTATTAAGTGTCAAATAGAACGCGCGAATGCTTTTTTACAGGAGGATATCACTTACCCGGAATATTGCGGGGTATGGTTGCCTGACGCTCTCGCTCGAAAATATCGTAATGCCAGTAAGGAGCTTGGCTGGCAATACCTATTCCCATCTTACAGATTAAGCATAGAACCGGGCACCAGTAATATACGACGTCATCATATGGACGAGAGCACACTCAACAAAGTCATTGCTAGCGCTAGAAAACGGGCAAAGCTTGGCAAACCCGTTTCATCTCATACCTTACGCCATTCATTTGCAACACATTTACTACAGAGTGGTGCGGACATTCGCACAGTACAGCAACAACTCGGCCACAGTGATGTAAAGACGACGGAAATATATACTCATGTGTTAAATCAAGGTGCTTATGGTGTGCGCAGTCCTTTGAGTGATTTATTTTCTTAAACAGTACATAACGGCAACTCAAAGAGACACTTGCTACATACTATAGCGACCTTCAACGCCTTAGTTTGTGTTTGACTACCGCCCAAGATCACAAACCGCTATCATAGTAGTTTTTAATCACATCCAATTAAGGCAAGGTTTTTATGGCTCAGTATGTTTACACGATGAACCGTGTGGGTAAGGTTGTTCCTCCTAAGCGCGAGATTCTTAAAGATATTTCTTTATCCTTTTTCCCCGGTGCAAAAATTGGCGTGTTGGGTTTAAACGGCTCGGGTAAATCGACGCTGCTACGTATTATGGCGGGTATTGATAAGGACTATAACGGCGAAGCTCGCCCTATGCCGGATATCAAGGTCGGCTATTTACCCCAAGAGCCGCAGCTCGACGAAAGCAAAGATGTCCGCGGTAATGTATTAGAAGGCGTGCAAGAAGCGATGGATGCGCTGGCAGGTTTAGATGCAGTTTACGCCGCTTATGCCGAGCCTGATGCGGACTTTGATGAGCTAGCTAAAAAACAAAGCCGCTTTGAAGATACTATTCAAGCGTGGGATGCCCATAACCTTGATAACAAGCTAGAGCAAGCGGCTGACTCTTTACGCCTACCGCCATGGGATGCGGATATTAGTAAGTTATCTGGTGGTGAAAAGCGTCGAGTAGCTTTATGCCGTTTACTGCTATCACGCCCTGACATGCTGTTACTCGACGAACCAACAAACCACTTGGATGCGGAATCAGTTTTTTGGCTAGAGCAGTTTTTACAGAACTTTACCGGTACGGTGGTGGCTATTACCCATGATCGCTATTTCCTAGATAATGCCGCCGGTTGGATTTTGGAACTGGATCGCGGCCATGGCATTCCTTATGAAGGTAATTATTCTACTTGGCTAGAAACCAAAGAAGCTCGCCTTGCACAAGAGTCGCGCTCGGAAGCTTCGCACCAAAAAGCTTTAAAAGCGGAATTAGAATGGGTCCGTCAAAACCCTAAAGGCCGTCGCGCGAAAAGCAAGGCCCGCTTGCAGCGTTTTGATGAATTGCAATCGCAAGAATTTCAAACCCGAAATGAAACCAGCGAAATTTATATTCCGCCGGGCGAACGCTTGGGTGACAAGGTAATTGAATTACACAATGTGACTAAGAGTTACGGTGATCGTGTACTCATCGACAACCTCAGCCTTAATATTCCCAAAGGCGCTATTGTGGGTATTGTGGGCGGAAACGGTGCAGGTAAGTCGACCTTATTCCGTATGATTAGCGGCGCAGAAACACCCGATAGTGGCGAGATTGTGTTAGGGGAAACGGTGAAGGTGGCTTATGTCGAGCAAAGCCGTGAGAACCTTGATGACGATCAAAATGTGTGGGAGTCAATTTCTGGCGGTGCTGAAGTGCTGAATATTGGCAGCTATGAAGTAAGTTCACGATCGTATGTGGGGCGCTTCAACTTTAAGGGCTCCGATCAACAAAAACGCGTTGGGGATTTATCCGGTGGTGAGCGTGGCCGCTTACACTTAGCCCATACCTTGAAGCAAGGCGCGAATGTATTGCTACTGGATGAGCCATCCAATGATTTGGATATTGAGACATTGCGCGCGCTAGAAGACGCGTTACTCAACTTTCCGGGTTGCGCCTTGGTGATATCCCATGATCGCTGGTTTTTAGACCGTATTGCGACTCACATTTTAGCCTACGAAGGTGATAGTGAAGCGGTATTCTTTGAAGGAAACTATGCGGAATATCACGATGATTTAATGGCGCGAAAAGGTGATAAA
>AEVK01000370.1 GCA_000209515.2 gamma proteobacterium IMCC1989
TTTCCCACCCGCGCCAACAATGATGTCGGCTTGTTTAATATGGTCGCTTAAGTTTTCTGTGCGTGAGTGGCAAATAGTGACAGTTGCATTGGCGCCTAACATCATCATCGCCATCGGCTTGCCCAAAATAGGGCTGCGACCAACAACAACCGCGTGCTTGCCTGATAGTTCGATATCATAAGCTTCTAATAAACGCATAATGCCTTTTGGTGTGGCGCAGCCATAGGCGTCTTCTCCCATGCTCATGCGGCCAAAGCCAAGGCAGGTAACGCCGTCGACATCTTTTTCTAATGCAATCGCATCAAAGCAAGCGCGCTCATCAATTTGGGCGGGTACAGGGTGTTGAAGCAAAATACCGTGAACGTCTTGATTGTTATTGAGTTCGTTTATCTTGGCTAAAAGCTCGGTGGTGGTGGTGCTTTCTGGTAACTCAATTTTCATGGAATCCATGCCGATACGCTGGCAAGCATTCCCTTTCATGTTCACATAGGTCGCGGAAGCAGGATCGCTACCGACTAAAATAGTCGCTAGTATAGGTGTTCGGCCATCGCTGATGTTTTTTAGATGATCAATTCGTGCGCTAAGCTCGGTTTCGGTTTTTTTTGCGATAAGTTTGCCATCGAGTAATAGTGCGCTCATAGTCTGATCCGTTCCTGAGTGAAAAAAGCGCATTTTCCCACAGCTGTTGGCATAAGGCCAATTATTGATGAGTGTAAATGATGCGATTCACTATTATTTTAGCCTTTTTGGGTAAAGTCTTTAATTTATCATTGACTGTCTGAAAGTGCGTGGTATTATGCGCACCTCTTCAAACATGAGTCCAAACATGAGTCAAAGATGACGGTTTGAAGGTAGTTAAAACTTGTTTGATTTTGTTAGTTTTATCGGAGTGTAGCGCAGCTTGGTAGCGCATCTGGTTTGGGACCAGAGGGTCGGGGGTTCGAATCCCTCCACTCCGACCATTAACATATCTCAAGGGCCGAAAGGCCATGACTACGGGAAAACATATGCGCCCGTAGCTCAGCTGGATAGAGCATCCGCCTTCTAAGCGGACGGTCAGAGGTTCGAATCCTCTCGGGCGCACCAGTTGCTGCTAGTAATAATTTGTTATGGTGACTGTAGCTCAGTTGGTAGAGCCCCGGATTGTGATTCCGGTGGTCGCGGGTTCGAACCCCGTCAGTCACCCCATTTCTTATTTTCAATTCCTTATTATTTATATTCCTATAGTCTCGGATTTACATCTGGCTTACTTATTTATAGCGTATAATTGCGCAACTAATGAGTGAATAACTTATATGTTCACATCACTTATATTATTTTTTGCATTAATTATGGCGTAAATTTTCGCGCTTAGATTAAATCTGTTGATGAGCTAGCAAGCTTAACGATTAAGTTCTATTGCGTAGTTTTACGGTCTGATTTTACTATCCGGCTTTACGGTTTAGTTTCACTGTTTAGTACCGAATGACGTAGATGCATAACCAAAAAGAGATTCCTTATGACTGATTTAACTAATGACACACTAACCATTAAGGAAAGTCTACGATTAGGTATGCGTCGCTTAGCCGCAGGTGTGTGTGTGATTTCTACTCAAGTAGATGGTCAGCGTTATGCAATGACTGCGTCATCAGTGACCTCGGTATCGGATGAGCCTGCATCATTATTAGTCTGTGTAAATAAAGAGGCGGCGATGTATTCTATGTTGCCTTTGGGGCAGCCGTTTGTGATTAATGTGTTATCGCAAACTCAGCAGGCGGTATCCAATATTTGTGCTACAGCTGGAGAAGATCGTTTTTCGTGTGGTGATTGGCAGGAGGGCGAAAATGGTGTGCCGTATTTAGCGGATGCGCAAGTAAGTTTCTTTTGTCGCGTTGATAATGATAATTATCTTTATGGTACACACCAAATTGTTATCGGGCGTTTAGAGAAAGCGATTATTTCTAATGGCTCCGTTGAGCCTTTAGTTTATGTTAATGGTGCTTACGCGTCTGTGATGCCGTAATTTTTTTCTTTACTCGTAGTGCTTAATTTTTTATGGGTAAATGAATCACAAACGTCGTTCCTTCTCCTACAATAGATTCGACGCTTATCGATCCCTGATGATGCTCTGTAATAATAAAATACGATACAGACAAGCCTAAGCCTGTTCCTTTTCCTGTTTCTTTAGTGGTAAAGAACGGATCAAAAATATGTTTTTGTGTCCATTCGTCGATGCCGGGGCCGTTATCTTTGATTTTAATGGCAATATCATGAGTGTTCACAATAAGTGATGCCTCTATGGTTAGTACGCCATCCAATGTTTTTTCTGGGTTGTCTTTATGTAATAAATAATGTTCGTTGTAAGCTTGGTAAGCATTGTTAATTAAATTTAATATAACTTGCTGAAGCTCGGCAGCCATTCCGTAGATGGAGGGGCATTGGTCTGGAAAATGCCGAACAATTTTCATTTTCGCATTGTCACGTTTTTTATGTAAGCTAGAAGATATAACCGCTAAGTCAATACTGCGATTGAGTAAGTCCATCAATTGTACGGGTTCGTGTTTATTGGTGTGTGTGCGAGAAAATTCTAGCATGTTGGTCACAATATTGGCTGCACGTTCACCGGCATTTTTTATGTTGTCTAAAAAAGTGAATATTTTTCTTTCTTCCAGATACGCGACTGCTTTTTCTAAATCTACTCCTTGTTTTTCAGCTACTTTAATATTGGTTAGTAGGTCGTCGGATAAGCGACGTTGAATATTTTGAACGCTTTGCAATATGGTGCCAAGTGGATTATTAATTTCGTGCGCTACCCCTGCGGCTAACTCACCTAGAGAACCCATCTTCTCATTTTGGATAATCATGTTTTCAAGTTGAACTCTATTAGTGATGTCGTCAATTCTAATAACTGCACTTCTAACAATGGCACTCTCTATATCCATTGTCGTCACGGGATAGATGGTAATGTCTTTAAATCGTGCATTGCTACCATGGCCTTCCTGTATCGCTTCTAGTTTTTTCGGTTTTTTCTTATCAATGGCCGCTGTGATTAAACGCATATTGATATTGGGTTCGTCTATTAATGTTTGAAAGTGTTGTCCTAGCGCTTGGTCATGAGTAATCTGAGTTTTTTCTTGTGCCGCATGATTCCAGTGGGTAATGATCCCTTCTCTGTCTATGCCGATGAGTATCGATGGCATAGAGTTGATAATGCTATCCAAATAATTTCTTGCCTCTAAGAGAAGTGCTTCGGTATCTTCTTGTTTGGCAATCTCTGCATAAAGTTGATTGTTTATTTGATATATCTTGTCATTTCGTTCTGCCGACTGCTCTGTGAGTTGTGTGTAATATTCATCTAATGCTTGTTCTTTGCGTCGTACGATTTTAATTTTTCTATAGAGGAGGTAGGCGGTAAGTAAAACGCCTAATATCGATATTCCCAAGCCAATAAGTAGTGCGGTAGTGGTATTGCTGATGGGAGTATAAGTATCAGCACTAGATTGTGCCTGAGCTGCTATGGCCATTAACAATAGCCCTGTATATAGCTCTACATGTAAACCGAAAAAAGGTGTCTTCATAGGATTATTCTTAGTGTTGAGCATTTTAGCCATAGACGACGCTAGAGCCAGCTTGCTGACATTAGTGCAAAAGTCTATTAATAGTATGTCAATAATAGTCGTAATTCCCTTGCAGCGTCTAGTGATGTATTGATTAGGTATGCTAGTAAAGTGCATATACAGGATAGCTTGTATGAATGGTGGATGTGGTGCTGGTGGATTTATGCTGCTTTAATCTCCGGTAAATTATTCGAGAAATTGCCCGAGAGGGCGTTTTTTATTTATAGTAGAAGCTTACTTAAAAAAACTTACTTAAAATCGTTTGACAAGATGTCTGATTCGGGTAGAATGCGCAGCTCTCGCACAGGGGGTGGTTAGCTCAGCTGGGAGAGCGGCG
>AEVK01000369.1 GCA_000209515.2 gamma proteobacterium IMCC1989
GCTAGGGTGTGGCTGGTTAGGCGCTTACATCGCACCTTGTGCTAAAGCGGCTAAGCCTAGCAATAAAAAAGCGAGTAATAATTTGTTGCGAAACATATTCAAATGTTGCCTTATCTTAAGTGTTGGTAAAAAGTTTACTAAAAATACTGCTGAGTCAATTGACGGAATTACCTTGGTATTGAATTGAGTATATTCTTTCGGGCGTAACAACTATACCGTTTTGAAATCTGTTTTGGGGCTACAGTCTATGCCAAGGCATATAACAAATATAAGGAACCTCTGAACAAGTCATGAATGGT
>AEVK01000368.1 GCA_000209515.2 gamma proteobacterium IMCC1989
CCTACATCATGCACATCCATACCTAACCAATGGCCAATGCGATGCATATAAAACCGCTTGTACGCCATCTCGCTAATCAATGTCTCTAGCTCACCACTTAATAAACCTAAATCTAATAAACCCTGAGTGATAACCGTCACTGATACTTCATGAGGCTCGTTCCAATGAGGGCCAACAGTAGCGACTTTTATCGCTGCTTCTTGTGCGTCTAAAACAATTTGGTAAATCGCTTTTTGTTCATCGGTAAATTTTCCATTTACAGGAAAGGTGCGTGTAATGTCCGATGCATAATGTTCTATTTCGCAACCGGCATCAATTAGCACGAGTTCGCCGTTTTTCATTTGGCGCGTATTTTCAATGTAGTGCAATATGCAGGCATTACTGCCGCTGCCGACAATAGTGGTGTAAGCAGGAGAGCGCGAACCGGCTTTCATAAAGCCATGTAATAATTCGGCCTCTAGCTCGTATTCGTATTTTCCCGCAGCACACACGGTCATGGTTTGACAATGGGCTTGTGCAGAAATTTCGGCAGCCTTACGCATGATGCGTATTTCGGCAGCACTTTTAAATAAACGTAAGTCGTGAACGATGTGATCAAGGTCAAGAAATTCGCCCGGTGGAGTAGCGCCAGAGCGTGCTTTTTCTCGCAAGCTATTCACCCAACCCATCACCTGCTGATCAAATTGTTGGTCGCGCCCTAAAGAATAGTAGACTCGTTCGCGGCCCTCTAATAGCCCCGGTAAAATCTCATCAATATCGCCAATAGGAAAAGCGTCATCTGCACCGTATTGTTCACACGCGCCTTCTTGCCCTGCACGATAGCCGTCCCATATTTCACGCTCACGATTTTTTTCACGACAAAACACAATCGTTTCACCATGTTCGCGCCCAGGAATAATCACCAACACGGCTTCTGGTTCAGGAAAGCCACTTAAATAATAAAAGTCGCTCTCTTGACGATAAGCATAATGCGCATCACGATTGCGAATTTTTTCACTTGCTGCTGGTAAAATAGCGATGCTGTTAGGCGCCATATGTTCCATCAAGGCTTTACGGCGACGGGAAAATTCTTGTTTAGTGATTTGAGTCATAGCGTTTTACGTAGCTTAGCTAAAATTTTAAAAAATAATATTTATAATAAAGATACAAATATATATTTGTATCTTT
>AEVK01000367.1 GCA_000209515.2 gamma proteobacterium IMCC1989
AGGCGACGAAAACGACGAGGGCGATGAAGGTGACGAAGGCGATGAGCCAGGTTCTATCACTGGTCGTGTGTTTGACGATGCCAATGAAGACGGTGTTTACAACACAAGTTCGGTTAACTTGATCGCTAATGGAGACTTTGAAACAGGCGACGTGAGTGGTTGGACTACAACTGGTGCTGCTTCGCGTACCTATGTTGATTCAAGTGGTGTTCGTACTGACGGTACAGGCATGCCTTTAGGTGGCTGGTCGCAAGACGGTGGTTCTATAGAGCAAACAGTAACAACGGTTGCAGGTAATACCTACCAGTTAAACTTTGATGGTGGCATTACTTATGGAAGTGGCAATGGTGGCTCTTTAGAAGTCTATGCAAATGGACAGTTGTTATCGACAATTACAGACACCACTAGCAATGGTTTAGATCAGTACCAGCTAAGCTATACTGCTACAACTGATAGTACCGCGATCAAGTTTGTGTTTGTAACAGGCACTGGAGATTCTGATTTTGACTTAGATAACATTAGTCTTGTTGATACAGATACTACAGATCAAGTTGTACCTAATGCTAAAGTGACATTATTAGATGCTGCTGGCGATCCAATATTAGGAACAGATGGTCAACCCATTACGACAACAACAGATATTCATGGTGAATATGAATTTGACGATGTTTTACCGGGTGATTATCGTCTGAAATTTGAATCTCCAAATGGTGAGTCGTTTACTGTACAAAACACAGGCTCGGATGACACGATTGATTCTGATGTTGACGCCAATGGTGTATCAGACCTTATAACCGTTGCTCCAAATGCTGAAACTTCAGGTATTGATGCTGGCATAGATGGGCATGACGAAGGAAACGAAAACGACGAAGGGAATGAAGGCGACG
>AEVK01000366.1 GCA_000209515.2 gamma proteobacterium IMCC1989
AGCAATAGGTTGATGACTATCTCGTTTGATTTGACCATAAAGATTACCTTGCCAATCATTACTGGTTTGGTTGTTGATGTCATAAGACACATTGATTAAGTAATCGTTACGAGTGAATGTAAAGCGTTTGGTGATGAGAACACCATTTTGCTCTAAGCGTAAGTCGACACTGAGCGTATCTTCGCCTTCTAATAAAGCATACTCATTGCTATCGGATAGAAATAGAGGGCGTCCTTCAGCAGTATCTGTAGCATTAACACCAACGATGCCACTCTGCGCGACATAAGTTGCATCAGCGGTACGTTTTAATAAGGTATACGCTTCTTCGCCACCTAACCTCACTTTATGTTTAGGTAAGGCGACATGCACAATATCTCCCCCTAATTTATCGATTTGTAGATCAAAAGAATCGGTTTTGATATGGATTAAGCGATCACTAGTGGAATTGGCGTTTGCTACTGCCGCAACAGTGTTTATCGTATTGCTAGAAGGAAGCGACGGCAACTCACCATCTGCTGGGGTATCAATAGTAGAGACGACTTGCTCTGCTGATGGGATGCTGGTGTCATTAGGTATGGTAGTAACAGCGGTACTTTTTTGATTATCTATGGTTAGTTGCTGTTGTTTACTAAATTCACTCCATTCAAAAATCAGTAAAAATCCTAAAATAAAAATAGCTGATAAGTAAGCGGTGCGTTGCCAATCCATCTTCATGTTGTACGTCTTCTTTTAGTAGTATTGATAATAGAGTTAATATTAAGTGTTATTTGAGTCGGGTGTGTTCTTTTTTTTATCTGGTACTAAATCAACACCGCCCTCATGCCAAGGGTGGCATTTTCCTATTCGTTTTATACTTAATAGTGTCCCTTTAAAAAACCCAAAGCGTTGATAGGCTGTTTCTGCGTATTGAGAGCAGCTAGGATAAAAACGGCATCGTGGACCTAATAGAGGACTAATAATGTATTGATAAAACTTGATTAGGCTTAGAGGTAACCAGAGCAAACCATTATTTACTTTTGATAAGAAAGTGCTTTTTTTTGAATTCGCAGCCATTGCTTATCCATTATTTGCGTTACACCAGGGTTATCAACTTCACCCAACCCCTTTCGGGCAAGCACTATAGCATCTATTCCTACATTATTGCTGGGTAGGTGGCGAAAACTTTCTCTAATTAAGCGCTTAATTCGGTTGCGATGGACGGCTAAACGAATATTTTTTTTCGCAATAACTAAGCCTAGGCGGTTATAACCTAGATTATTAGGTTTTGCCAATATAAGACAGTGTTGATGTGAGGCTCGAAGGGGAGGTTCAGAAAATACATTCTGAAAATCTGCTGCGTTGAGTAACCGTTGTGATCGACGAAAAACAGTCAATGCGATTTCTCCAAAAGGCGTGAAACCACATATTTGTTATTCAACAAAAGGTGTAAGGGCAACGCAGAGATTGAATAGAAGTGCTAAATATTGCTACTTACGCAGAAAGGACTTTACGGCCTTTAGCGCGACGGCGAGCAATGATCTG
>AEVK01000365.1 GCA_000209515.2 gamma proteobacterium IMCC1989
CGTTAAACCACAAAAAAAGCGACGTAAAAGACGTCGATTTGATGGCTTTGTTAAGGCTTCTTTATAATTAAAAAACATAAAAACAACAGCCAACCAAAACTAAACACTTTTGAAGTTGTTGAATGTCCTGCGCGAAGGGTAAACCACGAAAATACATATGGAAAAGAAAAAATACCCAACCACAATAAAGGACTAACGAATCTCTTACCGTCTAAAGTGATATAACTCGCAGGCTCGCTCTCGCCAAGAACTGAAGAGTTTTTATTATTTGACTTACTAATCATTTCTGAATGGGATAATCCTGTACCAGGAAGACTACCAGTAACCTTAATACCTTTCTCACTGGCATTAAAAGTTAGCCCTTTACCGCCAAAAGATAAACTTGAAATACCTTTTTTACCAAAATTTACACGCACACCTTTGGCTATTTTTATACTTTTTCTAAATTTCATGGTTAATTTTCTATGAGCCTTAACGCCGTTGTAAATTGCAGATATGGAGC
>AEVK01000364.1 GCA_000209515.2 gamma proteobacterium IMCC1989
CAAAGGGAGCGTACTTTAACCGCTTGTTAAATTGCAAATTAACCTCACATTACTGACAGTAAGAAAGAGCCAATAGATGCAATACTACCAGCTGAAGGTAAGGCCGATATAAGCGTCTTTAATACTGGTTTGCTTGGGCTACTAGAATGGAACTGCTCTTCGATAGCACCAACCAACTCTAGGGCTTCATTTTTTTCGTCCGCTATTTTTACTAAGCGCTCTATTTCCGAACGGAGCATAGATATATGCTCCGCAACATCTGAGTTTATATTTGCTACATTTGTAGAGTTATCTACAGAGTTATTATTAACTCTGGCATTAGCACCACTAATATTATAAGTGATAGATTGAATTGCTTTTTCAGCTTCAGGTAGCCCAAGCTTCTGAACTTTCATTTGATAATGGGAAGGAATATGACTTATACCTTCATGAAAACCTGGATCAATGACCCTAAATGTTTCAACTCCTCCATTAGACATGACTCTTTGAATCAAGTCACTTGGCTCAACTAAAATATCAGACCGCATAAGATAGATGCCACCGCTTTGAACACTAGCCTTTAATCCATCGATTTCTTGGCCATCCGCTTTCAATATTTTTATTTTGTCTTTTGCCATACTTCCTAATGCCATGATATTTTCCTTTTGCAATTTAACGCCTTGCTAAGTTGCGTTTTTGTAGT
>AEVK01000363.1 GCA_000209515.2 gamma proteobacterium IMCC1989
ATTCATGACTTGTTCAGAGGCTCCTTATATTTTTTACCCAACAATCGACCGTCGATACCCAACAAACTCACCACAATAAAGACCATGCCGATGAGATGCTCTAACATTAACACCTCGTCCAACACTACCACCCCCAAAAGAATAGCGGTGATAGGAATAAGAAACGTGACCATGGATAAATTGGTAATACCAGAAGACGATAATAAACGAAAATACAAAATATACGCTAATGCAGTAGAAAAAACTGCTAACGCGATCACAGATATCCACACTGAAGCACTGGGAAACATTAATTGATCTGGGCGTTCAACCACAATACTAATAGGCAAAAGCACTAATGACGATGTGATCAACTGTCCCGTTGCCGTTGCTAATGGCGGAATGTTCATTTTTTTAAATCGTCGACCATACACTCCGGATATTCCATAAGATGCCGCCGCGCCTAAAACCGCTAACTGAGAAAATACATTAACTCCAAGATCATTCAATGAAGAAGGGCCGATTAAAATCACCACACCAATAAAGCCGATAACGATACTAACAACTTTACGCGAACTCATTCGCTCATCAGCTAAAAAA
>AEVK01000362.1 GCA_000209515.2 gamma proteobacterium IMCC1989
CGTAAAATCGAGACGATTATTAATCGCACCTAGCTCTGAGCGAGTAGAGTTAATGGTCTCTAGCGCATTATCAATAGCATCAATCGAGGCTTGCGCTCCCGCAGATGTGGCTACACTAATACTCGATAGTGCTGAACCCGTTACCGTGCTACTAAGATCAGTGTTAAGGTCTTTTAAACCCGTTGCCGTTGCACCATTACCATTGACTTCGAGAGAAATAGGCGCCCCGGCATTAATCGATGTCAACTCTATTGCCGCATTAACCGTTTGTGCATCCAGTAGACCATCAGGTGTTGAACCATCGGTGAAGTTAACACCTAATACACGACCAGAAGCGATGCCATTGGTCTGCCCTGCTTCTAGTGTGATAGCCGAATTACTCGACAACTCGATTTCACCATTTTCATCTAAGGAAGCTGTTACCCCTGTATTTGCCTGTGCAGCATTAATTGTTGTGACTGCAGAATCGACATCAGTCAAGCTCACGCTGCCAACTTCAAAACCATTTACTCTAATAGAACCCGTAGTTGCCGCAGTACTTAATGTACCAGCATTGAGGTTTGCTCCTGTATCCAAATTAGTGACAAATCCACTTACATTGGCATCATCCGCTAAAATAAACGATTCATCTGACGCAAAATGTAATCTATCCGTATCGTCAACATAAGCGGTAACACCTGTAGTGGCACTTGCGGTATTAACGGCATCAGCAATTTCAACGGCAGATATACTCCCATCTACTTGTGCTGCTGCTAAGCTAATATCCGTACCATTCACGCTAAATGCTGCGGCTGCCCCCGCATAACTTGCTGCCCCCGTTGAGGTTTGTGCAAAGTCGAAACCAAATAAGGCATTGGCTTTTGCATTATCTGCTGCTGTATTCGCTACCGACATAGTATTTACATCTAAAGTACCACCAGCACCTGGGCCTGACGTTTCTCTAAACGCAAGCTTACTATTGGCATCAATATAGGCTTCCGCAGAAGAACCGCCTGCAACCAAATCAAGGTTAATTGCCGCGACCAAGCTCGCAGCATCCGCAATAACAGCAGTACCATCTACTGCCGTACCACCTGCAAATCCAATATCTGCGCCAGAACTTGCACCTACGGCAGTAAAGGCAACAGTAGATGTTGCGCCAGAAGTCCCAGAGGTAAATACGAAACCCGTACCGTCAAACTCAACCACGATACCCGTATGGTTAGCGTCGGCATTAATAGCGGTTTCAAGAGCTGCAGCCATGCCTTCACCGTTGATATAATCTGCTGCCGTTAAATTA
>AEVK01000361.1 GCA_000209515.2 gamma proteobacterium IMCC1989
AGTAGGGTGTGGTTGGTTAGGCGCTTACATTGCTGGCGTAAACCACGCCTGCGCTAACAATCCAGCGCAATCACCGTAATGGTGACGAATTTTTTAGAGGAAGCAGACATAAGATAACCTTGAGTTCAACAGTAAGAAGTAAGTTGTTGAAAACAAGGTTATCAGGGGGTTCCGGTAGGGAAGCAAGAAATTATGTCGATATAATTTATAAGCTGAAAAAATCTTTAAATGTAGGAACTAATTCGTTTGCAACTATAGATGGAGCTGTACCGTTATTCAATTTAAGGTATTTTTTATTTTTGATAAATCTAGGTAACTGGCTATGCTCTATATTTGGAAACACCACAGATATTGGTAATATTTTATCGCCTTCGGCAGCGCGAGATAAAAACGACTCCATTTCTTCTTTACACCAATTAGAGGACAGAAAACTCTCGGTAATAAAAAAAATTACTGCTCCTGAATCATCTATACCATTCATAATAGCACTTGTTATTGATTCACCATAAGAAATATTTAGTTTGTCATACCAAACGGCTAAGCCATGTCGGCTTAGATATGGAATCAACTCCTCTACAAAAGGCTTATCAATAGTCGAATGACTTAAAAATATAGGTAGCTCTGCACCTAGAGGGCCCATTGGCACTTTACTTGAAACATAAGCTCTATCCGCAAACTGAAATGTATTTTCAACAGCAAAGCCTATTTGATCGGAAGTTGAAACAACAAAAGAGTTAAATCGCTTTTTTGTTGAAAGTTTTGTCATTTCATCAAATATAATATCTACTCTGAAGCGCGCTCCAACTGAAAGCATTTTTTCTTTCATTACCTGTATTTTGCTATCCTTAGGAGTTTCATAACCAAAAACAACAAAAAACTCTAATTGATAGGGGTTGTTGTTAACGAAAAATGAACACATCCCTAATTCGTATTCATTTTGGCTGTCAAGAAGCTGCCCTATAACGTTAAGGACGGGTTGTCTTTCTCCATAATCGCACTGCCAAATAAAGTCTCTATCATAGGTCATTTTTAAGTCCTTTAATTACTTTATCTCTTTAATAGAGAAAGTTGCTGGATCAAAATCTCTTAACTGGATTTCAAAAGTACGGTTGTTTTTTATAAACTTCCAATTTCTAATGCCAAAACCACTGCTTACTTCTTCTAGATACTTTGGGGACTCAGGTGTTTCGATCAAAAATTTAACTCTTTGTCTACCATTTCCGCTAGAAAAAGATTTCATTTCTATACTAAACCCCATGTTCTTATCTACCCATTTTCCAGCTGGGCCTAGCACTCTGGTTCTTTCAGGGAATGATTTGGGAATTGAGTTTATGTATCGGTTAGCTTTATTACTCTTTTCTCGCAGTTCATTATATCTCTCTAATAAGACATAGTTTTTTTCGACATATTCTCTTTTAATATATTTTTCCGAAACCTCAGACTTTTTTATGTATTCATTATTTATTCTTTCTTTCTCAATATACAGAGTGGGTATTTTTGATATATGAATATATTCTTTGCTTATATCTATAGGGGAAATGTATGAATCTTTTTTAACTATAGTAAAGTTCAGTTGATCAGTTAAAAAGTATATTCCTGAACCAATTATACCAAGCACTGTGATTACAGAAGATATATAAACCTTTAAAAAGTTACTGTTATTCTCTTTCATTTAAAGTGATCTTTATTAAGTGGTTAGCTAATTATTTCTGCTAGTGCGGGTAAAAAAGGGGCTATGACAGGCCCAAAGACTTGTATGTGATCAGAAAGTAAGGACATAAACCTTTGGTAATGCTCTTTAAAAATCTCTATGCCTTGGGCTCCCCTCATATTCTCAACTATCTCTACAAAATTATCCTTTGCTTTTTTATCTGCATTGATATTCTTAATGGCATCTAAGAGGTCACTAAATAGTTGGTCATTGGATGTATTGTTTGTAACGTTTTGACTTACATTTGAACTTCCAGTAGCAACATTTTGAACCGTACCACTTATATAAGTATTGAATATTTGATTTACTTTCTCTTGTGGGACAGGGTTAGAGTTTATCGGGGCTTCACCAGCATCGGGGGACTCGCCTTCAATTTCTAATACAAAGTTTAAAATACTATTTCTAACAGCATCTAAAGAAGAAACCAATGCTGGAAGAGATATTACCTTCCATGCTTGTAAGCACGCCATATCTTCATAAATCTTTTCACTATAGTGAGCAATAAATTCAGAAGGCCAAGGTTCTTGTAACAGTCCTCCAGAAGCATTTTCTATCAGTGATTCTATTTCAGCCGCAGATTGTCTTAAATAAGAATACTGAAATGCTTCACGAAATTCACTATCAATACAGTTTAAAGGAATGTCTGCATTTCTTAGCTGCCTCCCAAAAGCTCCAGAAAAATGGCCTTTAGACATAACCTTAAGAATGCGATAATCGGGTAGGTTGTTGTCATCATAGCCATTTAATTCATTTTCAATCCATTTTTTAAACTCTTTATTTCCTAAACGAGCAGCAAGCAACTTGCACTTTCTTAATAAGACAGGAATACCGGTATTTGAGTCTACAGCCGAATCTTGAATCTCTCTTAAGAGTGACATATTTATATCCTTAAAAAACCACTTATCTTTTACTCTCTAACTGACAACGTTTAAATGTCGATTGAGTTGATTTAATGGTTTTGCGTTACTAAATCTAGCCACATTATCTCTAAACGTAACACTGCCTTGGCTTAATAACCCTTTAGATGGCGACCAGAGAGAAAACACTAAGGGTTTTCTCGGTATTTTGTGATATTAACGCCAAGTTTTTTCGCCATATAACGCGCATCGTCGTCGGTATTATGCTGGCATACATAAAGATATGTCGCCGCATTCATCACTGACTTACCGACCTCTTGGCCTCGCTGTACTGTAGCAAATAATGTCGCACCAAGTCCAAGGGATTGATTGACTAAAACGCCCCAATAACCGGAGGCTTTGCCGGTATTGGTCACGGCGGCAAGTTCTTCAATTACGATGATACTTTCTTTCTGTCGATTCCACGTATGGGCTAAGCGGCAGAAGTTATCGAACTCTTGTTTGCTAAAACCCGTGGGTACATAGCTAAAGCGTCCGCCAGCTTTTGTTGATTTTAATGCCATTAATAAGTCGGGTAAGGTTTTAAGGCTAACAGCTTTGCTGCAATCACACGCCATAACAACAAGCCTTACGATGATCTTGCTTTTGCAAGCGTAGAGCCAGAGTAAAGGTTTTAATGGTGATTGCAAATCTACCCGTTACCCGCCCATCACTTGAGTTTTGCATCATTTATTTTATTTTTAATAATCAATCGTTTATATCTGATCGGTGCTCAACTCCCTCATTCTACAACCGCCAGCGGGTCATCATGTTCCAAGCGCTCAATTTCATAACCCAATGCGTCATTGGCGACTTTTAATAGGGCATAAAGCCCAGCGTGGATACGGATTTCATGGGGAGTGAGTTCTGTATCTTCGGTAGCTTTAGCAGCAAATTCCTGAGCAAAGCTCAGCATGGTTTGAATATGTGCAAGTGTATCCGCTGGTTGTTCATCAACCAATGGATGAAAAGGAATTGTTGGTTTTTTCATCAGCTAGTGTCTCCGTAACGTAGTTCGCGGTCGATGCAAGTTACAGTCGTACGTTAGAGATAAACACTTAGCGACGGTAAGCATACTATTGTTTTCGATTGAGCGTAAGGACGGGCGATGCACTTTTATTTTTTATGGCATAATCCCCTTATGAAAAATACACTCAATCATCTACCCGAACGCAAGCAAGGGCATATTTCCACCCTGCTGCAAATTATTCACGATGAATTTGATTTAGTGGTGAATGCCGCCACCTTAGATGAGAAAACCCGCAGCCGTATTTTGCTGGTGGTGCTATTTGGGAGTTATGCCAAAGGCACACAGGTAGATGACCCGAAGAGTGGTTATTTTAGTGACTACGATATTTTGGTGGTATTAAACGAACCCACACTGGCCGATGAATATAAAATTTGGCATACCGTAGAAGAGCGCGCCAGTCTTAAAACACAATCTCCCGTGAATTTAGTGGTATGTACCCTACGGGAAATTAACCACGAGCTTAAGCAAGGCCACTACTTTTTTACTGATATTCGTGAAGAAGGCATTGTGCTTTATAATTATAACCATACCGAGTTATTAAACCCCGGCCCACTTAACCCAGAAGAAGAAAAAGGAATCGCACAAGAACATTTTGACCAATGGTTTGAAAGCGCCAATTCATTTATGATCGATTTTGGCCATTGCATGGATAGAAGCGATTTCAAAAAAGCTGCTTTTGAAATGCATCAAGCCGTAGAGCGTTATTTCGCCTGCATTTTATTGGTCCATACTAACTACCGCCCCAAAACTCACAATATTAAAGCGCTTTATAACTTTGTGACCCAACAAGCGGACGTACTAAAAACCGTCTTCCCTCAAGATACCAAACTTAGCCGTCGCAGTTTTGAGTTACTGAAAAAAGCCTATATTGAGGCGCGCTACTCGGATAAGTATGAGATTACGGTGGATGAGTTGCAATGGTTAGCTAAGCGAGTGGATGTATTAAAAACGCTAACCGAGCGTTTATGTGTTGATCATATTAAGCAATTGTAAGCATTGGATTTACGGCTAATTTGCGGCCAATTTAAGGCTAAAAATCATCAAGGAGGCATTATGGAAAAAGATGAAAGCTTAGAGCAAGAGGTCAATGCTATTTACCACGCTATCCAAGAGCGTGAAGACTTTATCCGAGCAATCAATATTGATATGGATAAAGGAGAAAATCCTAAGCGCCAGCGAAACAGTCGTATCTTGTTCTATGCCTCTATCATATTCATAGCACTTTCATATACCTTCATAAAGATAGAGCAGTCTCCTAGTGCTAACACTGTCATCATTGCTTCTGTTGGGGTATTAATCGGTTATTTGTTGATGCTAGGCTCTATCGCTATCGATTTTTTTAAGTTAAAAAAAGATTTATTACTTCTGATTAAAAACCCATTAAGCCTATTATTTGATGGGTTTCGCCAAACGGCAGGCAACGACGTGGCGTTTGCTCAAGCATTGCAAAATTATTCCACGCGATCATTAGTCATCGTAAAAAACCGCCTAAGCAGTCAATCTACTACGGTGCAGCATCGAGTAAGTTCCCTAGTAGGGCCGCTAAGTAAATTAGGACTTTTACCCAGCTTATTAGCACTGTCCATTACTTTTTTAATCAAGAATACCATCAAGTGACCATTCTCATTTCAATTGTATTCTTTGTGCTATACGTCATTGTTTTTCGAGCAAGCATTGATTTACCACGCCTTCACTTTTATGCACAAATGCTTGAAGATGAAATAGCGATGAGATCTTAAGATTTACATGTTTGAGAAGGTTTTACAGATGAATGATAGAGCTATGAGGTCACTATCCCTAATGACGTTGTTGATTTGCTAGTAAAGTATGACTGCACATTATTGGGCGCATGGAGACGCCATAGACAGATGAGCCAGCAAGAATTATCGAATATAACCGGTATAACTCAAGGGTCACTGAGTCGTATGGAGTCTCAAAACTCTAAGTACCAAGAGGCTACATTAGAGAAGCTATCTGTTGCTCTGAACGTTTCCCCAGAGCAGTTAGTTGACGATGAATAAGAGTCTGGGCAGTTTATTTAGTTTGAGTCCAATCCTCTAGCACTAAGTGCTGCGCTATTCGATAAAACGCTTTGTCATTGGTAATCAGCACAGCTCCCTCTGCTACAGAATGGGCAGCAATTAACATATCCATTGCGCCTAGTGGCTTACCTTCTTTCTCACACAAGGTTCGTAAATGGGCATAGGTATTTGCGGCATCAGAGTCCCAAGGTAAAATCTCAACTCTCAGTAAAAACTCTTTCACCAATAGTGCTAATTGCTTAGCTTTTGGCTTTTTAGCAAGCCCTCTGAGTAATTCCGCTTCGGTAATAACTGAGATACAAATACTCGCCATAGGCACATTAACGAGGCGTTGTTGAATACTGGCAGGGTCGCCTTTGATAATATAACTGACGGTGTTAGTGTCCAGCATATAGCGTTGTCTATCCATTATAGAAATCCATTTAAAACCTCACTTTTTAAAACAAGTCCTTATCGTCCTCTATTGCATTATCCCGTTCGGCCATAAAGTCCTCCGGAATATCCAGTTGATTCTTTAGTTCAAAGAACCCATCCCATGACTCTGGCTTTTTGGAGATAATCACATCACCCGTTTCAAGGTCTTTGCGAATATAGACCTCATCACAATCAAAGCGGAAGCTCGCAGGCAAACGAACTGCTTGACTACGACCATTCATAAACAGCTTTGCAACTTGTGTCATCACTACCTCCCGAACTCACAAACCAATATAGGGAAATAATAAACCCACCAATGGTATATATCAAGATATATTACAACTTAAATTAATACAGCCTTAAATTATCCTTGCGGGACTTTTGCGGGAATGAGCCCAACATCGTTGGGGTTTGTTAGGCATAAAGCAACGGACGACCACTAAAATTTTTAATTAAAACAATCACTTAAACTTTATTTGACGATTTCATGATGCTGGGGTCGGCGGTTCAAGTCCGCCCG
>AEVK01000360.1 GCA_000209515.2 gamma proteobacterium IMCC1989
TAATGATTGGTATTGAACTTGATCACCATTGCAGCGAGCTAGTAGCAAAAGCAGCAGAACACGGCGTATTACTCAATGTAACCGCCGGCAACGTCATTCGCTTATTACCACCGCTCATTATCTCCGATGCAGATATTGAGCATGGGATTAGCATACTCGCAACACTTATTGACTAGCTATCGACACTTATTGACTAACTACCAACACTTATT
>AEVK01000359.1 GCA_000209515.2 gamma proteobacterium IMCC1989
TACAAAAACGCAACTTAGCAAGGCGTTATATGGCGCTTTAAAAATTTAATCGCTAAAGTAATCTGAGTGCCAAATATCGGCATTTACAATAATAAGCATCGCGAAGTTGTCGCATTACAGCAGTTTCGTTTTTGGTGTGGTTAAGTATAAAGCAGGGGCGGTAAATTCATTTTGTTCGTTGTGGTGTGCTAATAAGTCATATCGCACAATACGGTTTTCTTATCGTCGCACTTGGTTATAATGGCTACGCTAGCGCTTCGCAACGTGGTGTTGTTAGACATCTACCGTCGCCGCTATAACAAGAACATGTAGCGGACAAAAAT
>AEVK01000358.1 GCA_000209515.2 gamma proteobacterium IMCC1989
AGACTAGCCACTTCTTTTGCAACCCACTCCCATGGTGTGACGGGCGGTGTGTACAAGGCCCGGGAACGTATTCACCGTGACATTCTGATTCACGATTACTAGCGATTCCGACTTCATGGAGTCGAGTTGCAGACTCCAATCCGGACTACGAGACGTTTTATGAGATTAGCTTCACCTCGCGGCTTCGCAACTCTTTGTACGACCCATTGTAGCACGTGTGTAGCCCAGGTCGTAAGGGCCATGATGACTTGACGTCGTCCCCACCTTCCTCCGGTTTGTCACCGGCAGTCTCCTTAGAGTTTCCCACCATTACGTGCTGGCAACTAAGGACAAGGGTTGCGCTCGTTACGGGACTTAACCCAACATCTCACGACCCGAGCTGACGACAGCCATGCAGCACCTGTCACTGCGTTCCCGAAGGCACCAATCTATCTCTAGAAAGTTCGCAGGATGTCAAGACCTGGTAAGGTTCTTCGCGTTGCGTCGAATTAAACCACATGCTCCACCGCTTGTGCGGGCCCCCGTCAATTCATTTGAGTTTTAACCT
>AEVK01000357.1 GCA_000209515.2 gamma proteobacterium IMCC1989
AAAAAACCGAATCTATTCAGCCGTTACGTGTCATTCAACAACAGCTATTGGCGAGAGATTATCAAGAAGCTATTTGTTATAGCTTTGTTGATCCTGAGTTACAGCAGTTATTCAGTCCTGAGTTATCTCCTGCGGCATTACAGAACCCTATTAGTGCCGATATGGCAGTGATGCGTACCTCGTTGTGGCCTGGTTTGGTTCAAGCGCTCAAGCATAATATTAACCGTCAGCAGTCTCGTGTACGCTTATTTGAAACGGGTTTACGCTTTATGCCTAACTCTGAGCAAGGTGGCGTAGCTGGATTGCAACAGCAACCTGTATTGGCGGGGCTTATTTATGGCAGTCGTGACCATGAGTCGTGGTCATCAAATACCGACAAAGTCGACTTTTATGATATTAAAGGGGATATCGAATCTTTGTTTACAATGTCTGGTCAAGCAGCGAAATTCACGATGACAGCAGTCGATCATCCCGCGCTACACCCTGGGCAGGCCGCTTCTATTAGCTATAAAGGTCATGTCATTGGGATGGTGGGGGCTATGCACCCTCAACTCCAAAAGAAGCTCGATATTTCTCAGCCGGTCTACTTATTTGAAATAATGCAAGATGCCATTATGGAAGTTAGCTTACCAAGTTTTACGCCGTTATCTCGTTTTCCGGAAGTGCGTCGCGATTTGGCGGTGATTGTTGATCAGGAAGTCACCGTGGCTGATCTGCAAACTAAGGCGCTTGAAGTGACAGATGAAACGCTTATAAAGTTAAAGGTATTTGACGTATATATTGGCAAAGGTATTGATTCGCATAGAAAAAGTGTGGCTTTGGGCTTGACCTTTCAGCATCTTTCACGCACTCTTACGGATTGTGAAATTAATACGTCTGTCGATAAAGTGGTTGATGCGTTAAAAGTGACCTTTAACGCTGAGCTGCGTTAGTCAGTTTTTATATCAGGTTTGTTGAGTTGCTATTGCTTCATTGAAGAAAAATTAAGGGGTGAAATAACGGATTACTAGCTTAAATCACTCCTTAATTTGGGTAATGGCTTACAGACTTCTGATGTGGCCTGTTATATTGTAGGTTCCGTAAAAATACGTAAAAACACGTAAAAATAGTTTCGCAAAAAATGCAGTGGTTAAGTAAAGATAACGATCAATAGCACTTATTAACAACAAATACGCTAGCTGAGATATCGGGGAACCTATGTTGGATGATATGCCTAACGGCGCACTGACAAAAGCAGAACTGGCTGAAAAGCTTTACGAGGAATTGGGCTTCAACAAACGTGAAGCTAAAGAGCTCGTAGAACTGTTTTTTGAAGAAATTCGTAATGCATTAGAATCCAACGAACAAGTTAAATTATCAGGTTTTGGTAATTTTGACCTTCGAGATAAAAAGCAGCGCCCTGGAAGAAACCCCAAAACTGGTGAAGAAATTCCGATTTCTGCCCGTCGAGTGGTGACTTTTCGTCCAGGACAAAAACTAAAGGCGCGAGTAGAAGCACATGCTGGAACCAACAAATAACGACGAACTCCCAACAATACCGGGTAAACGCTATTTTGCTATTGGCGAAGTCAGCGAGTTATGCGCCGTTAAACCGCATGTACTTCGCTACTGGGAGCAAGAATTTCCACAGTTAAAACCGGTTAAACGCCGTGGCAACCGTCGTTATTATCAACGACAAGACGTCATGATGATTCGCGAGATCCGGACATTACTATATGATCAAGGTTTTACAATTGGTGGCGCCCGCCAAAAATTAGATACTGCGGCAAGTGAGCCTGCAGACAGTAGCGTGCCAAATGATCAGTCTCTCAATCTATTGTTAGATAACATGATTAATGAGCTTGAGAATGTGCTAACTTTACTCAAAGCTTAGTAGATAACACCTTTCACGCAGCTTCCTAAAACAAGGCTTTCAACCCAGAAGATAATACAAGTTTGGTTTACTTGTCACCTGATGGTTCTTGTCTAGATGACTAAAATTATGAGCGCATTTAGTATTTACCGCGAACAACGCTATTTCCGGTCTTTAGATGGCGTTCGTTTTTTTAGTATTCTCGCCGTCATCTGGCATCATTCTGTGCCTGCTAATTTGCCCGAAGTTTTTTCTCGAGGTTTTTTAGGTGTGGATATGTTTTTCGTGTTGAGCGGTTACCTAATCGTTACCCTCCTCTTAAGAGAAAAAACGAAAAACAACCAGTCTATCTCGCTAAAAAATTTTTACATTCGTCGTGCTCTACGTATTTTTCCGGTCTACTTTGGTGTTCTATTTGCTCTGTCCATGATCTATGGCCTTGTGAAAGTGAATGATCCTGATAGTGAGCAGTTTTTCTCAATCTTACCTATTTATCTAGTTTTTTTAGCTAATTGGTCGCTTGTACATGCAGCTAATTTAGGTATTTATTGGTCATTAGCGACAGAAGAGCAGTTTTATATTGTTTGGCCTGTGATAGAAAAGCTATGTCGTCCTAAAACTATTTTATTTATTCTTGGGATCTTCTTAATTATTAATCAGGCCGTTAATTTTGGTTATTTAAATAGATTTTTTATGTGGCTGTACCAACAAAATACTCCTGTTGATCTGCATATTTTAGATACCACATTCACCCCAATTTGCTTGGGTGTATTACTCGCACATGCATTAAATAATAAAACGACTTTTAATTACCTATCGCGACTATTTTGTCTGCCTTGGACGAGCATTGCTGTTGGTTTATTATTGCTTGTGCTTATATCATTGTTTTCTGGTGATATATCCGGTTTGCCACGCTTGGTGATACAGCTAACTATGTGCTTATGGTTATTGACTTTAGTGATTCGAGAAGATCATTATTTGAAACCATTAATGTCTTTCCCTCTTATTAAGCGCTTAGGTCAGATAAGTTATGGTATGTATGTATATCATATGTTTGCTCTGCATATTGTTCGAGAGTTATTAGCCCGTTATGGTATAGAGATAAATGGTGTTTTATTTATTGCAGGTTTGTTCTTAACTGCTCTCATTGCGGAAGTCAGCTACCGTTTCTATGAATCTCCATTCTTAACGCTCAATAAACGTTTCCGTGCCATTAAGAGTTAGGAGTATGTTTGTTTAAATCAAAGCTTGAAATCAAATGTGCCTAGCGTATTATGCGCGTTCATCTTTGCAGGCATAGATGAGGTAGCTGGTGCAGTATTTATGCAGAGCCAGTGAAAGAATTATCGGAGTGTAGCGCAGCCTGGTAGCGCACCACACTGGGGGTGTGGTGGTCGTCGGTTCAAATCCGGCCACTCCGACCATTTAGCAAAAAGGCCACTTATATAGTGGCCTTTTTGCTAAATGTATTATTAGAGTAAATTATTAGTGGATAATGAGTGTATCTTTTATGTTGTCACAATTGATTGAGCGCCTACAAAATAACCCTGCTTCGATTCAGTTTTCGGAAATCATTGAACTAATTAATAGCCAATACGAGTTTTCGGCTACTCGGTTTACCAACGGTTTAGGTGATGCTGCGGTGGTCAATGAAGCGGGAACAAACGAAGGTTCCTGCCGTATTTTTGCGTTTGCCAAACTCCATGAACTAACAAAAGAACAAACATTACATTGTTTCGGTGATTATTACCGCAAAGATGTTTTGGAAAACCCAACGAATACAGACCATGCCAATATTCGTCAATTCATGTGTGATGGTTGGTCTGGAGTCGTCTTCGATGCACCCGCTTTAGAGCTAAAGGCGACTCAGTGATTTTGTTGTGCTATTAAGATGAGTTGTTTCTGCGTTATGTTCGGTCGCTTTAGAGGCGACAAGCCCCGCAATTATACTTCTTTTCATAACGTTTTTTTGCCCATATGTAATACACCTTATCGGCTACAGGCTTAATCAGTGGCCAGCGTAAAAAGCGGAATGCCCATCCATAATCAGTGTGTGACCATGCTTCTGCTGTAGCGTCTAACCCTTGCATGCATTCGCCACTTTTTTTATACAAATGTAATATACCGAGCATTGCTTCTCTTTGGTTTGTTAGCTCTTTTGGTAGCTCTGTATGTATATCCGCGCAATACAGTCCACCCTGTTGTAGCTTTTTTAGGTGTTCAATTTCTTTGGTGCATAAAGGGCAAGACGCATCGTAATAGAGTGTGTCTTTTGAGTGATGTAACGGTACAGGCTTTTGTTGTGAAATCTCCATGGTGATATCTACGTTACGAGGCCTGTATTAGATCTATGGAACCTCTGAATAAGTCTGAGTGAAATTATCGGTGAGATAAAATGAGTGTGTTTGAGGCGAATATTGAAGGTAATAGCGAG
>AEVK01000356.1 GCA_000209515.2 gamma proteobacterium IMCC1989
GCGTTTCAATCGAGACTGACCCTTTTGGTTTCTACCATAATGAAATTACCAGAAATAATCTACTATAGTGCTCAATAGTAGAGCGGAGTACCAAGTTAGCTTAACTTCTCTTCATTATGTTGATGGATCATTAATAATGATAGTAAATCGAAGCTGTATAAATATAGTTTATTGTTAACTTCTGTTATTTTTTATATCTTTTTTAAGTAAAAATATTAATCTATTGATATTAAAAATAAAATAATTTTTTAGTGTGTTTTATTGTTAGATACTATTGTTCGTTAATTTCCCTGCGTTTTTTTATTTTTTTTTGTCGTTGTTCGTCAGTTTTATATTTTTATTCTTCTCGTTTGTTTTAAATAATTAATTACTCTTTATTGTTGGATTTATTTCTTTCATTGAAATAAAAAAATGACGTTTTCCGTGCCTTGATAAATAGTGTTGAGCAATCTATACCTACAGAATGACGGTGTTTGGTTTTGCTTATCAACTAAAGAAGGGGGGGGAATGATTTTAAAAATAAAGACCATTTTGACAAGTCGGCTTCTTATGCCAATTCTGGCAACCATTTTGGCTGTCATTATTGCACAAGTTTCTGTTTCCCTAGCGGTAACGCAGCGTAGCGTTGATACTCTTGTTCATCAGGTGCTGTCATCGTTGAATGGTGCTAATCAAAAAACAGTGGCAAGTTTGGATGCGTCTCAGCTAAAGATTAATGATGCGATTGCTCGTTTGTCAAAAGAGACCACCAGCTCATTGAGTAAAACGTTGAGTCAGCAGTTAAAAGTGGAAAAAAGCAATGTGGAAAGCTTGTTAATGGCAGCGGTACAAGACACGGCCAAGTCGATGGCCGAATTGATGGCTTTAGCTGCACCTACTGCTATTTGGGATAACGATACACCCAAGTTAACACAGCTAGTGAAAGACCTACATCGTAATAAGCAGGTTTTATTTGCGCGATATTATGGGATAGACGGTAAGCCTTTAACGCGTTTTGTGAATAAAAAAATTAAAAAGGTCAAAGAGTTATCAAAAACAGGAAAAGGAAGAAAAATCTTTGATAAAATTTTAGATGCCGCTAAAAAAGACCCTGCAGTCTATCTGGTAGAGGTAGATATTAATCCCCGAGGAGCCGTTATTGGTCGTTTTCTTTTGGCGATGAGTAATCAAAACGCATTAGATGCTAGCGCTGAATTAGATCAACGATTTATATCTTTAGTCAATAAAAGCAAAGACAAGGTTAAAACAGCTATAGCAGAAGAGTCACAAACCACTAAAGATGCTGTTGCAGAAGCGATAGATGCTTCTCATGCAATTGCATTACAGACCAGTGAAGTTTTGCAAGTTGATATTGATCAATCTGCTGAGGAGTTGCTAGGCAGTTTATCGATAGTACTTGTTGGCTTAGGTATATTAATTATTATCCTGTTAACAGCGGTATTTTCAATTAGAGTGATTAATAAAATCAATATGTTAACTAATTCACTGAAAGAGCTTTCAGATGAAGAGGGTGACTTAACACAGAGAATTCATATCGCTAGTAAAGATGAGGTCGGCGCAATGGCTGAAGCTGTCAATCTATTCATTAGTAAAACGCAGGACTTAGTTTTACGGGCAAACGCTTCTGCTGACGATGTGATCAAGCACCTTCCTGGATTGAATGATGTCTCCAGTAACGTAGCCGGTGTAGCTGATCGTCAAGAAGAAAAGGTAACACAAGTGGCTTCTTCAATGGATGGCATGGTTCGCACTATTCAAGAAGTTAGTGAGCGCATTCATGATAACTTACAAAATGTAAATGATATTCGCTCTGCATCTATTGATGCAGGTCGTAGCTCAGAGCAAGTTCGACAAGTAATTACCGATATGGTCGGTGACGTACAAACTGCTACTGATACTGTTCGAAGTGTATCTGATTTGAGTCATCAAATTGAATCGGTTTTAGATATGATTCGTGCCATTGCGGAACAAACAAATTTATTAGCACTCAATGCTTCTATTGAAGCCGCAAGGGCGGGTGACGCAGGACGTGGATTTGCTGTAGTGGCAGATGAAGTGAGAAATTTGGCGAGCAAAACACAGCAGTCTATAGTTGATATTCAACAACAGATCAGTGCATTACAAAATGCAGTTAAGCAAGTTGTCACGAGTATATCGCAAGCTAGTGGGCGAGCAGAACAGGGGATAGAATCTATTAATCAGTCAGATAAGCAGATTCAAAATATGTCTAATGCAGTTCAAAATCTTTACGACTTAACGAATGATATTGTAGCGATGGCAGAAGAACAGTCGCAGGTATCTGGAGGAATCAATAATTCATTATCTGATATCACTCTTGAAACTCAAGCAACAGGTCAAGCAGCTGTTCAAAACCGAGAGAGTGTTCAGGTATTAAGTAAAGTCGCGCAAGAGCTTAAGCTTACGCTATCTCGTTTTAAGATTAGTTAACTTAGCATGACTAGAGTTTGATCGGTCTACACACTGTTCGGTGGTTTTTCATAACCAAAAGGGTCAGTCTCGATTGAAACGC
>AEVK01000355.1 GCA_000209515.2 gamma proteobacterium IMCC1989
AGTGGAGGTCAGATTGAGCCGTTTGTTATGTGATACTAATTAATGCCATTAGGGTTTGCGCTTGTACCCGAACTTATTCTAGCTATTTTGAAATATAGATTTGCTATAAAAGCGCCTAAAATTGGAATAGACCATACGAAAATATGCCATACGATTTTTTTATTTTTACCGATTGAATACTTTCTATTGATTTCCCTTGAAACGCTATAGCAGATTGCAATATGCACTAAAGATATTATTGCTAAACCTGAGATCATATCTATTGCGATCATATATATTCCTTTTTACACATAACGC
>AEVK01000354.1 GCA_000209515.2 gamma proteobacterium IMCC1989
CTGCCATTACTACTGTCGAGGCGGCTCCGGTACTGGAAGCACTAAAAACAAAATGGTCGGTATCATAAACAACCGTTACACCCGATAAATTAGCATCACTATTTACTGCGGTTTGTAGTGCCGCTGCCATCGCATCGTAATCAGCGTAATCAGCAACAGGCAGGCTAATATCCGCGTCAGAAGTCACTCCATCTACCGTGAGTGTAAAATCATAATCTGTCGCACCAGCGCTTTGATTCGCCAAATCTAATGGCAACGTTGCCGCACCAGTAGTAAAGCGGCCAGAACTTGCCACAAAATCACTTAAGGTCGCGGTAGGCGCTGCTCCCGTTAACACGGCACTGGTTTCAGCTTCTGCAGCTAAGTCGGCTAATAAACTGTCGGCCATATCAACTCCAGCCAAACCACCCTTAGTAGGAGGCTGACTAATCACTACGGCATATTCTCCAGCAGCCGTATTATCGCCGGTACTGTTAATGGTTATTTGATCGCTAGATGATTCGGTCACGGGGATGAAGATATTTTTAAATAGATCGTAGTTATCACTAATCGCAGCGGTAAAATCAGTTTCGTCTATCGATAATGTGCCATCCAGTTCTGTTCGAATACCAATGTTGGTCAGTGATGAAAAGTCGCTGCTTAAACCAGTGACAGTGCCCACCAAGAGCTGTCGTATTTGTGAAGGGATACTTTTTGCCAAGGAGTCGTTCGCCAAGCTGCCAAAATCATCGGTTTCTTCATTGAAACCGGTAATAGGTTCCATCACTTCTAGAAACACATTGTAGGCCTCAAAAAAATCTCTAACGGCCGTCTCACCACTGCTTTTGTCTT
>AEVK01000353.1 GCA_000209515.2 gamma proteobacterium IMCC1989
CAATTTAGATGCCACACTACTCTTTTATCTTTTGGCAAGCAAGACGTTTTTTAACAGATAATAGTGCAAATATAAATTTCTTTACTATACTAAATATGGAATAAGCATATACCCCATTTCCGTAACAATCTGCCTAAAAAAACAGGCTATAACATAGAATAGACAATAGATTTTTAAGGCGCTACTTAAGGCACTATTTAAGGAACCATCATGATAAAACGCGATTATTCAGAAAAGCGGGATTTTATTCGTATGACGATTAATACTCCGGCACAAGTTCATGTAGAACAAGAGGGGATTGCAGCTCAAGGAGTATGTAATGACCTTAGTGGCAGCGGCATGTTACTCACGGTTAACCGTGTATTACCGGTCAATAGTGAGCTATTAGTCACATTACTGCCTGAAGATAAATCGGAGCCTATGTTTCAAGCTCGTTGCGCGATAGCCCGATCATTAAAAGCAACTGAAGATAAGTGCTTGTTAGGCCTAGAAATTTTAGAAGTAATAGACAACAAAGACATAGTAGCAGCCTCATAGCGGCTCACCAAATGTCATAAAAGTGATAGCAGCAGGAAAAAGTAACAGAAAAAAAGAAGAAAAACAAAGTGAATATGAATAGTGAGTAAAGAGGCACATTCAAGATTTATGTGCCTTTTAAGGATTAGTCAGTAACCAACTATTTGGTCGAAACGGTCTGCAAGCAAGGCTCTAAAAATCACCTTCAACGTCACTACCAAAAGTATCTTTTACTTCACCATCTTTCACTAAATACTCACGGCGTTGCAAATACGCATCACGCATAAACACATATTTATCGCCCGTAATTAACTTTTCTGCATCTAATAAACCTGCGCGAATATCAATCACTTTCAGTGCTGTTAACTTATCCCTCACCGAACTTTGATCGTGATAATTCACTGGATCAAGGTACATATCAACAGGGATGCCCACTCCGTCACGCACAGTGGCAGGCCCTAGTAGAGGCAAAACTAAATAAGAACCTGATTCCACTCCCCACGCACCTAAGGTTTGGCCAAAATCTTCCCCGTCTTGTTTTTCAAGACCTATACCACCGGCAACATCAAATAAGCCAGCCAAGCCAATGGTGGAGTTAAAAAGAAAGCGTCCCGTAGAATTAGCGGCTTTCTCACCTTTACCCTGCAACAGAGAATTAATAATATTTCTAATTTCGAGTAAATTACTAAAAAAGTTACTCACCCCTGTTTCAGCCACATCAGGCATTACAAACTGATAGCCTTGCGCTACCGGCTTCAAAAAATAAGTATCCACCCCATTATTAAAGCCAAACATCGTTCTATTAAAACCCTCATAGGGGTCAACAGCATGGGCGTATTGGTCTTGTCCCTTACCTTCTGGTTGAGAAGCACAACCCGAAAGGAATAAAAAAGCCGAAGCAAATACAATAAATATATAGTTTTTCATAATGATATAGTAGTGATATATACGAATAAAGAGTAAAAATCATTGTTCTAAGTAAATATAACAGCGGTAAACCGTCACTTACACTGAACATCCTTTGCTTAATCTATAATTAATGCACCCAATTATGCACATCAAAAAAAGAGCGCCATATTAACACAGGCTCCATTGTTTATTGAGACGTTTTGTTGATACAGGCATCACAGTTTTCACTGTTTGGGCAAAAAAAGAAACCCTTAACTCTTCCAACATCCAACGATAAGCCTCTAACTCTAAGTGTAGGCTTACTTCAGCATAGCCCAACTGTTGAACCTTATCTGCCCAACGAGCGTTTAATGGTGCTAACTCCGCCATTAATGCTCGATCTTTATTGACATTAGCCGCCACTTTATCCAAACGCAGTTGAATTGCCTGCAAGTAACGTGGGTACTGCTGTAATGCAAAATAAGGCGTGTTATACGCCACACCAGTATAAAACAACTGTTGTAACTGGCCTTGAATATCACCTGCCGCATAAGCCATCACTAGAGGATTTTTTGCTTGTTTGATGGCCTTTTTAATAGCCACTACTAGGGTGAAGGCTTTTGTTAAGCATGCAACCAAGGCCTCTGCCCGCTCCACTATTTGACTCCGCCCTTGTTCAACCGCTACTAAAAATTCGGACTGATGACGAATAAGCACCTGAGTCAAAGGGGATTGCTCAAACAAAGGCAGATTATCGCCTTTCCCACTAAAACACACTTGTTTAACCGCGGCACAAATAATATCGTCAACTACCTGCTCTTTTGAACCAATATCCACCACACTTAAGCCCAGCTCTTTGCCTTTAAAAAGATTTTTTTGTAGATATTTCACAGTCTCTTTTTGACTGAGTACCGCTAAACGCACCATACCTTTTACGCTATCTACGATGGCTTCTTGTGGATTATCATATAGTTTAATATCCACACAGTGCCCGCGATCAACTATCGCAGGATAAGCACGAATGCTCATCCCCTGCTGTTTAATTTCGTAACTTTCTGGTAACTCACCAAAATCCCATTCAGTTAGGTTTTCACGTTCAAAGTCATCACCGACGATTTGCAAATGCTCTTGTACATGATCACGATAACGCTCTTTAAGTACTGATAAATCACGATCAGAATCAATTCTCTTTTGATGTTGATCCACCACAATAATATTCATTTGATAATAACTATCGAGTGTCACATCATTCCACAATTCATCGGGGATTTTTACGCCAGTTTGTCGCAATAGTTCCGCACTTAAACCGTCACTTAGAGTATGTTGTTTAGGTGACAAACGCCCTAAGGCTTTATCAATACAGCTAGGTACCGGGACAAAGTGTTTACGCCATTGTTTGGGTAATGCCTTCACCATCGCAATGCATTTTTCTCGCAATAA
>AEVK01000352.1 GCA_000209515.2 gamma proteobacterium IMCC1989
AAGCCCCTGCCATACCACAGCAACCCACATTAACAATATGGAGTTGGTGGCCTAATGCAGAGAAGACTTCCTGCCATTGTTTGATCGAAGCCGGTGCATTGGTTTTTTCAGTGCAGTGCGCCAATAGTTTATATTGTGTGGTGACGCCAGACTGATATTTTTCTAATTGGCTTTGTTGTGTCACAAGCCACTCTTGTATCAGCATCACTGTTGGGGCGTTATCCGTCGCTTTTTGATATTCGCCACGGTAAGCCAACGTCATTGATGGTTCTAAACCGACTAAAGGAATGCCAGTGCTAGCCAGTGCGTTTAACTTCTCGCTAGTTTTCTGTGCGGTATTATTAAATGCTTTGCGAAAACCGTGAACGTGCAACGGTTTTCCGTTGGGTAAAAACGGCGATACCAGTGGGGTAAACCCC
>AEVK01000351.1 GCA_000209515.2 gamma proteobacterium IMCC1989
GTGGCCAAATTTAGTGTGCCACTACATACCCCTCTTAGAAAGGTCAGCTTGTATTTTTGCTTTGAGTGAGTCAAAAAATCTAGATATAACTCTGGCATCACTATTGAAAAAAAATTGTGGATTGTCTGAATCAATACCAAAAGGGAACCTTAAATCAAACCTAATAGCAATTGTCTTAGGGAACTCAGCTATCGCTTTATCAACGGTTAACTCTATTCTGGCTAAGTGTAATGGGTTTAATGAGCCGTGATGTTCAATGTATTTAGTCATGTGTTCCTCCTATGAATTATTCTCATAGGAGGAGTCAGACTTGTATTTTTTTATTGGCTTATGTGTCTAATCTAACTTTATACATAATGTATATTACAGTGCTTGGTTTGTATTCCCTGCAATAAAGCTAGCAATCATAAGGGCTCAGTAAAGATTAATATCGTATTTCACTCTGAAGTTAACTTGTGACTGATTTTGCCTGTGGTAGAGTCAGAAAGCTCTTTCTCTGACCTTAGGTTTTCGTTACTGAATACCAATAACTCTCTATTTCTGGATGGCTCAATAAGCGCCCACCCCTTTAAGCTTTCCTCATTACCTTTAGGGTGCGCCTCTATAGCGATACGATTAGCGTAATGATTATCAGGAAGTATTGAGTAATTCATATCCTTGAAAGATATCAATGAAGATTTTTTCTGGAGGCTCATATTAGTCATAATAGTAGTAGCTAAATCAACAACCATTATACTGATCCACTGTACTATTGCGCTCTCCTTGTTTGATCGTGTGGAGTTTGAGGCAGATGTGTTGAGCGTTAAATCTTCATCGATCTCATTAATTAACTCCTCGTGATAATTTGTCGCCTCTTCTGAGAGTTCTTTCCAGAAATATGACAGTAAATATGAGGCATGTCGATTAATTTTTGATGCCATATGTTGGTGAAGTCTAGGAGTTCCGTTTTGCCTAAAAATCTCCTGCATAACACTCTTTCCTTGTTTAGCTACTTCCAAGTCAATTACTTTCTTAGTGATTAGTTTATGTCCGTATAGCGGATATCTGTTTAGACCTCTAATAGTGTTGGTTATCAATTCGTTCGCACTTAAACACTCGGGGAGCTGAATAATAATTCCACCCGAGCTACCATTATGCTGTAGTTTGGCTAAGTTGAGAAAATATACACCTGCAGCTGCCCCAAACAGCAATTTGTGAGTTATACCTGAAACATAAAACCTGATACAGCCATTATCTAAAAGCTTCTTTATTTGTGATGTAAGACCATCCTTTTTCAGTCCGGTCAATTGACGTAGCTCTGAGCGCCCTACTCCTCTTACCACTCCAGATACATCAGCTTTAAATAACATCACTATTAATAATAGCCTGTTTGATATTCTCAATTTTTTACCCTTCTCATCGCGCCATGCCTTTGAGAGCAAACTATTAATTACATTTTTATGGCTATGCCCTAGGAAATTTTCATCGCCCTGCATCAGCTCATAAGCCTCTGTTGTTAAAAAATAATGTCGTTTGTAGCTATTGACACCATAACCAACCTTTTCGAAGGTCAACAGCCTCTTTTTAAGGAGGTAGGCCACTCCGTCCTGCACTAGTTGCTTTGTAACCCCCATATCATTAGATAGCTCTAATATTGTTTTATTCGTGTACTCAACACCGCTGTTAAACTCGCGTAAAAAAAGGATAGTGAAGAACCTAATTTCAGGAGAAGCCTTACCTAAAGCTAAAGACAAATTCACTAAATTCATTATTTTTTAACCTAAAAATAAAACAATCTATCCTGTAAAAACCTACAGGTCAAGCTAAGCACCGCTACATAGTAGTGCTACATTGTAGTGCTACATTGTAGTGCTACTATGTAGAAAATTGATATACTCACACTATTCGCAATAAATATTGGTGAAATAATGAACTCAACAAGTAAATTCACTTCTTGGATAGATTTGAATAATCCTCAAATGTGTACTTGGATTAGTAACTACCTTGATAAAAGAAAGGGGCTTTCCGAATATGCTGATTCAAGAGCTTTTCACGAGTGGAATCCGAGATACCAAATTTCAGATTTTATAAATCAAATTGTAGATACAGCTACGGATAGAGAACTTATTTCTAAAATGAGAAAATCATGGAATCAAGGGAAGCTTAGAAATAGTTATCCGAAGAAAGGAAAAAAACAGTACACTTTTGTTTTGAGTAATGATGCTCATAAACAACTTGTCATTCTCTCAAAGAGAGAGCGAAAACCACAAAACAAGACGCTTGAACTACTAATTTTCCAGCATTATGAATACTATGCAGAAGTAAAAGGTGAACTGAAGAAAATAAGAAAAACGATAAAGGATAAAAAAGAGGAACTTAAAAAAGTCGAAGAAAAATTACGATCAGGCAAGGCTCATGCTGACATAAAGCCTATTAGTAGTTAATTCACACCAAAGGTTGGAGCTATAGACTCTACACATTACAATTTAAACATATAAATGCTGGTATCATTGCTGGTACCATATAAATACATATCATTAAATATTCATATTTAACAGTTACTTAAGATTATTTTTCAAGTCCGGCCCCGGCACCATTTATTCCCTTTAAAATCAACAACTTACAAATAAAAACCACACCTGCACAAGACAAGCTTGCCTAAAAACCACAAAATACCTTTAAAAACACAAGCTTAATACTGTTTTTGGCTCTATTGAGTTTTTTCAACGTGGACACTTTGTGGTCACTATCAATTTATTAACAACTACTACAATCCCTTTATATTTAGATACAAAAAAGGGAAGAAATATATATTCCCCCCCTATAGTGAAACAGGTTTATTTAATATAACTATTAGCTATCACTTTCTTCATCCAAAACCAACGAAACCAATTTATGGACAATGGGTGAAATGGTAATAATAGTGGGGAACGCGATAAAAAAAGCAAAGCTCCATGCTTGCAGCCAAATGGCGATGATATTTGCCACCATGCCTACGTTGAAAATACTAATAGCAAAAGACATCACTCCCGACATAAATAATGCCATAAAGAACGAAAAGACGATTTTGTGATATTTACGTGAGATCATTGGAAGGACTCATATGCTTGTTAGCAGCTAAGGAAACTACTAACTTAAGTTAGGCGAAGTAAGCGAATTTTACACGCTTAGCGCCAACATTTGAGATAAAAATGATAGCTGCGCGTTTATTCGCAGCTATCTGTAACAACGTCCGGCTGACTAAGCCGCTGTGATAGAGGTTACCACGCTGTTATCGCTAGCCTTGGCCTCTTCTAACGGCGAATCCAACAATGCCTCTGGCTTGCCTTTACAGGCCTTAGCTAAGTTCTCACGATGCTTTGATAACAATATACCAATGGCCTCGCTATGCTTCTCATCAATGCCGTCGATATTGGACTCAATTAATGCGGTAATGTTTTCCGCTAGCTCAAGCATTTTGTCATGCTCTTCCGCATCTTTTTTATTTGTAAACATACTGTTATCCCGATCACACTTCCACACAGCTATCACTGCCATAATATTACCCTCACACCCTCAAG
>AEVK01000350.1 GCA_000209515.2 gamma proteobacterium IMCC1989
GAGCAAAGCTGCCTGTAAAAAGGAAATGCTTGAAAAAGGAAAAGTAAAATCTGTTATAGGTGACTTGTTAGCTAAAAAAGGCGCTTATGTAATTGTTAGTGGCAAGGATGATTGCTCGGATAAAATGCTGTCTGAACGCATTCTTGGTATGAAATCAGCCCTCGAAGATTTGCCAAATAGTGATGCACTTCTCCTCGATTTCTATGGAAGAGATAGGCTATGCGCATGGTTGAGGCAGTTTCCTGGCGTTGCTTTATGGGTTCGCTCTAGGTTAGGGAAGCCTCTAGCTGGATGGTTTCCTTTTGGGAAATGGACCGCTACCCCGGCAGATCAAGATGATGAGTTTTTAATGGACAAACATCCCTGCGTTATCGATTTAAATTCAAACCAAAAAACACCTATAGCGATTTCTGATGGAATCAGGCTTGTGCGTGAAAGATTACTTAAAGCAGGTTCAGTGGTTCGCATAACCGGTCTATCTGGAGTTGGAAAAACACGCTTTGCACAAGCACTTTTTGAGGATGATGTATGTGAAAAACCTTTGCCGGAAGCAAATGTAATTTATGCCGATCTTGGTGACGATCTATCCCCAACAGCATCTGAGCTTGCTTCCTATTTAATAGCTAATGATTTTTCATGCTATGCGGTTCTGGATAATTGCCCGCCAGATGTTCATAGGAGGCTGCAAAAGCAGGTATCATCAAATCAAGCTAAATTAAGCCTTCTTACTATCGAATATGACATTTCTGATGATCGCCCAGAAGAAACGGAAGTAATACATATCGAGCCCTCAAGTGAGCAGACTGTTTCCAAGCTTATTCAAAAAAGGTTCTCGTCTCTAGGGCGAGTGAATTCCGATAAAGTTGCAGAGTTTTCTGGGGGGAATGCGCGCGTTGCTATTGCATTGGCTAGTCGAGTAGATTCAGATGAGACGTTAGCAAAATTTTCTGACGAAGAGTTGTTTCAGAGGCTATTTAATCAAAGAAAAGAAACGGTCGAAAGTTTACTTGAAAGTGCAGAAGTATTATCGCTAGTTTATTCCTTTAATGTAAGCATGCAAGAGTTCAACAATGAATTAAGCGCTCTTTCTAAAATTGGCGGACTAGAGCGCAATAAGTTAAATCGTAATCAAGCAGAGTTATTACGGAGACAGCTCTCACAGCAGCGAGGAAGCTGGAGAGCAGTTTTACCACATGCGTTAGCTAATCGTCTTGCACGAAGAGCACTTCAAAACATAGATCCTGATCAAATTAATGTCGAGTTGTTAAAGGGTGATAATTTACGTCTATTCAAATCATGTGCCCACCGATTAGGGTATTTACATGATTTTGAACCAGCTCGTCAACTCGCTTATACGTGGATGAAGGTTGATGGGCCATTTCACAACCTCGCAGTGTGTGATGCTGAGTTACTTGCGGCTCTAAGCCATATCGCACCTGTTTTTCCAGATGTAGTTTTAGCTGCTATCGAAACTGCTTCGGAAACCCAAGGATTCTGCTCTCGAAATAATCAGAATTTCTCTGTTTTTGTTCAACTACTTCGAAAGATTACATACGATGATCAGTACTTTGATCGCGCAGCTGGGTTAATCCTTCGTTTTTCTGAAACAGAAAAACCTGGAGAGAATAACAATAGTATCGTCAGCCAATTGTCGAGCCTTTTTTCATTACACCTCTCAGGTACACAGGCTACGCCCACACGAAGGCATTCTTTTGTCAAAAGAATGTTGGATTCAGATGATGCGAGACAACTAGAAATTGCAAAAGAAATTTTCCGATCTGCTTTTCAGGCTTCTCACTGGTCCTCATTTGGTGATTTTGATTTTGGTGCTCGAAGCAGGAACTATGGATGGGAGCCGAAAACAAATAAAGAAAGATTGGATTGGTACTTAGGTTTTGCTGAATTGTTAGTGCCACTTTTAGAATCTAAAAGTGAGTCCAAAGCTAACTGGGCAAAGGGGCTACTGGCGAATCATTTTGCAGGGTTATGGACTTATGCAGGTTGTTTTGAGTTTTTGGAAAGCATTGTACGCAAACATGCTGTTGATGGTCAGTGGCCAGATATTTGGCTATCGATTAAAAAAACAATCCATTATAACGGAAAGAACCACACTCCCGAACTATTGAAAAAGATTGAGGAGATAGAACGTTTAGCGGCACCGACTGATCCCTATTCTGAAATCGAAGCTTATGCACTAACTAACACCTGGGATCACATAGGGGTGAGAGGTGGGGATTTCACCGAAAATTCAGAAGAAATTCACAGTAAAATAGAAAAATTAGGGGAGTTAGCTGTATCTGAACCTGAGTATCTTGAAAAGTTGGCACCAAGGCTTTGGAAAGAAAATATCAATGCGCTTTGGTCATTCGGCAAGGGGTTGGCTAAAGGTTCATCTGATCAAAGAGCAAGCTTTGATACGCTGGTTCAGTTGATGCAAAAGCAAGAATTGCAATTAGTTCAAACTAACCTCTTTCGCGGCTTTATTGCTGGCGTTCATGTAGATAATACTAGTTTGTCACGGATACTCCAAGAGTCTGTCTTGGATGTACCTAAGTTAAAACCGTATTTCGTTGATATTCTTTCTGCAACGCCGATAGCACCTTGGGGTACAAAAAAGCTCATAGAATTAGCGTTGGCTGGTGAATTGGAAGCTTGGCGCTTCCAGCAGATAATGTATGGTCAAATTCATGAACCTATATGTGATGATGATTTATCAAAGCTACTTGGCGCAATTAATAATTTAGCTGATGGGGTATTTACAACAATTGAAATATTAAGCATGCGATTCTTTAAGGTTAAGGGTAGCAGCTATAATCCTAGCAATGAGTTAAGATCAGTTGGTAGGCTTGCTGTTTTTAAATTTCTTTCAATGCACAGGGATGAAATAAGCAGACGACAGTCTCATGGAATGGACCGAGTTATTGAAGAGTGTTTATCAGAACCCGCAACTGAGAAAGAAATTCGCGATATTGTTAACTTGCTTTGTGACGGCGTAGAGGTATATCGCTTATCTGGCTTCGAATTAGAAAATATCATAGTGTATTTGGTGAAAACCTATCCTGAATATGTATTGGATAGAGTATTCATTGATAGTGAGAAAAGCGAGCAACTTATAGATTTGCTTTTCAAGAATAGGGTTAATCGTATTAGCTCTCCTTTAAATTCAACTCCGATTGAGCGTGTGCTAGATTGGTGTAATGGAAATCAAAATAAGATCCAGAAAGTAGCAAGTGCTGTTTCGGCATATACGTCCTTAGACAAGGAGTCACATACTCTAGACAATCCAAAGAATGTAGCTCTTAGTAAACATATCACATCACTTTTAGATGCCGCAGAGGATAAAGTCGCTATAGTTGAAACTATTTTCTCCGGGACTTTTTCTGATGTGTGGTCAGGTTCACTTGCCGACATCCTTGAAGTTCGATCGAAGGCGTTCGCAGACCTACTAGATCAAGACTTACCTGAGGTGCAAAAGATTGCAAAGGATAAGCTTTCTCTTTTAAATAAGTCAATTAGAGAGAGAAGAGACCGCGAGTCGGACGAATACAACCAGCGAGAACAACGATTTGAATAACAGGCCTGTTTGTGTTCGAGTATCGTGTAACAAGGCGCTGCTGTCAGACAAATTTTCCTCTGCGCTTCAAGTTTGCCGCAGAGCTCGGCGTTAATATAACCAATAATCTGAACGTCCGCTTTTGGCCGAAAAGCGACATTTAAGAACTAATAAAAACACCCAAAACAGGAACAATAAAAATTGAATAAAGCATTTATAAGGCAACGTATAGCTATCTTTGCCGGTATGGATATTGATCCTGCCATTGATAGCCAAGTAATTGAGGTATTGCAGAGCAAATTTAATATTTTACTTCCGCAGCGCCCAAGTTTAAACGAAGCCTTGGAAGTGGTCGCTAAAGACCATGAGCTTATCGGTTTACTTCTACAGTATCGATCAGACGCTAAGACCTAAACACAACTAACGTTCGACTACGTTTCGCTCTAGTGTCCGTCATCATTAGCAGATTCGGCGTTGACATAATTGCCCGCCTAAAGTACTGTATATAAATCCAGTTTTTATTGGTGTTAGTTTTTTCTTGAGGGTGTGAGGGTAATATTATGGCAG
>AEVK01000349.1 GCA_000209515.2 gamma proteobacterium IMCC1989
AATCAGCCACCACGACAAAACCTGACAAGTTTTGTGGCGCTGATAATTTACGGTACAACAGTAAGTTATTGTTCCACAAAGGCAAGCCGGTCTCTGCATCGTAACTATGTAAAACACCGTCAGCAGCAACAACAAATACACGTCCGTCAACGACCAATGGGCTTTGGTGACTGGACACTTTTTGCGTCCAACGTATACGTCCGTTAGGGGCAATAGCCGTAAGATAACCGTTATAACTAGTGGAATAGACTGTTTGGTCACTAATGATGGGGCTACCATCAACGTCCACAACCCTTTCAACCTCTGTAATACCTTGAGGATAGGCTACTCGCCTCTCCCAAAATAGAACACCATCTTCTGCAGAAAATGCAGCAATCTTACCATTGGCAAAACCGGTGATTAAATTATTGCCGAACACCTGTGGGGTAGCCGTTCCTCTTAATGTTAATAACGGCAGCTTCGCCTCGTAACGCCAAATAAAACTACCATCACTCGCATTTAAACCGTATAGCTTGCCTTCATTCGTTTGAACAATAACCACTTTCCCATTGGTTTGGGGCGGAGCTAAAATCTCGCTAGCGATATCCACTCTCCAGATTTCGTCTCCATCCAATTGGCTCAGCGCAATTACGTCGCCTTCTAATGTACCAATATAAATAACGCCATTACCAAGACCGACGCCGGAAGACATTTCAACTTTTAAGTTTTTTTGCCACTTCTGCTTTCCCGTATCACGATCAAAAGCATAAATTCGACCATAAACATCATTCGCGTATACTGTATCTGCGGTAATAGCTGGCTTAACAAGGTGATAAAGTTCACCTAAGCCATCGCCCACGGTTTTTGTCCAACGCGTTTTTAGTTCAACATTATTTGCATGCTTCATTAGCTTTTCGGGTTCTTCTACCTTCTCTTTAAACCAAGAGCAGGCAGACAAACTTAATAATGCTAGAGCAAATAAAACAATACGCATGTTCACGACTCTCCAGCAGGTGCTAAATTAGCTAATTTGATTGGTAGTAGCTGACGTCTAAAACTTGCCGTTTCACCTACATTATCAATCGCCTCTTGGTAGGCATCGCGCGCGCCGCTAACATCATTTTTCGCTAACAATATATCGCCGCGTAACTCTGCGTTGAGTGATTTTAATGCTTCACTTTTAGTGTCAATTAGCGCTAATGCATCGTCATATTTCTCTTGTGACACATACAGACGAGCCAAGCGTAGGCTAGCGATACCTTTTAATGCATCATTACTGTTATCCACCGCCCATTGCAGTGCTTTTTCAGCGGCCTCAACATTCTTATCATCGACAGCCATTTTAGCTGCGAATAAACTGGCATTAACGGCGTACTGCGAGCCAGCATAACTAGTTTGAAGTTGCTCAGTTATATAATATGCCGTTTGTTTATTTTCGTCAGAAACAGGTGCGCCGCTAACTGGGTTAGCTTCTATTGCCTCTACTAACTCACTATATAAAGCAGATGCTTGTTCTGCTTGCTGCTGCTGATGGTTCTGCCACCACTGAAAACCAAAGTAAGCAATTAGCCCCACTAATACAGCAATAGCAAGTGATGCTCCATTTGCTTTCCACCAATTTTTAAATTGTTCTAATTGTTCTTCTTCTGTTAGATGGTCTGCCACGTTAATGGTCTCCTAAAATGCCAATAAAGCATTGGCTAATGGGTTATTTTTATCAAGAAAGGTGGTTATTTTGCCACATTTCAGTGTTAATTTCTGTGTTTAAATAAAGTAATAAACTCTTCAACGGTGATGGTTTTTTGCGGATCACCTGAACGCAAGTATTTAACCGTCAGCAACTGCTGTTGCTTTTCGTCTTCGCCAATAATTAACGCCATATTGGCACCACTTTTATCTGCTTTCTTCATTTGATTTTTAAAGCTACCCCCGCCAAAATGACTACAGATATTCGCATCGAGCAAATCATCACGTAACTTCTCTGCAACGCTTAAAGCGTATGGCATAACATCACCAACCGAAACAATATAAATATCCGGAGTAGAAGCGACATTATCGGGTAAAACATTTAGGGTTTCGAGCAACAACACCAAGCGCTCTACTCCCATTGCAAGGCCCACTGCTGCGGTCGGTCGCCCGCCTAACTGCTCTACCAAACCATTATAACGCCCGCCTGCACACACGGTACCCTGAGCACCCAACTGATCTGTCACCCATTCGAAGACGGTATAGTCGTAATAGTCCAAACCTCTCACTAAACGCTGGTTCACTCGGTAAGGAATATCTGCTGCTTTTAAAATATCGGTTAAGGCAACAAAATGTGCTTTAGCTTCGTCTTCAATAAAGTCATGTAATTGAGGAGCATCTGCCAACAATGCTTGCGTATCAGTGTTTTTACTATCCAATATACGAAGAGGGTTGGTCGATAACCTTCGCTGACTATCTTCATCTAACTGCCCTTTTAGTGGGTTGAGATAGTCAATAAGTGCCGCCTTGTAGCGACCACGGGAAGCGGGTGTCCCTAAGGAATTAATCTCTAAGACGACCGCATGATTTATTTTTAACTGCTTCCAAAGACGCGCAGTCAACAGTAATAGTTCCGCATCGATATCCGGCCCATCAAAGCCAAAAGTCTCTACGCCAATCTGATGAAATTGTCTTAGCCGCCCTTTTTGGGGACGCTCGTAGCGAAACATGGGGCCGTGATACCATAGCTTTTGTGTTTGGTTGTAAAGTAAACCATGCTGCTCACAGGCTCTTACACACGATGCCGTACCTTCTGGTCGCAGAGTCACACTGTCACCGTTGCGATCCGCAAAGGTATACATTTCCTTCTCTACAATATCAGTGACTTCACCAATAGATCGCTTAAACAAGTCCGTAGTTTCCATAATAGGAAAACGAATTTCTTTGTAATTATATTGATCAAGTATGGATGAAACAGCAGATTCGAGATACTGCCAAGTGGCAGACTGCTGCGGCAATAAATCGTTCATGCCGCGAATGGCTTGTATCTTGCTCAAGGTATATTCCCAAGGTATAAATGAAGGATATTGTCAGGGTTGAAATTTGGCATTATAGGCTAAATTTTAACGTGAATAAATCAAAGCGATTGTGCATAAACCCTACGCTAATTACTATATTGGTAAGGCACAATACGTCAAAAAAATAAATTCCATAAAACAATAAGCGCTAGGCTTTCGCAATAATAGACTC
>AEVK01000348.1 GCA_000209515.2 gamma proteobacterium IMCC1989
TGCTTCGCCAACCGTTTACAGTGGCGTTATGTTTAAAAAGGAAAGAGTATGTATGAACCAATAAACCCATCAGTAGCTGAAAGCGTATTAAGTAGTCATAATTCTATTTTAATAGTGATGGCCGCTATAATTGTAATGCCCTCTATTGTTCATGTAATTGCAGCAATATATAGGATAATAAAATGTACTGGCTGGTCTCGTAGGTTTGGAATTTGGTCTTTATTATTCATAATTTTTGGGCCTGTTTTTTTGTTGTCTCCAAACCTTAATTCACTCATTGGTACAGTCTTAATAGTCGCCGCAATTATTTCTCAGCTGGCTTCTGGTTTTGTAGTAGGTGCAAAAGGTAAGGTGTTAAATATAATTTATATAGCTTGTATTGTAATATCAGTTTTAATTTATTTTGCATTAATAAAAACATAACAAAGTTGTCAATTTGACAGCTATTCCGCTGCTCGTTTTTGTGCTTATCGCTACGCTAGCTCAAAAACCATCAGCTCCATATCTGCAAATTACAACGGCGTTAGGTAGCTCATGGATAAATTACCATCATCATTATTTGATGCGCTAGAGGGAGAAGATGATCTAGGTGTAGTAATACGATCACACGTTATTATTGAACAATACCTAAATCAGCTTATCTCTTCATTAGTTATAAGCAATAAGCATTTTAAAAAAAATCAAACTCGATTATAGCGATCTGGTATTAATGGCAATGACTATGGGCTTAGATCCTAGGTTTGAAAAATGCCTAAATTCGTTAGGATCAATAAGGAATAATTTCGCTCACAATTTAAAAACTGAAATTACCGTAGAAGATACTAACAATCTATATGCAAGCCTAGATGGTGAAATTAAAGAAACCGTTAATTCATATGTCTCAAAAGTTGCAAAAAAGCATGACTTAACCGTAACCAAACATAAAGAATTTAGCCCTAAACAGCAATTTTCAAACATAGTTGTAATTATTGCCAGCGCGTTACATAGTGCTTGTAAGCAAGCTACCTAACAAGTTGCTAAAGTTTACTCCAGCCACAAAAAAACGTGGCTTCCGTGGGACACACTACGCGTTGCTCCGTGTGCCCCTTAGCAAAACGTTAGAAAGCGATTTTAAATTTAAAGATATAAAAATAGTAAGTAATGTAATTTAACCAATCCGCATGGTTTAGCTATCACGGCATTAAAAAATTACTGTATTTGCTGTTCCGCAGTTTCGTTTTTGGTGCCGTTAGTTATTTT
>AEVK01000347.1 GCA_000209515.2 gamma proteobacterium IMCC1989
CGAGAACGACGAAGGGAATGAGGGCGACGAGAACGATGAAGGTGATGAGGGCGACGAAGGTGATGAAGTTGGCTCAATCTCTGGTCATGTGTTCGAAGATGTTAACGATAACGGCATCGACGATGAGATGTGTGTGTTAGGTCATAATCTTGTTGTTAACGGTGATTTTGAAAGCCACGGTGCACTTCAAAATGGTAACTGGGGTTCTTTCGACAATATTGAAGGCTGGGTTGCACTTCAAGACAAGATAGAAGTTCAAGAAGGTGCGGTTGGTGGAACAATTAACGCTGCAGATAATGCAGTAGTTGAGCTCGATGCTCATGCTAATGCCATTATTTGCCAAGAAGTGAATGTCACTGAAGCCGGTACTTATCAATTCAGTGTTGATTACGCAATGCGCGGTACTGATGCAAGCACCAATGGCTTTACCGTTTATATTGATGGTGTGGCACAGCAGACGGTTTACCCTACATCACAAAACATGCAAACGTTAACGTTTGAGATTGATTTGGATGCAGGTAACACACGTATCGACTTGAAAGGCGTGGGTACATCAGACAGTATCGGTACGATCATCGATAATGTGAAATTGCAAAGTAAAGAAGTAGTAACAGAGCCTGTTGTTGCCGATCTTACCGTTAGCCTGCTAGATGTAAATGGCAATCCAATACTAGATGCAAACGGCCAAGCGGTAACCACGACAACAGATGCTAACGGTGATTACACCTTTAACAATGTGGCTCCAGGTGACTATAAAGTTAAATTCGAAACTCCAGACGGCAAAGAATTTACCACTCAAAATGTAGGTTCTGACGATACTATCGACTCTGATGTTAATTCCTCAGGCGTCTCTGGTACGGTTACTGTTGCTGCAGGCGCTGTAGTTGCTGGTCTTGATGCTGGTGTTGATAGCGCAGACGAAGGGAACGAAGGCGACGAAAACGAC
>AEVK01000346.1 GCA_000209515.2 gamma proteobacterium IMCC1989
GATTTGTGGTGGTAAACGCTTAGATAACAATTGCTACGAAGCCACCGTATTACTAGATCCGCCCAAAGACTGCACCATCAGTAAAACCGAAGTATTCGGCCCCGTTATTTGCGTCTATAGCTATGATGAAGTGGATGAAGCGATTAAAGAAGCCAACTCATTGATGTTTTCTTTCCAAGCGGCGCTCTTTACCAAGAATATTGATAAAGCCTTACACATCTACACCCAAATTGACGCAGCAGCCGTGATGATCAACAACCACACCGCCTTCCGCGTGGACTGGATGCCATTTGCTGGACTCAAACATTCTGGCCACGGCATTGGGGGAATTCCTTATACCTATGAAGAAATGCAAGTGACTAAGCTGGCGGTGATTCGTTCGCCTTCATTGCCTTAGCAAACTAGATAAACACCCTACTCTTAATATCATACCGGGCTTGATCCCATAGCTGTCGGGAATAAATACTCATAGGGCAAGAACTCCTTGCATGGATTGATAATGCAAGGAGTTCTCCCGCCTCTAATTCTCGTAAACTTTGGCATCCTGATA
>AEVK01000345.1 GCA_000209515.2 gamma proteobacterium IMCC1989
AAAGCCACTATGACTGAACACAGGTATCAAATAGGCTAATAACTCAATTTTTATGCTAGCGCATATAACGAGCCGACACTAAAAATAACAAGATACCCCTCATGAAGCAAAAACAAATCATCTCACCCAAACAAAAAAACATTGCCCTAGTCGCACACGACAACTGTAAAAAAACACTCATAGAATGGTGCCAACAACATAAAGTGCTATTAGCAAAGCACGTGCTGTATGCAACAGGGACTTCCGGCGTAAAAGTAGAAGCCTCCACACCATTAAGAGTGCATAAATTAATTAGCGGGCCATTAGGCGGCGATCAACAGCTAGGAGCAAAGATTAGCGAAGGCGGTATCGACATGCTCATTTTCTTTTGGGACCCCTTCCAGCCAATGCCCCACGACCCAGACGTAAAAGCATTATTACGCATCGCCGCCGTCTGGAACATCCCCGTAGCCTGCAACCGCAGCACCGCCGATATGCTCGTACACTCATCGCTTT
>AEVK01000344.1 GCA_000209515.2 gamma proteobacterium IMCC1989
TTACAAAAATCTTTAAGCGCCTTATAACGCCGCGTTAAACGGCTGCGCTTTTCGCAGTCCGAGCCGTAGGCGATTTTGAACGCCTTGTTATGGGTATTATTAATGGAACTCTCCCATCATCTTATCTAACTTTTTCATTAATGGGTTATTTTCAAATGTGTCAGGATCTTCTTCGAACTTCATTTCAACATAGTTATGTACAATTCGGTATTGGTTGATATTTTTAATCTCACCATTTCGTACGATTGGATTTATTTGAAACCCAAACACATTTCTATCTAAAACAAAGTACCCTACTCTAAAAGCAAGCCATAAGGCCATACTGATTATTGTTAATATAATTAAGAATACCATTACTTTTTTACCCATAACGCTCGGTTAAGCGGCTGCGTTTTTCG
>AEVK01000343.1 GCA_000209515.2 gamma proteobacterium IMCC1989
CTTCGCCACCAACCGTCAGTGAATGCCCGTTGAGATCCAAACTACCAGTGACATAAAGATTGCCGGTAATCGTCTGCTCCTGTTGCAATACCATATTGTGATTAATGGTTAAATCATAAGGCCACACACCACCATTGATAACCTTCGTCCCGGCCAGAGTCAGGTTCGCTGCATTGATAATCGGCGTCTGCGTGAAAATCAGCTCTTGAGTCACATATGCCGCCGTAGCAAACTCAACACCCGCATCACTATTATT
>AEVK01000342.1 GCA_000209515.2 gamma proteobacterium IMCC1989
ATTCACTGACGGTTGGTGGCGAAGTGATCTTATCAGGTGGTGAACTAAAGCTTTCTGGAGGAACACTCGATATTGGTGGCGCCATCACGCATTCTGGCGGCACTCTAAATGTAAATGAGGGGATAGTGTTAATACCAGGTGATTATCACCACTCTGGCGGCAATCTAAATATAAATGTAAGTGAGGGTGAAGTGTTGATACCGGGTGATTATTATCACTCTGGCGGCAACCTAAATATAAATGAGGGTGCAGTGTTGGTACTAGGTGATT
>AEVK01000341.1 GCA_000209515.2 gamma proteobacterium IMCC1989
CCTCGTAAGCCTGCGCCGCCAATTTTTTTCTCTGTCATGTTTTTCTCCTCTTGCTATTTTTGGTAGCAATAATAGTGATGGCTTTCTATGGATAATTTCTTTTGAAAAATATCCCGATTGCCCTTTTTGGATAATGCTTTTTTCATGCCGGGCTTGACCCGGTATCTAGTCAGCGATGAAGCACGCTAGATTCTGGATAAGCGAAAAGTGCTTTCCAGAATGACGTTGTTTTGTGTTTTGTGTTTTGTGTTTTATATTTCGTATTATTTCTTCTCGCTAAATAAAGTATCTAAGCGCTGTTCGTAGTCGTGATAATTTAAGTAATCGTAAAGCTCCATACGAGTTTGCATGTGCTCGACCATATCTTTTTGGTGGCCTTTCTCTAATACATCTTTATAGACCATTTCTGCCGCTTTGTGCATGGCTCTCGTCGCAGTTAATGGATACAGAACCATATCAACACCGCTCTTGGCGAGTTCGCTGGTATCAAATAACGGTGACATGCCAAACTCTGTCATATTGGCGAGTAGCGGTGCATTAATGCGATCTTTAAATGCAGTGTATTCTTCTAGGCTTGCCATGGCTTCGGCAAATACGCCATCGGCACCGGCTTCCACACAAGCGGCTGCGCGATCAATTGCTGCGTTAAGGCCGTCAATGGCGTAGGCATCTGTGCGCGCCATAATAAAAAAATCATCATTGGTTTTTGCATCTACTGCAGCTTTAATGCGGTCAACCATTTCTTGCTCGCTAACAATTTCTTTATTAGGGCGATGGCCGCAACGTTTCTGTGCTATTTGATCTTCAATATGTACGGCGGCAACGCCTGCGCTTTCCATCGCTTTAACTGTGCGAGCAATATTAAATGCACCCCCCCAGCCAGTATCAATATCCACCATGAGTGGGGTATCTACCGCAGCGGTAATACGACGGGCATCTTCAAGTACGTCATTAAGACTAGTCATACCTAAATCGGGTAAGCCGTAAGAGGCGTTCGCACAAGCGCCGCCAGAAATATAAACAGCCTTATGGCCAACTTGGCTTGCCATCATTGCGGTGTAGGCGTTAATCGTGCCGACAATTTGTAGCGGTTGTGTATCAGCGAGTGCTTGGCGAAATTTTTTTCCGGGTGAATCGTTATTCATGGTGTCCTCACAGTGAGATTGAATCTGAGTGTGTATTCATTTTGCTTTTCATTTTACGTTTCATTCTCTTGCCATTTACTTTCAATGTTTTCGCGTGCGCGCGATATGTGGCGGCGCATTAATAATTCTGCCAGCTGTTCATCTCTCTGCTCTATCGCGTTAACTAATTGTTTGTGTTCGATAAGCGCTTGTTGTGTACGTGATTTAAGTTTGCGTGTTTGATAACGAAACATGCGCACTAAGTGGTATAGCTCGTGACAGAGTTGCTTGATAAGTAGTTGGTTTTTACTCCCTTGAATAATTTTATAATGAAAATCAAAATCGCCCTCTTGTCGAAAGTACTCGCCATTGTCATCAATATATTGTTCATGTAATTCTAGTAATTTATGCAGCTCATCAATTTCTTTTTGTTCCATATTGCGGGCGGCTAAACCCGCGGCAAGGCCTTCTAGTGCTTCGCGAACATGATAGATCTCAATAATCTCTTTAAGCTCTAACGTCACCACTTTCACGCCTTCGCGTGGCACGTGGTAAACCAAATTAAGGCCTTCTAAGCGCCGAATCGCTTCTCGCAACGGCCCTCGGCTAATATTAAATTGCTGTGCAAGCTTAGGTTCGCTTAGCTTGCTGCCGGGTGCTATCTCGCCATTAACAATAGCGTTAATCAGCTTTTCGCTAATTTCACTGGTAATTGTTTGATCCGATGCTTTATTCATATTTTGTCGACAATAAGGTGTTTAGAATTAAGTGTTTTTACTTTTTTCAGCAGTTTACGCCAAAAGTGTCGACAAAATCTAGTCTTTTGTGAGTTAAAAGGCCGTGCAGGGGGTGTTTTTGTAAAAGTTGTTAACAATATGACTGTTTGAGCTAAGCGGTGTATGTGGCAGGGTTAAGCTTATGTAAGGGGGGGGTTGTTGTTATAGTTAAGTGTGTTTCAGGGCTTGTGTCGATGACTACTCATTAACTAAACGTTTGAATGATTAAAGGCAAATGCTTAGTATTGGGTCAAGCCCACTTTATATACCTAAGGAAAATTATGTCTTTTGAAATAAGCTTTCAACGATTGGCTTTATACAATCAGTGGATGAATGTCAGTCTCTATCAGGCGGCAGAAACGTTAAGTGCCAGTGAGTTAAATGAAAATCGGGGTGCTTACTTTGGCTCGATCATCGGTACGTTGAATCACATCATGGTAGGCGATATTTTTTGGTTT
>AEVK01000340.1 GCA_000209515.2 gamma proteobacterium IMCC1989
ATTAATGGCGTCACTCGCATGAAAATGTTTGTCGATGTTGGTTCTGTTTATTTACACCGTGACTCTGTCGATTTCAGAAAATCAATCAACGGGCTCAGTGTTATCGTAGAGCAGAGCATGAATCTAACGCTCTATGATTCATCGCTGTTTGTATTCTGTAACAAACAGCGAGATAAATTAAAAATACTCTATTGGGATAGTAGTGGCTTTTGCTTATGGTATAAA
>AEVK01000339.1 GCA_000209515.2 gamma proteobacterium IMCC1989
AACCAGCAACCCTTCTTTTAAAAGTGCCTGTCCCATGTGTAAAGAAAAACAGTTACGTTATAAAATACCTACCTCAAATAAAAAAACAACATGACTTATAGCAAGTCACAGACAGCTATGGCTTAAAAAAAGCAAAACACCACTTTCAAAGCCTTAAACCACACAACACTCATCTATTACAAAAAAACTACATTTAAAATCATTACAACAGACAAAGAAAAAGATAAAACTAGTTATTCTTTTTTGCAGCGCCTGTCCCATGTGTCCTTGCCATGTGTCCTTGCCATGTGTCCTTAATGTGTAACAGTCGTTTCAATCGAGTCTGACCCTATTGCTTTTGGACATAGTTCTTGAAACTGAGTGCCTGTTTTAGGCGGCTAGGTGCGGATCTCATTAGGGCGCGAGGGAAACTCAATTCTCTCTTCAATGACGCCGGATATATGTCTTCGTTACCGCCTATTTAACGACAAAAGGCGTTATCAGAAGAAAAGAGTTTGACAATAGTACTTACCATTCTTAGTCATTTTAAGAATGCGGGTTTTTATTGTTTGACAGAACCGGAGCGTCCATATATGTCCCATGTGTTGTATAGAAACTTGTTTTAAAAATAGTATCTGTATAGACCATAGAACACTAATGCATACAGAAATGCGATGATGTTACCCAACCATTTACTAGCGCTGCTTTTCATTTTCGATTGAAAGTATCCAATGAAAAAACCAAAAAGAATAAATGGTGTAATAAAAACAATAATAATAATAACTATTCTGTAGTCTATAGATCTATTGCTAGTCAAATTAATATCATAAATTGATTCCAAGAAGTTTCTAATTTGGCATTTACGGTCGTCATTATCTTCCGAACAGTAGACACCAAAAAAGAATATAAAAACCAAAAGAATAAGAAGCATACACGCCGGTATCAGTAAGGCTAACCACTCTTCGTTCATATTCTTATTTCCATGTATTTTTTAATTACCTCTTGCTTCGTAGTACTTCGCAAAATTGTATGGATTATTACTCTCCGTTCTCGCGTTAATAGGGTTAAGCGATGAAATAGTACTTACTGTATAATCTGCCTGTGCCTGTGTAGCTTGATTAAATATCTTAGCCGCTTTAGCTTTTGGCCCAGCTATCACACTAGCGATATCTGCAATACTACTACCTGTATTGTAGTTATTCTCAATAGCTATATTATCCAAGCGTGCACTGTACTCCCAAGCCTGATCGTGAGAAATTCTTCCTGTCTGATAAGCTAACTTCGTAGTTGCACGTAAACTGTAATATTTTCCTCTATCACCCGCAGCTATCAAAGCCCCTGTTACGGGATGCAAACCTACCGTTGTTTTAACCGTACTTTCTAAAAATGAAAGACTTGTGGTTGCACGGTCTAGGTGGGCATTAACATCAACAGTCAAAAGTGCCATTTGAGCACGCCCACTACCAAGCACATTACCTAACAGGCTATTTTTCGTCAGTCTTAAGCTGTTTAACATCATAGGGTTATTTACAGCTAGATTAATATAATTATCGTCAAATTGTGCCATAGCTCCCAATTCGTTAAGGGAAACATCTGTAAGAAGTGAGTATCTATTATCAAGCGTCCTTGATATAGCAGCCATTTTTTCCTCAAATGTTGCGCTGCTAAGATCTTCTTGTGATAACCCTGTTAGTCCTTCAATTACACTACCGTTTAATTGACTTGGGTCATTAGACCGATAAACTTCATTGGCTTCATCAACCAAGCGCCTGTGGCTTTGCCAAGCATCTATTGCAGCCTGCTCTACTTTAGTCGTTGGCATAAATTGAGTAATGGAGCTGTTTCTGCTTAATTTCTCTATTATATCAATAACTTCTGGCTTATCATGATGCTGAATAAAATCTCTTTTTGGATCGACTTTATTGAGTGCGTCATTATCACTTATTTCTATATCACCGCCCTCATTCCTATTTCGTGGGGGCAAGGAAATTTGCGAAGCTGGTTTTGGGAAAGGCTTATTAGGCTCTGACGGTACACCATAAAGCGCAGTCTCATCTACCAACCCACTACGCACCCTCTCCTCATAATCATATTCACCCGCAGCTATAGAGGCTCTTGAGGCTGCATTTCGACGTAAATAATCCGCCCCCTCAGCATCACCAACAGAACCAGCACGCTCCTGTCCTGCAGTTATATGCTGTTGCCCTATAATCTGGCGCTG
>AEVK01000338.1 GCA_000209515.2 gamma proteobacterium IMCC1989
AGTGGAGGTCGGATTGAGCCGCTTGTTATGTGTTGTTGAATTATAACTAATTAACAAAGTTTGGCACCTTACTTTTTAATAAATCAATAAGCTCTTGATCCATAAACTCATAGTCGTCAGGAATACCAAGACATATAATTTTTTGATTTTTAATTAAGTGCTTAAATTTCTTGCGGAGTTTACTTTTATGGGCTTGCTCCATTACAAATATATATTCTGCCCACTCAACATCTTCAGTACTTATATATACCTCAGCCCCTGTATTTAAACCCGCCGAGCGTACAGACCAACCTTCGCTGTTACAAAATATAGATTCTGCTGTAGGGCTGCGTAATTTATTTTGGCTACAAAGAAATAATATCCGTTTCATTAGCACTCTTTCCTAATACACATAACGC
>AEVK01000337.1 GCA_000209515.2 gamma proteobacterium IMCC1989
GCGTTAGCTGTATAAAAATATGAATATTGCGCTACGAATTACAATTATTTATTTAATAATATCTGGGCTTATAGGTGTGGTTTGGCCGTTACTTAATATTGGCCTACATTATGCGGAATTTGAAATTCAATCACTCGCACATAAACTCGGCGCTTATGAACGTGAGCTTTCTATTTCTGTAGCCTTTGTGGTTAGTGGTGTTGGTTTGCTAAAACATAAATTATGGGCACGTAAGGTAGGTTTGGTTGCTCTAGGTTTGGCTTTCTTTTATGGTGGTAATGTTATTGCATGGGGTTGGGCAGGTGGTAAGCCTGCCAGTAATATAATCATCTATTCGTATATAGTTAGTTTTATCTGGTACGGTATTTGGTTTTTAATTCTGTACCGTAAATCAACTGTTTTACAGCTAACAAAGTTGTCAAATTGACGGTTTTTCCGTCACTCCTTTTTGTGCAAAATCGCACAAACGGGTTCCTCCAAAACCGCAATTTACAACGGCGTTA
>AEVK01000336.1 GCA_000209515.2 gamma proteobacterium IMCC1989
ATGAGCACTTAGATAAAATCGTTGCGGCGGTTGCCGCACGTGAAGAAGTTGAAAAATACGCTCATGTGGCCACATTTGAAGAGATCAAAGAAAACGACTTCAACCTGAATATTCCTCGCTATGTAGACACCTTTGAAGAGGAAGTCGAGATCGATATTGTCGCCGTACAAGCTGAAATTACCACACTTGAAACCGAGCTAGCCGATGTTCGCAAAAAAATGGCTGAGATGCTTAAAGATGTCGTGCCAGCAAACGCTGCAAAACAGACTACGGAGGTGACTAAATGAAGCAAGAGGTCATCACCCAGCTAAATCAACGCTTTAACCAAATCAGCCATATTTGGGAAGGCTCCGAGATCGAGTATTGGTTCGCTCGCGACCTGCAAGAAATACTGGAATACAGCGATTGGCGTAACTTTCTTAAGGTGATCGAAAAAGCCAAAGAAGCCTGTAATAACAGTGCTGGAAAGGTGGAAAACCATTTCGTTGACGTCAACAAGATGGTTACCATTGGCTCGGGCGCCGAACGGGAAATCGACGATATTATGCTCACCCGCTATGCCTGCTACCTAGTAGCGCAAAACGGTGACCCGCGCAAAGACGCCATTGCCTTCGCGCAAAGCTATTTTGCCCTGCAAACCCGTAAGCAAGAGCTAATAGAGGAGCAACTGCGCCTGCAAGACCGTATTCAGGCACGCGAGAAGCTGAAAGAGTCCGAAACCGAGCTATCTAAGAACATCTACGAGCGAGGCGTAGACGACCGAGGCTTTGGCCGTATTCGCTCACGCGGTGACGCCGCGCTTTTTGGCGGCAATACCACCCAAAGCATGAAAAACAAGCTTAGCGTGCCCAAGAGCCGCGCTTTAGCCGATTTTTTACCCACGGTAACCATCGCCGCTAAAAACCTGGCCACAGAGATCACCAATCACAATGTGCGCCAGAATGATCTGCAAGGCGAACACCCCATTACCGATGAACACATCCAAAACAACAAAAGCCTGCGCGATATGCTTGGTGAGCGCGGCATTAAGCCTGAAGAACTGGCCGCAGAGGAAGATTTAAAAAAACTCGAGCGACGGGTAAAATCCGACGAAAAGCGCCTGATTAAAGCCGCCGAACTACCCAAAAATGCCAAGGAGGAAAAATGATGCCAAACACCCCACACCATTTTTCCCAAGCGGGAAATAAGGTCAGACTCCGCCACATGGGTAGCACTGAGTTAGCCGCTAACCGATTCCGCGCCACTCAAACCGAAGAGAAGCTCAAACGCGATGAGGTCGATAATAAGACTCAAGCCAATCTTACCCATTTTGAAGTGGGTGCCAAGGTAAGGGAAACCATTCAGGAGCTAGGCGGCACCATGCCAGAAGATTTGCCAAAGCCTGACTTAAGTATTCCGCAATTGGCACGTGCGCAGAAGAAGCTGGAGGGTGATAAATGAACCAAAAAAAATGGACAACCAAATCACTCGGAAAGTTGTCGAAGTTTAAATCTGGCGGAACACCAAGCAAGTCGAACCCAAAGTTCTGGGGTGGGGATATTCCATGGGTAACAGCCAAGGATATGAAAACGCCCTTAATTAATAACTCGATTGATAAATTGACAACTGAAGCGCTCAATGTAGCAAAACTAGCGCCCACTAACACATTGCTAATACTCGTTCGCGGGATGACGCTACATAAAGATTTACCATTAGCCATAACGAAAAAAGAACTCGCATTTAACCAAGATATAAAAGCTCTCACTACCTGCAAAGAAATATTGCCAATGTTTTTGATGATCTATTTATCCTCTCAAAAACATAAAGTACTTAAATTGGTTGATTCAGCAGGTCATGGTACCGGCCGACTAGATACCGATCTCTTAAAGAGCTTCCCTGTAAACTATCCTTCAATATTTGAGCAGAAGAAAATTGTCGATACGCTAGTATTTTGGGACAACGCCATCGAAAAAACTGAAACATTAATTGCGGCCAAGGAAAATCAGTTTAAGTGGTTAACTCAAAAACTTTTCAAGCCCACAGCCTCATGGCAGTCATACAAGCTAAGCGACTTATTTGAAAACAGGAGAGAGACTAAAAATGTCGACCTTCCTCTGATATCAATCACAAGGGAAAAAGGAGTTATCCCACACTCGGAAACAAACCGAAAAGACAATTCAAATGAAGATAAGTCAAAATACTTAAGAATTCGCCCTAACGATATAGGTTATAACACCATGCGGATGTGGCAAGGCGTATCTGCACTCTCCACTATTGATGGGATTGTCAGCCCTGCATACACCGTGTGTAAACCAAAGAAAATTGTGAATCCTGAATTCATGGCATTCTTGTTTAAAACAAAACCAATGATTCATAAATTCTACAGATACTCACAAGGATTAACGTCTGACACTTGGAACCTAAAGTTCCACCATTTCTCTGAAGTAAAAGCTTCAATACCTGATATTGAAACTCAATCCGAGATTGCCAAATCACTTAACTCTGCAAAGAAGGAAATCGATACACTAAGGAAAATTTCAGAAAAATACCGCATCCAAAAACGCGGCCTAATGCAAAAAATGTTAACCGGCGAATGGCAAGTTAGTACTCAGTATCAAACTATTGAGGAAACACGTAAGGAACTATCGAAGGAGCTTACCGAGGAGAAAACCGCATGAGCACACCACCCGTTAACTACAATGTAGACGCTAAGCCTGAGAGCTTTACCTGCAAGGATGCAGGTAAGGGGCGAGAGCAGGACGCGGCAAGCTTTGAGTTTAACGAAAAGTATCTTTCACAGATCCCTGCTTTACAGCAGTTGATAAACTTAGGCTATCGCTATTTAACCCCTGAGCAGGCGCTGGCTGAGCGCGGCGGCCGAACGTCAAACGTCATCATGGAAGG
>AEVK01000335.1 GCA_000209515.2 gamma proteobacterium IMCC1989
TTAGTAGGGTGTGGTTGGTTAGGCGCTTACCCTTTAACTGACGTATTTCTTTAGGTTCTGGCTCCCATAAGATTAATTGATGCTGCTGAGAAAAGCCATACCGAGCCAACATCATCGCATCTGATTTGTCGGTTTTGTGAATCAGTCCAATCGATTGGGAAAACTTTTTAGCTTTACCAGGGTTAGAAACAATGAGCTTAAATCCTTGATCATATAAAAAATAACTGAGCCCTTCATGGTAGACTCCCGTCGCCTCCAAGAGGATGATAATACGGCTTGAATCTATTTGAATCTGCTCAATAAGCCACTGACGTATATCTGAAAATACTTCAGGTTTATTCTTAAATTTCTTTGTTTTTTTCTTTCCTGTGTTAGGGTCTCTTAACCAGCAAATATCTACTTGCTCTTTACCGACATCAATACCTATATATTCATTCATAATCTATCTACTTCACTTGTACATGCAGCATCACCTGATCACTCAGGGCGCTTGGATACCATCCAGTTTGGAAGAAAATTGAAGCCAGGGAATTATCTACAATACAATGTCAGTGCATTTAGTGGTCAAACATCCTCACTGGCTTCAGGTGACGAAGGGTAGCTAACCATTCATCGTTGAGAGATACAAGTGGTCAACCTTTTTTGGCCAGCCAAGTAGTTATAGTAGTGTGATTACCAAGGGATTGTGTCGGCCTAATTACCGAGCGACTTTGTCGTAAAAATCATATCAGACAGTTATTAAGCTGGCTATGTTTAGTCTTCTCCAATATGAGATGAGCCTGAAGAGATAAAAAGTGTTTCCAGTATAAGATGAGCCTGAACTAAATCGTAAAGTCGCCCATGATCACCGGATGAAAACGATCATGAGCTTAGAACAGCTCACCAATATCGAGGATGTGACTCGCTTCCTTGAAGGCACGCAGGCCGTTGCTTTCTGCGTAGCCACCACTAAAGAGGCGCGTTACCGCTGGGCGCAGAAGACGCTCGTCAAACATGGCTACCTGCTCTTGGGCAAAGCCGATAAGGGTATTATTACCCGCTGCCTAATGAAGGTGACTAGTTATTCGCACGCGCAGATCAAGCGATTAATACAACAGTACACTAAAACGGGTATGACCTATCCCCCAAATTAGTACCGCTTCCTTATTGAGACTTTTCATATTATGCTGTCTTTTTGGCAAAGGCAACAGGGGTTAAATAATTTAGCGAACTGTGTGGCCGTTCGTTGTTGTAATGATGTCGCCATTGATCAATATCATATCTCGCTTCTTCGATGCTTCTGAACCAATGTTGGTTTAAACAAGCATCTCTGAATTTACCGTTGAGACTTTCAACGAAAGCATTTTGTGTGGGTTTTCCTGGCTGAATAAAGTTCAACTGTACACGACTCTCTTTACCCCAAAAGAACATGGCCTTGCTCGTAAATTCTGTGCCGTTGTCACACGTGATGCTCTGAGGTTTTTGTCGCTGCTCAAACAATTGAGATAAAAATCGAGCCACTTGTTGACCCGTAATTGAAAATAATACTAACTGGCCAACCAGCTCCCTTGAATAATCATCGACCACGTTGAGAATACGGAAGCGGCGACCATTACTGAGTTGATCAGCAACGAAATCCATAGACCATCGTTAATTAGCTTCGGTAGGTGTATCCATCACTAATCGGGGGCGAGTTAATTTTTTACGCTTCTTTGGTTCTTACCTGTAGGTTTTCCTCGGTATATAAGCGATACGTGTGCTTCTTGTTAATGACCAGCCCCTCTTGTCTCAACAGGTTATGTAGCAGTAAATAACCATAACGTGGATATTGGCTAGCCAGTGACTTAAGCCGTTGGCGTAAGGGTTCATCATTAGTAGCTTGAGGGTGATAACGAAATCCTGTTCGACTGATGCCTGTAAGATCGCATGCTTTACGTTCGCTAAGCTGATACGTTTTAATCAAGTGCTTAGCAATAGGTTTGCGATCAGCAGGCTTCACCACTTTTTTGAGACAACATCCTTAAGCGCTTCATTTTCGAGTAGTTTCTCTGCCAGTAATTTCTTCAGCTTATTATTTTCTGTCTCAAGCTCTCGCAAGCGTTTAGCTTCATTGACTTCCAGCCCTGCAAACTTAGAT
>AEVK01000334.1 GCA_000209515.2 gamma proteobacterium IMCC1989
ACTACACCAAAAACGAAACTGCCAATATGCAGCCTAGGAAAAACTTAATACCGCGATAGTTGAATTGTGCGTTCTTGTTAAATTACACAACCAACTATGTTGTTTTTACGAAAATCTTTAAGCGCCTTATAACGCCTATGTCAGTTGCGTTTTGGTTGTAGTGGATTTTTGTGCAAAAATGGCCGAAGGCCATGCACAAAAAGGAGCGGAGACCAAAACGTCGACTGGACATACTTGTTATGTTTTTTCATAGATTCCAGCGCTCGTTGATCGCTGATTCAATAACTGTCTTTGGATCTTTGCCCAGACTTTCTAGCTCCCGCTTAAAGACCTCAATATGCCACCATGGGCAACTAGGGTCATCACATGCTTTATCTGGGTCACCTTCATGCTCAAACTCTAAATGAAAGCATAGCCAATGCATTTTTTCGAAAACTTCATATTGTTCTTTATTTGCTTCCACAGGTTTATTGCACCTGACACACACCAACTCTTCATCATTCATTTTCGTTTCTGCAATAAATCACTAATTACTCCGCGAACATAACGCCCACATAAACCGCGCGACGCAAGGAGCGTCGGGCGACCA
>AEVK01000333.1 GCA_000209515.2 gamma proteobacterium IMCC1989
CATTAGGCGATTCACCGCCAATAGAAATTACTTTAGGCGTTGATAAGCTATACGTTGATCCCCAGTTTTGGCCAGCCAGACTGTAGCTTTTGATTAAAGTATTGCCCTTATAAAGTTTTAGCGTGTCTGGACCTAAACTAAGATCAGACGTAGTGTCGCTATATGTACCCGAAAAAAACGCGCGTTCGTAGCTCACTTGACCTTGGCGCAAAGCAACTATACGCGTGGGTCCATCACCATAACCTTCTATGAACGGCACAGAAACAGTGAACTGCGATGGATGATAATAGCTAATTGTTGTGCTTTCATCACGACCCGAAGAGGAGTGTACATATCTGTAAGTAATGCTTTCTCCCGCATGAAATTGCATGTTCCCTGGATTAATCGCCGAATCAGCAATGGGATCTGCGTCAATCACATCTTGCTTT
>AEVK01000332.1 GCA_000209515.2 gamma proteobacterium IMCC1989
AAAGCCGTCCATTTGATGGCTTTGTTAGGCGCCAATTTTGGGTAATGCCTCCATACTAAGCAACCACATTACAACTGCGATAAGCACCAACGATAACAATAAAAATTTATATGGAGCATAAAGTCCGATTTTTTTAGTTACAGGCCCCGCAGCAACATAAGGAATACGGTCTTCAGCTATTATAGTTTTTATTGTGTACAAGCTTTGAAATGTTGATGCTAGCGAGCAATAACAAGCCAATAGTAGAAGCCAACGATGGCTATCTAGAACCCCCAAAAGAGTAATGCAACCAGCAAATGTAGCTAGACTAAGAACACTAATATGCTTATAAAAATCTATATGTTGTTTTGGATCTAATTTTTTCATGGCTTTAAATTATGACTTTTTGACGCCTAACGCC
>AEVK01000331.1 GCA_000209515.2 gamma proteobacterium IMCC1989
AAATACCAGCCACTTTAGAATCTTTTACTAAGTGACAGTCTTGCGCACCTAGACGCATAGTACCGCCTAGATCAGACTGTTCAGACCGCTGCACTGTAGAACCATCGGCTTCAGTCCATTCAGTGATAAGACCAATAATAGGATTCGCGGTATCTTTACTAAACTCGGTGCTGTTAGCGTCAGGCAGGCCCAGCACGTTACGTGCAAATTCAATCACGGCTGATTGCATACCCAAGCAAATACCTAAGTAAGGGATATTACTTTCACGCGCATAGCGTACAGCCATGAGCTTACCTTCAAGACCACGATTACCAAATCCACCCGGTACTAGAATCGCGTCTGCAGTCGATAATATCTCGACACCTTTTTCTTCCACATCTTCAGCATTGATATACAACACATTCAGCTTTGTATGTGTATGAATTCCCGCATGGCTTAATGCTTCATTCAACGATTTATACGCATCCAGCAACTCCATATACTTGCCGACCATGGCAATCGTTACTTCGTGTTTTGGATTTAATTTACTCTCAGCAACCGCATCCCATTCAGACAGGTCGGCTTCAGGCGCAGTAATATTGAATTTATTAAGAATAATTGAATCTAGCCCGTGTTCCATTAATAGGCGCGGAATAGAGTAAATGGTTTCTGCATCCGCCAAAGGCACCACGGCTTGCATTTCAACATTAGTAAACTGGGCTATTTTGCGGCATGATTCTTCGTCGATAGCAATTTCGGAACGGCATAACAGTACATCAGGCTGTAAGCCGATGGAGCGTAGCTCTTTGACTGAATGCTGGGTTGGCTTCGTCTTGGTTTCACCGGCAGTCGCAATATATGGCACCAGCGTTAAGTGCATTAGCTGAGCCCGCTCTGAACCGAACTCGAATTTCAGTTGACGAATCGCTTCTAAGAATGGCTGTGATTCGATATCTCCAACGGTGCCACCCACTTCAACCAGCGCTATATCATAGCCTTCGGCACCGGCGATAATACGGCGTTTAATTTCATCAGTGATATGAGGAATAACCTGTACAGTGCCCCCTAAATAATCCCCTCGGCGCTCTTTGCGAATAACGGTTTCGTAAACGCGACCGGTAGTGAAGTTATTTCGCTTAGACATTTTCCCGCGAATAAAACGCTCATAGTGACCTAAATCCAGATCGGTTTCCGCGCCATCTTCCGTTACAAATACCTCACCATGCTGAAATGGGCTCATCGTCCCTGGATCGAAGTTAATATAGGGATCCAGCTTGAGAATGGTGATTTTTAGGCCACGCGCTTCCAAGATCGCAGCCAAAGACGCCGAAGCAATACCTTTGCCCAAAGAAGAAACAACACCACCAGTAACGAAAATAAATCGCGTCATGTAATACCTTATGTAATATCTTAAATGTTAGTACCTTTATGGGCACCTTAAAAAACGAGTAAGAAGCCTAGAAGTGACTCACTGCAGGCTAAAAATTGAAGTGGCCAAAGGCCAACTGAGATGGGGTGCCAGATTACCAGAAAGCCTTTTCTGGCTCAATCGAAATGTACCGCATTCCTCTTTTAAACGATCTCGCCCACTTAAAAACTGAGTCAACTCGGATAACGGGGCACGGATAACGGGATAGAGAGAGCCTCAAAATGCAACAAAGGCCAGCTAAACTAAGGGTTTTCTAGCTTTTGGCTACATTTCTTCTATTCTATTAGAAGAAGGGTATTTTCCAATAATCTGCCCATCAAAACATCATAATCAATATCGGACTAAGCACATTTGAGTACCAACATACTTTACGCCATTTTAATCAACGTCGGCATCATCCTCATTGCGTCTTGGGTGCTTGGGCTTTACTTTATTTTTCAATTAGCGAATGAAAAGAATAGCCTTTTGGAACAGATTAAAGAACTGCGCAAAAACAGTCTTCAACAAGCTTCTACAACAAAGACGCAACATGCAAAAGACAACACTCAAGACAACTCTGATTACACTGAACTTCTCGCTCAAATGGCTGCAGAGATAAAAGAAAAGGAAGATCGTATCGCCGCATTAATGGCCATCAAAAACAATCAACAAGAAGCAAAAAACAACTTACAAAATACAAGCGATGACGGAGCTATTGGCGCTTATCTAGAACAACTAGAGGCTGATTTTGAAGAAACCGAAAACATTATTCTATCTCTCCAAAAAGATTTAAATGACAGCCGCCTAGCCATGAAAAAAATGGAAGCACAATTGGCTAATGGCGACACACACGAGTTACGTATTTCTATACTAGAAAAAACCGAACGCCGGCTTAGAGATGAAAATAAAAAAATACGTAATACCGGAACACAACTGGCAGAAAAGTTAGACACTCGCAACAAGCAGATAAATAAACTGAAGGCAGATAACCAAAAACTACAAAAATCTATGGCTTCGTTATCTAAAGCATCCAAAGAACAGCTTACCGTGATCAAAAAACTGCATGACCAAATTGAACGGGCTCAAAAACTGGAAGACTATCAACGTAAAATGATTGATGACCTTGAGAAACGTCTCACATCGGAAAAAGGCAGTGAAAACGATCTAGTAAAAGTAGAAGAAATGGAAAGCGAACTAGAGAATCTTCGTGACACATTAAAACGCACGCTCATCGAAAAAGAATTTATAGAAGAGCACATGCTTGAACTAGATGAGTCTTTAGAAAAAGCGAAGGAAACTGAAGAAGCACTCGCACGAGCCAAAGAGGAAATCGCGAGCCTAGAGCATACTTTCCCAGAATATGAACCCCCAGTAACGGATGAGTCAGATGACAGCGAATCAGGCACACAGAGCGCATCTGATGTACCAGCGATGATTGAACGGGAACCTTTTACAACAGAGGTCCCAGAACTATTAGAAGTGATGGAAAACAATCGTCTGTTCGGTTCGCTAATGGAATTTTGGACAACGCTGGATTTACCACCGCTTAACTTAGTCAAAAATGACGGCATTCCAATGCTACCCATAAAAGACTGGGTGTATATTACGATCGGTGATAATGATTACTCTGTGTTATTGACCGTAGACGAGGAGTTGGCAAAAACGCTGTCTGCGTCTATATTCAATAATAGTAATGATGAAAGCGGTGACGACACACACAAAGATACCACTGGAGAACTATGTAATGTGGTGGCAGGTACTATTGCAACAGAGATGGAAAAAGACTTCCCTGTGAGCACGCCAGAACATGTCGACCATGAAATCGCAAAAAAATGGCTAACTGAATCAATCTTAGTGGCAGAAACATTAGCTAGCGCACAAGACAAACCTATTTATATCGCATTACTGATACCAAAACCAGAAACTGAATAACGAGACAAACACACACTCAACCAACATAGACATGAATAAGCTCAATGAAAATATTAATCGTTGATGATAGTCGCGCAATGCAAACCATCGTTCGCAGAGGTATCGAACAGTTAGGTTATGAAAATTTATTGCTAAAACAGGCAGGCAATGGCCTAGAAGCATTAGATGTTATTCGGGTATGGGAACCTGATTTCGTCATATCCGATTGGCATATGCCAGAAATGAATGGGATCGACTTATTACATGCGATTAACCGTGAAATGCTAGGTATACACATTGGTTTTGTAACGACAGAAAGCTCAGAAGAACGTTTAGAGGAAGCAAAAAAAGCCGGCGCAAAGTTTATTGTGCAAAAACCTTTTGACACCAAAACATTACACGAAGCCTTACTCCCCATTATTCAAGGCAGCATTGATGGCGAAGAAGTACTTAGCCGTCATCAAGAACCTGAAGAACAAACAAACTCAGAGCACATTTCTCTTCCCACATTACAGGAGTTATCCGAGAGATTAAATACACTT
>AEVK01000330.1 GCA_000209515.2 gamma proteobacterium IMCC1989
TGACGTATTTACGCTGCAAGTGACCGATAACGAAGGCGATACGGGCGCGGGCAGTGTGACGGTCTTAATTGAAGATACGACTCCAACCCTATTTACAGATGCAAATGAGGTTGATGAGGGCTTTAGCTCACCAGGCGTCAGTAATACTGTCACCGGTAATGTTTATGGCGCAACGGGTGCATCTGCTAATGATAATGCAGACACAATTGTAGATGCTGTTGCTGGCGATACGCCAGTCACTCCAGGCACGTTTACTGGAACTTACGGTACTTTAGTTTTAAGTGCGGATGGTCAATATACCTATACAGTAGATAATGATAATGCAACTGTCGATGCGCTAAACGATAGCTCTCCTGCTCTGACGGACGTGATTACGTATACAGTAACCGATGGCGATGGTGATTCTTCTACATCGACCTTGTCTGTAACGATAAATGGCGAAACAGATGTCACTGCGTCGCCCCCCATTATTGCCGATAATGCGGGTGTGGTTCCTGAGTCTACGGGGCTGCTACTAAGGTTTTATGAAGGTAATGGTGATGTTTCTCCAACAGTTGACCTTGATGAAGCAACTACCAGCACATCTTCAGACCTAGAAACCAGAATAGGCTCTACGGCAGCGACCAGTTCTACTCGTTTATCCACAGGTGTAGGTGATGGTGTTATCAATCAAATTGCCGATCCAACCTCAACGGATGTGGGCTTTGGGCTTGGTAACGAAGATCTGTATTCACTTAGCGGGTTGATTTATCTAGAGGCCGGGCACTCTTATGAATTCGGTGGCTATCGTGATGATACATTGCATATAGAGTTGGGCGGCCAGGTCATGGTGACGACTACGTCAAATTCTTTTGGTAGCTTTAACTCCGGTATTAATGATTTTGGTGGGCAAAGCTTTGAAAATGGCTCGATTACAACCTCTACGTTTGTAGCTCCCGCTTCAGGTTTTTATACTATTGAAGCTTATATGGGTAACGCCCGTGCAGCAGGTAGTGTGATATTAAGTTTATCCGATAATGATACGTTTAAAGAGCTGAGTGTTGATAATTACCAGTTATATACAGGTACAGAGGACTTAATTAGTGTTGGTGGACAGTTGGGCAATTTTTTTGCTAATACAGGCGCAGCAGTCGATGGACAGGAGCTTGTGGGGAAAGCAAATGATAATAACGGCAGTGTTACAACAGTTTCGGGTGCGTTAGCAACCAAGTCCGATGGGGGATATTTCCCTGAAGCGACTGGGGTTGATGTGGTTGGTGTTGGTACAGTAAGTAGTAATATTAGTATTGCTGCATTATCAGTCTTACCTCAAGGTACAGACTCAATTAGCGTTATCGAAATCAGCGCAATTCCTGTGGGAGCTGTACTTAGCGATGGTTCGAATAGCTTTGTTGCATCGGGAGGCTCTACGTCACAAGATATTTCTAGTTGGAACTTTAGTAATCTTACCATTAATTTAGGTGGCGTATCCCCAGCTCCAACAGCTGGGTCTACTATTGATTTAACTATCAATGCTACTTCTCTTTCTACGACTGGTGATACAGCAACGGCTTCTGGTACTTTTTCTGTGGGTGTCTTATCTGATACTTATTTTCAAGATGGTCCAAATACTGTGGACTCTATCATTACTGATGCTGTTGATGATGGGGCTGATAATTTACAACTTGGTAGTGGTCAAAACGATACTATTACGGCAAATACACAAGGTGGTGTCACTCTAAATGGGTTTGCTGGTAATGATGTCATAAATGGCGGTGATAACAACAACAGTGATACGAGTTTAAATGGTAATAATCTCATTTTCGGTGGTAAAGGTAATGACACCATTGTTGCTGGTAGTGGTGAAGATATTATCTTTGCTGGTGTTGGGTCCGACAGTTTAACTGGTGGTTTCTCAGGCGGCGGCCCTGAGTCTGCTACAGATACATTTATATGGCAGCTAGGTGATCAAGGTACCGGTAGTAATAATGCTAATTTAGAGACAGACACCATTACAGACTTTGTTGTTGGTGCTACGTCAACCGGCGCAGATATTCTCGATTTCTCTCAGCTATTAGTAGGGGAAACATCAACTAATATTGCGAATTATATAACGGTTACTGAGTCAGGCGGAAACACCACATTGGCAGTGGATGTTAATGGTGATGCGAGTGGTACTGATTTTAATGTTCAGCTGAATGGCATTACAGGAACCGACCTAAGTACATTGATATCTAATGGTAATTTAGTATTTGATACCGCAGATAAAAATATTATTCGTGGTACTACGGGTGGAGATACCATTAATGGTAGTGTCTTGAATGAGGCTATCTATGATAATGGCTCAGTTGGCTCAGCGAGCTTACGTGGTGGTGGTGGTTCAGATACGTTTATTTTTGAAGTTGACGACGTATATAGCAATAACACAATTCGAATGAGGGATTTTACATTAGGGGTGGTCGGTGATG
>AEVK01000329.1 GCA_000209515.2 gamma proteobacterium IMCC1989
GGTGGCCAAATTTAGTGTGCCACTACAATAGGCTCCTTTTATTAATCAGAGACTACTCTTTACGGGATCTTGTGTATAATTACCCACCAATTATGGGGTGTATGGCTATAGAACGTACGGATATTGAATGTACAGTTATGGAATGTGGCGTATATGCGCTCTTTCCATATGATGAGCGACAGTCATTCACCGTCGAGGTCAGTTGATTATTAACGTTTTTTAGGGGTAGTATGTGGAAAATGCATTGATTTTTGCGCAAGAACAGTTCGTGATAATTATTTCATTAACAGCGATTGTTTTTTTATTTATTCGTTATGAAACGTCAAAAGGTGGAGAGAAATTATCCTGTCCGCAAGTGGTGGCTGCTGTCAATGCAGATGAAGCTATTTTGTTAGATGTGCGCGACACCAAAGAATATGATGCGGGGCATATCGTCAATGCGATTAATATTCCTCATGCAAAGGTAGCAGACAGTCTGAAAGTATTAGAAAAATATCGACAGAAAAAAATCATTGTTGTTGACAAAATGGGTCAGCAGTCAGCGGCGGTAGTTAAAACATTAATCGCTAATGACTTTACTGCGGAACGTTTAGGTGGCGGTATCACTGAGTGGCAACAAGATAGCTTGCCGTTAGTTAAGTAAGTCTTTTGTCAAAGTAAGTTCTTTTTCAAAAGTAGATAGTTTGTAGGCTGATTTCTTTTAGCTAGAGCGGCCAGTATTAGCTCACAACATAGGTAGCATTTAATGAGCGTAGTTATTTATAGCACCCGGTTTTGTCCTTTTTGCGTTCGAGCAAAACAATTGTTCGATGGTAAAAAGATTTCTTACAAAGAAATTGCTGTTGATAATGACCCCGCGTTACGACAAGAAATGATGAAAAAGAGCGGTCGACATACGGTGCCTCAAATCTGGATCAACGACAAACACATAGGTGGTTGTGATGAGCTATATGCACTGCAGCGATCAGGGAAACTAGACAGTTTGTTATAATGTCAATTTTGCATTGATAAAATAATCGTATTCACAATTAATAGAAAAATAGCAATGGGAACTCAGCATGACTGAAGAAGTAAAAACAGAGCAAGTAGAGCAGCAATTCTTAATTCAGCGTATTTATACGAAAGATTTGTCATTGGAAAACCCAATGGGACCAGAAGCGTTCACGATTACAGATCAACCGACGATTAATCAGGATCTTGCGTCAGAAATTAATAAAATCAATGATGAGCTTTATGAAACGACGTTAAAGTTAACGATTACGGCATCACTCGATGAAAAGACGATATTTTTGGTAGAGATACAGCAAGCAGGCTTGTTTGCTATAAAAGGTATTGAAGGTGATAATTTATCCCGTGTTTTAAATACCGTCTGTCCTCAAATTCTATTTCCTTATGCGCGCGAAACAATCGATAGTGCATTAACTAAAGCGACGTTCCCGCCATTAATGTTGCCGCCAATCAATTTTGATGCTCTGTATGCTCAAGCCTTGGAAGAGCAAAAAAATAAAGCACATTAATTTTTAATGATGTTTTTAAAAACCTCTATTGTAGAGGTTTTTTTATGCCTGTTAATTTTTTGAAAAGGTGAAAAAGAGAAATGAGATTAACGTTTATTATTGTTCTTTTGTCTTTTTTGATCATAAGTTGCTCTAGTCGGAGTGTCTTTGAGCAACAAGAAAAAATTACTCAGCAAGTGTTACAAGCTAACCCTGATATTCAGCATACTTATTTATCTGTGGATGAGCATGTCTTGCACTATGTGGCTAACGGAGATAATAAAAAGCCTGCTTTAATTATTGTCCACGGTACGCCGGGCGATTGGCAGCAGTATTCTCGTTATTTATTTAATGAGGAGTTATTGTCAGCTTATTATGTGGTGGTTATTGATCGTCCTGGTTGGGGTGAGTCTGTGCTTGGTCAACATCAAGTGTATGCTGACTTTCCATTGCAAGCAAAAATTATTGCATCTTTGGCGCAGGCGCTACGAAAACAAAGCGAAGGTCAGCCTGTGGTATTGATGGGGCATTCTTTAGGCTCATCATTGGCACCGCAAGTGGCGTTAGATTTTCCCCATTTGATTGATGGTTTGCTTTTGTTTGCGGGTACGTTAGATCCTGCGCTTGCTCAGCCACGGTGGTTTAATTATGTGGCAGCGTTACCGTTTGCGTCTCTTATTATTGGTGATAGATTAAGTCGCGCTAATCAGGAAATATTTGCTTTGGAAGAAAATGTTAAGCGCATGAGTGAGCGTTTTCAGGCATTGGAAGTTAGTACAATCGTTGCGCAGGGAATGAAGGATGATCTGGTCTATCCTCAAAATATCGATTTTGCTGAACGAACATTTAACTCGGAAACAACAAACTTTTTCCGTTTGGAAAATGAGGGGCATTTGTTTCCGATGACACGACCAGATGATATTGTGTTGTGGTCTATATCTTTACTGAAAAAAATTAAACAACAAGCACGTTTACCTAAAGGGTGATTTTTTTAGTGGTCATCCCTATGGTCATGGACCAACTCTAGTTCTTTGAGTTTTCTGGTCAGTGTATTTCTGCCCCAGCCTAGTAGCTCTGCTGCATTTCGCTTTCTTCCTCGTGTGTGCTGTAAAGCAACTTTGATAAGTGTTTCTTCAAAAATGGGTACGGCGACTTGTAGAATATTTGTCTTGCCGTTATTCAGAGACGTTTCCGCCCAATGCTGTAGATAACTTTCCCAGTCACCGCTGATGAATGTTTCTTGCGTGTTGTCATTCGCTAACATCTCCGGTGGCAGGTCGCTAATGTGTACTTCACGACCCGATCCCATGACGGTTACCCATCGACAAGTATTTTCCAATTGTCTTACATTGCCCGGCCAAGGTAGTGAGCATAAATAGGTTTCTGTTTCCGGTAATAAAATCTTAGGCTCTACGTTTAAATCTGCTGCTGCTTTTTTGAAAAAATATTGCGTGAGCTTTGGAATATCTTCTTGTCGGTTAGATAGTTTGGGGATGTGTATTCGAATCACGTTTAAGCGATGAAACAGGTCTTCACGAAAGCGATTTTCGTCTACCAATGTTTCTAGGTTTTGGTGTGTCGCTGCGATAATTCTCACATCAACAGTAATTGGTGTATGCCCGCCAACCCGATAAAACTCTCCATCAGCGAGTACACGCAGTAAGCGGGTTTGAGTGTCGGCTGGCATATCCCCAATTTCATCTAGAAATAAAGTGCCGCCATCCGCTTGTTCAAATCGCCCTTGTCTTAGTGTGGTCGCACCAGTAAAGGCGCCTTTTTCGTGACCAAACAATTCTGATTCAATTAAATCTTTCGGAATGGCGGCCATGTTTAACGGAATAAATGTTTTGTTTTTTCTTGGGCTGTGGTGATGCAATGCGTGCGCCACCAGTTCTTTGCCTGTTCCTGATTCACCGTTGATCAATACAGTAATGTTGGATTGGGATAGTCTGCCTATAGCACGAAAAACTTCCTGCATAGCGGGTGCTTCGCCAATGATCTCTGTGTGTTCATCATTATCGCTCACAACTTCTACAGAAGGTTGATTCACTTCTTGTGAAAAAGCGATAGCTCTGCGTACTACCGCGACAGCTTCGTCCATGTCGAAGGGTTTTGGTAAATATTCGAAAGCGCCTCCTTGATATGCCGATATTGCACTATCTAAGTCTGAGTGAGCCGTCATAATAATCACGGGAATATTGGGGTGCTCTGCTTGCAATAGATTTAATAAATCTAAGCCATCGATTCCCGGCATGCGGACATCGCTGATAATTGCTGTAGGCTTGGTTGCTGCCTTTATTGAAAGTTGTTCGAGTGCCTGATCGCCGCTGGTAAATGTTGTCACTGCAATACCTTCGCGGGCGAAAGCTTTTTCGAGTACCCAGCGAATGGAATTATCATCGTCGATAACCCAAAGTGTGATAGGTGAATGATTCATAATGAACGCCCTGTAGTGAAGGTAGA
>AEVK01000328.1 GCA_000209515.2 gamma proteobacterium IMCC1989
TGCGGAACAAATTATTAGTTGGTTAACGGCGCTGGGTTTCGCCATGGGCATAACGACGATTGGCTTGTCTTATCGTTATAAGTTACCCGTTTTAACCGCGTGGTCGACACTGGGGGCAGCCATGTTAATTGGTATTGCATCAGGTCACAGCCGTGCAGCACTGACTGTGCTTTCATTATTTTATTTCCTGACTGATTGAATACGAAGAAAGTAAACTCTGATTGATTTCATTAAGGAAGAAGCAGAGATATGGGGTAACGCTATCAAAAGCGCTGCATTAGCGCTAAGAATGAGGTTAATCATAAGGAGTAATACCATCGATAGCAAAGCAATAAATAATACGATAATAAAACGCGTTATATATACCGAATAATATTTTGAAACACTACTGCATCTGTTACGCCTTGATAGCCATGTGGCTGATCCGCATAAAAGCGCATGCTCTCGCCTTCATGGATTTTTTTCCATTCGCCATCTGCTAGTACAGACAAACAACCACTAACAACATAAACGTGTTCGATAACACCTTGCGGATGTGCTGAAGACAATTGCTGATGATGATTGAGCAATGTAATTTCAAACATTTCTAAAGCGGTATCATCCATAAATGGAAAAAGTGTTTTAACCTGCATATTGGGGTCATCAGGGAAGTGCACCGGTAGATTTGCTGATTTCCCCGGTACATTAGCAGAATAATGGTTGCCGCAACGCTCAATGGTCACATAGCGCCGATAGAGAAAAAACACTTATTTGACGTTAATATTTTCAGAGATAGCAGCGTTACTAACACCGTTGACACGACTCAAATCACCCTCGACAAATTCAAGCAGTCGTTTATCCATTACATAGAACCAGATCCACGGCACCAGCATCATACAGAATAGTCCGGGAATACCTGATGGCAGCTCTGGTGTATTGTCAAGCATCGCAAGAGATTGAAAGGGCCGCTGTGCATTTTTATGATGGTCTGCGTGACGCTGAAGATTAAAGAACAATAGGTTTGAAAAAAGGAAGCTAGAACTCCATGAGTGTTCAGGGCCACACCGTTCACGTTTTCCATTAACTTCACGTCGTAAAAGCCCATAGTGTGCTGTGTAATTGGCCATAGTGATAGAGAACCATGCAACAACACAGTGTAACGCATAGAACGCGATGGCAACGGCGCCAAAAAAAACCACGAGAACAGCAAGAATGCATAAACTAGCCATCCAACTTTTCAGCAAACTGTTGTGCAGACTCCACCAATTTTGCCCACGACGATCAAGGCGTTTTTTCTCAATTGCGATTGCCCCGCGTACTATCCCCGGCATTTCACGCAAAGCAAAGCCATAGATGCTTTCACCATACCGGGCACTCGCAGGATCTTTTGGTGTTGCTACGTTTACATGATGACCCATATTGTGCTCAAGACTAAAGTGACCGTAAGCAATGAGCGATAAGGCAAAACCAGCTAACTGCTGATCACGCTTTTGAGTAGCATGGCCGAGTTCGTGAGCGACCAATACAATCAGCGAATGCACAAATCCACTTCCAATGGTGAAAAGCAACCATTGAGCCGTTGTGAATTGGCCGTTACTAGCAATCGCACACGCACAAAAAACCCCCAGTGCGTACGTAGGGACAATTAAATAAAGCAAGCGGCGATAATAAGGATCGTGCTTCAACACCAACAACACCTCGTTCGAAATATTGCGGGTATCCTTACCTATTAAATGATCAATTATAGGGGCAACACCAAAAAGAAGAGCCAATGGTGTGACCGCAATAACCCACAAATTCACACCAATATGCTGAAGTCCAAATAAAAGTGGCGCAAGCGCCGGCATCAAAAAACCTACAACCCACAGTGCTCGACGGGGATCATACTGAAAATTGGAATACCTGCTCATAGGGTATTCTTTCGTGAATTGGAATGTTGGGTTTGGCCTGCATTGATGTCAGATGCAAGAGGGACACCACGCTTTGTCGCAACAATTTTAACAATAGCCAAGCCCACCATTCCTAAAGACAAAAGCGGTGCGAAAGATACGCTGATTAAAAAACCAAGCACATAGCAAGGTGTCAGGATAAGCATGGCAATCCACGCGTTGCGATTCACACCATCAAAAATCAACAACACTGGAAACACAACACCAATAACAAATAAAAATGACCGGTAAATCCATTCACCCGCACTAAAAGAAAGGGCTGGTGACAGTAACGAAACCCCAAATTGCACTGAACATAAGGTGATAATAAATATTATTGAAGGGATGAGATATTTGGCATTAAGCCTCTGGGTTTCAGAGAGCTCATGCAAGTGAGCGGCTGTAGTAAACGCTGTCTGTACGATTAACAGTATCACCATCAAATAAAACACGGGCTGCGACAATTCCTGTAGTGTCAACAAAGGTATTAGAATGGGAATGACAAAATACATGCACAACAGTAGCACTGAAAATAATCCTCCCAAACCGACAAGAAACACCCGCTTGGGTTTGGTGCTTTGCATGAATGCACGATGAAACGTTAAATCAAAATAAGGGGCTAAAAGAAACCCAAATGCCAACGGTAAAATATAATGAATAAAACCAGTTGATGAGGATGGCAGCGTTTGGCTAGGAGGTAGTTGTAATAAGGCGAAGGCAAACAAGGTAATCGTCACCGCAAATACGGCGATTGAAAGAATAAACAAGTGGCGTCTAAAAAAGAAGAATATGCTGGTTGCCATAAGGAACCCAAACATTGGATAAATACTCTGCATCAGCCCTGAAATCCAAGACATAAACACTACATGATATCCGGCCACCACCACAGAAAACATTCGCGCTGAAGGTAAAAGACTCTTCAACAATCTTGTCTGTGAGCGAGCATTAAGTATAAGCCCAAATAAGGTTGCGCCCAGCACATTGAAAAGAAAGAACGTATAAAAGGAGATTGGCCCAAAATCATAGTATAAAAGAACCGGAAAAAAACCTCCGATACACCAAAACCATGAACATGCCAAAAAAAATGCGGGTGACAAATTCTTCATTCATAGGGCTCCTGTATAGCCCAAAGGTGAAAACGAACTTCCCCTCGACCAATACATCGTTCGGGCTTTCCTGATTGTTTGCCACGAGAAAACACTTTGACCTTTAACGACGTGTTAAACGGCTTTCCTGACTGAATGGATGCCTCAAGGTCTTCCTCATTCATTGGCTCAACCTTGAAATGAAGGCCATTACTTGAAGGCAACATAAATCTATAGGTCACGTTGCGACATACCATTCTGTGCCCGCCATCCGTGCGCATAAACAAATAGCTGCCGGCAGCAAGCTCCAAATTAGCTAAGAGCGCGGCTCCCCCAACAGTACCATACGTATTACGAACCAGTTTTTTGTGCGGGACTTCCACAAAAAAATTTTCAAGAGAATAGTTAATTCGCATACCAAACCGCCAAGCAAGCGGTAAAAAAACAAATGAAAGCAGCCATCGCAAAAATGGCGATCTGATAGTCGCCTTATTCAATGCGCGCTCAAGCCGCGGCCCCGGCCACATAAAGCCAGATGCAGGAGATCGATACTTTTTTAATTGATGTTTTTTTAAAGACGGATCTATCGCGCTGGATTTATTTTGATTGTTGGAGCTTGGCGATATCATTAATATTTCCAGTTTTTAAACAATTCGACTAAAGATGGCGGAAGGGTTAATATTTACCCCTTCCGTTATTTTTCATTACTCTTGCGGCAAGAACCCATCAATAGAAAGATAACGCTCGCCGGTGTCGTAGTTAAAACCTAATACCGTCGCGCCTTCATTTAATGAAGGGATCACTTGCTTAATCGCCGCAAGAGTCGCGCCTGATGAAATACCCACAAGCAAGCCTTCTTCAGTAGCGCTGCGTCGTGCCATGTCTTTGGCATCCTCGGCATCGACCTTAATCAGGCCATCGAGCAAATCAACATCTAAGTTTTTAGGAATA
>AEVK01000327.1 GCA_000209515.2 gamma proteobacterium IMCC1989
TCCCCCCGCCAATATTCGCCTAGCCAAAAACATGGGTATTCGCGCCCGTAAAATTTATAAGTTTTTTAACGGCACATTACCGACCGAGCTTTTGTGTTTTGATATCAATGAAAAATCTATTGTTAAGCAATCAACTCTAGATAGAGACGATAGCCGACAGCTCCACAGCGGTGGCCTTGATGATAACGATCAGCCCGCCAAAACATTCGAGAGCTTAACCTCTGGCGCACAAATGGTGTGTAATCGCTTAAAGAAAAACCAAAAGTCTTTACGTAAATGGTTAGCTAAAAATGAAATTTCTTGTTATCGCCTATACGATGCCGATATGCCGGAATATTCAGCCGCTATTGATTGCTATGGCGATAATATACACGTGCAAGAATACAAAGCGCCAAAAACCATCGACGAAAAAAGTGCACAATATCGTTTTGATGAATTGCTCAGCGCTATTCCTATTGCCTTAGGAGTGAATGAAGACAATATTTTTGTTAAACAGCGCCAGCGTAATAAAGGCAAGCTGCAATACGAACGTTTAGCTCACGAAGAAAATCGTGCAAAAATTGCGGTACAAGAAGGGCAGGCGACGCTGCTGATTGATTTGTGGTCGTATCTGGATAGTGGTTTATTTTTAGATCATCGCCCAGTAAGACAAATGATCACGCAAATGGTAACCAATAAACGGTTCTTGAATTTATTTTGCTATACCGCCACCGCGACTGTTCATGCTGCATTAGCCGGTGCAGAATCTAGTGTGAGTGTAGACATGTCGAATACCTATTTAGATTGGGCAGAAGAAAACTTTTCTGCTAATCACATGAATAGTAATCGCCATGAGTTAGTGCAAAAAGATTGTATTAAATGGTTAGAAGAATGCCGCGAAGGTTTTGATGTGATTTTATTAGATCCACCGAGTTTTTCTAATTCGAAACGCATGGATGATGTATTAGATATCCAGCGCGATCATGCTGCAATGATTCATCGTTGTATGGAATTATTAAATCACGGTGGCACACTAATTTTCTCGAATAACTTGCGTAGCTTTAGTTTAGATAAAGATATTAGCAATACTTACTGTGTGGATAATATTACGGCAGAAACATTAGATCCTGATTTTCAGCGCAATCGTAGAATACACCAATGTTATTTGATACGAGCGTAATGCATTTTATTTGTGTTTTTTATGCGCTTATTTTTCACGTCCTTATTTTTATGAGCCAGTTCATCTATGCCTAAGTCTTTCAACGTAGTTAGCGACTATACCCCAGCCGGAGATCAGCCTAAGGCTATCGAAAGCTTAATTAAGGGTATTCGTAACGGTCTGGCGCATCAAACGTTGTTAGGGGTTACGGGATCAGGTAAAACATTTACCATCGCGAATGTCGTACAAGAAATTAATCGCCCCACTATTGTGATGGTGCATAACAAAACATTGGCGGCACAATTGTATGGTGAGTTTAAAGAATTCTTTCCTAACAATGCCGTTGAATATTTTGTTTCTTATTACGACTACTATCAGCCAGAAGCTTACGTGCCATCGTCTGATACCTTTATCGAAAAAGATGCATCGGTAAACGAACATATCGAACAAATGCGTTTGTCCGCGACCAAGGCATTAATGGAGCGCACAGATACCATTATTGTCGCCACCGTATCCGCGATTTATGGTTTGGGTGACCCCGAAGCCTATTTAAAAATGGTATTGCATATTGATCGTGGTGAAAAAGTTGATCAGCGGGATATTTTGCGCCGTTTGGCGGAACTACAATACACCCGCAACGATGCCGTATTTCAGCGAGCCACTTATCGTGTACGCGGTGATGTGATTGATGTGTTCCCTGCGGATTCGGACCGCGAAGCCTTACGTATTGAGTTGTTTGATGACGAAGTAGAGCAGTTAACGTTATTTGATCCGCTCACCGGCGAAAGCTTACAAAAAATGCCGCGCTATACCATTTACCCTAAATCTCATTACGTGACGCCACGATCGCGAATTTTAGAAGCGATTGAACATATCAAAGCAGAAGCGAAAGAGCGTTTAGAACAGCTTCGCAGCGTAAATAAATTAGTAGAAGCTCAACGTTTAGAGCAGCGGGTCAAGTACGACGTAGAAATGATGCAAGAGTTGGGCTATTGCAATGGCGTCGAAAACTATTCGCGTTACCTGTCAGGCCGTGATCCCGGCTTACCACCTCCCACACTCTTTGATTATTTGCCGCCAGATGCGCTATTAGTGTTGGACGAGTCACATGTGACCGTTCCGCAAATAGGTGGTATGTATCGTGGCGACCGTTCAAGAAAAGAAACACTTGTCGAGTATGGGTTTCGTCTACCATCGGCTTTAGACAATCGCCCGATGCGTTTTGAAGAATGGGAAGAGTTAGCGCCGCAAATGATTTTTGTGTCGGCCACGCCGGGCAACTATGAAGCAGAACATGCCGCTCAAATAGTCGAGCAGGTAGTGCGCCCAACGGGTTTGATTGATCCCGTTATTGAGATTCGTTCAGCGGATACTCAAGTAGACGAGGCAATGTCCGAAATTGCCAAACGTGTTGCGGTAGATGAACGTATTTTGATTACTGTACTCACCAAGCGTATGGCAGAAGACTTAACGGATTATTTATCAGATCATGGGGTGCGAGTGCGATATTTGCATTCAGATATTGATACTGTTGAGCGTGTCGAGATTATTCGTGATTTGCGTTTAGGCGAGTTTGACGTATTAGTCGGTATTAACTTATTACGAGAAGGCTTGGATATGCCAGAAGTCTCGCTGGTAATGATTATGGATGCCGACAAAGAGGGTTTCTTGCGCTCGGATCGTTCGCTCATTCAAACCATTGGTCGTGCGGCACGCCATTTAAACGGCAAAGCGATTTTATTCGCCAATAAAATAACCAACTCAATGCAGCGCGCGATAGATGAAACCGATCGCCGTCGAACCAAACAAGTCGCACACAATAAAGAGCACGGTATTACCCCTACTGGTGTCAAAAAGAAAATTGCCGACATTATGGAAGGCGCAGTGGTGGTGGGTAAAGGTAAACGCGGTAAAATTTCTGAAAAAGAAGCCTCGTATAACCTACATCCTGAGCTAGAGGGAAAAAGCCTAAAACAAAAAATCGCACTACTAGACGAAAAAATGTACCAAGCAGCCAAAGACCTCGATTTTGAACGAGCAGCTTCTTTGCGCGATCAAATCAAGCAATTGAAAATTAATGAAGCTTAAGGTTTTTGTGTAATGAATTTTATACTTGAGGTTTTTATGTGAGTCTTTTTTTAAATACAGGTTTTCGCCTAAACAGATAGTGGTTAAAGATAGATGCGGGTCAAGCCCGACATGACTAATGCTATCTAGCCAAAGCCAAAGCCAAAGCCAAAGCCAA
>AEVK01000326.1 GCA_000209515.2 gamma proteobacterium IMCC1989
GCGCTTATGGCGCAGGCTTGCAAGGTCTTATCGATGAACGCTGCTGGGAAAACACCAGCGATTTAGCCGAGGCTTATGTGAACTGGGGCGGTTATGCCTATGGTGCGCCTGCACAATCCGACGATAATATTAACAATAACCAGACTATCGGCATAGAAGGCGTAGAGCTTCGATCTATTTTTCAACATCGTTTAAGCCAGCTTGAAGTCGTGGCGCACAATCAAGATAACCGCGAACACGATATACTCGACTCCGACGACTACTATCAATTTCAAGGCGGCATGACTAACGCCGTGAGTGTTTTTTCTGATACGACACCAGTGGTTTATCACAACGATCACTCCAACCCTTCGGCACCCAAAACGCGCACCTTAAAAGAAGAATTAAATCGCGTGATTCGCTCGCGTGTACTCAACCCCAAATGGATTACTGCCATGCGCGAACATGGTTATAAAGGCGCGTTTGAAATGGCCGCCAGTGTTGATTATTTATTTGCTTATGATGCCACCACCAATATGGTAGACGACTACCAATATCAAAAAGTGGCCGATGCACTTATTTTTGATCCAGAAAATAAAACCTTTATGGAAGACAATAACCCCCAAGCCTTAGAAGAAATGGCCGAACGTTTATTGGAAGCCACACAACGCGGACTATGGAATAACGACAATGGTTACGGAGAGAAGCTACAAGATTTGTTGTTAGACATAGATGCGCAACAAGAAGGTGTGGATGTAGGTATGAGTGTAGATGTAGGCGTGAGTGTAGATGTAGGCGTGAGTGTAAAGAACAATGACTAAGGCCTTAATGATACAAGGAACCACTTCTGACGCTGGCAAAAGTATTCTAGTCACGGCCATTTGTCGCATTCTTGCACGGCACGGTATTTCTGTTGCGCCATTTAAACCCCAAAATATGGCGCTGAATAGTGCGGTCACTATTGAAGGTGGGGAAATTGGTCGCGCACAAGCAGTACAAGCGGAAGCCTGTTATTTAGAGCCGTCTATTTTGATGAATCCCATATTATTAAAACCCAATAGCGACATGGGCTCGCAAGTTATTATTAACGGCAAAGCCATTGGCAATATGAAAGCGCAAGAATACCATCGCTACAAACCACAATTATTAAGTACAGTCACTGATACATACCAAGCACTTCAAGAAAAATATCAGCACATTATTATCGAAGGCGCAGGCAGCCCCGCTGAAATTAATTTGCGCGAACACGATATTGCCAACATGGGCTTTGCCGAAGCGACCGACTGCCCCGTTCTTATCGTCGCCGACATTGATCGCGGCGGTGTGTTCGCCCACCTTTACGGTACTTACGCGCTACTGAGTGAAAGCGAGCAACAACGAGTTAAGGGGTTTATCATCAACCGCTTTCGTGGCGATGTGACCTTACTCGAACCCGGCTTAGCATGGCTAGAAGAAAAAACCGGCATACCCACACTCGCCGTGATTCCCTATATTCACCAATTACATATTGAAGCCGAAGACAGTCTCAGCCAACGCACCCATTCAGACCTTAAAGACGGTAACGCATCATTTACCTTGAATATAACCGTTCCGATCTATCCACGTACTAGCAATCACACAGATTTTGATGCCCTGCAGCTTCACCCGCACATTCACTGCCAGCTAATCAAAGATAGTGATGATTTTAGCGGTGCAGACATTATTATTTTACCCGGCAGCAAAAATGTACAAGAAGATTTGCAATGGTTAAAAGACAAAGGGTGGAACACGATTATTCAGCGGCATTTGCGCTTAGGAGGAAAAGTCATTGGCATTTGTGGAGGTTATCAAATGTTAGGGCAATGGATCCACGATCCCGAAGCGATTGAATCTACTATTGGCTCTAGTCAAGGCTTAGGCTTACTCGAAATGGAAACCACTCTGCTTGACAATAAAACACTACGTAATGTTTCTGGTACGTTTGGTGAGCAACTGATACCGGTAAGTGGTTACGAAATACATGCCGGCATTAGCCAAGGTGAATCAACTAAAAAACCGTTATTTCAACTACAAATTCAATCGCTAGAAACATCATTAAAAGAGCCAGCAGAAAAAAATTTCAACGACGGCGCAAAAAATAATAACGACACGGTGATGGGCAGTTATTTACATGGCTTATTTGATAGCCCTGAATTTCTACAACATCTTTTCAAATGGACTAACTTATCAAACAGCGACATAAACGAAAACATTCAATTTGATTACACGGCATTTAAAAACGAACAAATGAATCGACTAGCCGATACCGTAGAATCAGCATTACCGTTACACACACTTTGCGAATTATTAGACATACCAGTGCCTAATCATACGTCACCAAAAACAAAAGGCGACTTTTCTCATGACTAGCCTTGCCATCGAAAAAACACAAGAAACACAAGAAGCAAAACCATTTAACCCTCTACACGGCGGCAACCTCGTTAGTGCATCGGCACACTTCGGTATTCCTGTTGAACAATGGATAGACTTGTCTACGGGAATTAATCCCGAACATTACCCTATTGATAAACTACCCCTTAGCAGCTACTGCGCGCTCCCTTATATTAGCGATGAGTTTTTGTCGGCAGTCACTCACTATTACACGCCTGCTTATATTCAAAAAAATACCAACCCCAAAAAAATACTCAATCACTTTCTAGCCGTTTCGGGTACACAAACTGCGATACAAGTACTGCCTACATTATTACCAGCATTTCCCATATTATTACCCGAAGTGGGCTATCAAGAATATCGTCAACAATGGCAAAACCGCGCACTGCCTACTCACGATTATCCTTCAATGGATAACGACGCAGCAGGTCTGTATATTGATCAAGCAATAAAGCAACAACCGCAACAACACATACTAATCATCAACCCTAACAACCCTACTGGCATTGCCTTTAGCAAAGAAAAATTATTTCATTGGGCGAAAGCATTAGATCCACAAGCCTACTTAATTGTTGACGAAGCTTTTATTGATAGCACGCCAGACAATAGCGTACTCACAAAAGTCCTTCCCAGTGACATGCCCGACAACATGATTGTATTACGCTCTTTTGGCAAGTTTTTTGGCTTAGCGGGTATACGACTCGGATTTATTTTTGCCAATGCCGCTATTATTCAACAACTAGAAAAAGCTATTGGCATTTGGCAGGTGAATGGGCCTGCACAAGCGATCGCCATCACTGCATTAAATGATTCAGCATGGCAACAAAGCAACAGAACAGCCATTGCAAAAAATGCCACTTTTACACAAAAATTATGTATAACAATTCAAGAGAAGTGCGTGCGCGTTATTCACAGTGATCTATTTTCTTCTTATTATTTTAGCCGTATACAAGCCGATCACATTAATCATCAACTTGCGCTTGCGGGAATACTCACACGTGTAATACTCCTGAACGACAACAAAGCTATTTTGCGAATAGGCGTACTTTCTTCACAGCAAACGGAAAAAGCAAAAAAAATAAGCAACCACGTTAGCGACACGCTCAATCACCTTAGATTCATAGAAGAATAATTATGCCGTCAAAACATACATCTAAACACAGCTATACCGAATCCGAAAAAAAGAGCATTTATAAGGTCATGTCCGAACGGCGTGATGTTCGACATTTCAATCAAAAACCCATTGATTACGAAACGTTTATGACTATATTATCCTCCGCGCATTTAGCTCCCAGCGTGGGTTTAATGCAACCATGGCGATTTATTCATATTACATCACGTAGCCTACGAGAAAACATTCATGACATCGTAGACAAAGAGCGTCTACTCACAGCACAAGCCTTAGGTGAGAAAAAAGAAGAATTCCTTCGCTTGAAAGTAGAAGGAATTTTGCAATGCGCCGAAGTGATCGTCGCTGCGTTACCCGACAAACGAGACGAACATATTTTTGGTAGAAGAACGCTCCCCGAAATGGATTTAGCCTCGCTGTCTTGCGCGATTCAAAATATGTGGCTTGCCGCCAGAGCAGAAGGCATTGGCATGGGATGGGTTTCCTTGTTTGAGCCTGATGCATTAAAAAAACTACTTAATATGCCAGCCGACAGTCACCCTATTGCTATTTTATGCCTAGGGCAAGTGGATGAGTTTTATAAAAAGCCCATGCTGGTAGAAGAAGAGTGGACAAAAGAAAGGCCATTAGAGGAGATGTGCTTTACAAATGGCTGGAACAAACCATGATATTTTCTCAGCAGTCGGCAAGAAACAATTATTTTCACCTATCAAAAAAAGCAAGGTGAATTATTTTCACCTGCAAAAAACTACGGTAAATATTTCTATATTGATAGAGATAATAAGCACCTAAAGGCATTCCCCTCTATAAAAATTGTCAAAAACTCCAAGCTAAAAAACACCCTTCCTGAGAAAGTCCTGCAAAAAATCATATTCGCACCACTCAAATAGAATAAATAGATACGATCGGTTTATGAGTTATGCCGGTTAAAAATGGTAACAGATTATTTTTTAACTACACTTATTAATATATACGTTTTTATAAATACGATTTAAATAAACCATTTAAATAGACAATTTAAATAGACAACGGCAAAGTAACTCACTATGAATATATCCACATCATTCAAGTCTCTGCTTAAGGTTAACTGGCGCAGTGGAATCAAGCTGTCTTGGAAACAAAAACTATCTATTGTGATCGCCATTTCTTTGATTGGTCTGGGCGTTGTTGCTGGATCAGCATTTACCGGTTTAAATAGCGTTAATCATAGTTTTGAAATTCAAGGAAACGCAATTGATTACCAAAAACGCTCTCTTACATTTGCTAATGACTTTCTTATTATTGAGTCAAATGTGCAGAGATTGAGTTCTGAAAGCGCCGATAATTTTTTTAAAGAGGTAAATCGACTAGCTGCCGACTCTAGAATCATGAGGGATAAAGCGCAAGCGTTAGGCTATCAAGGGCTTATATCTGCATCGGAAAAAATAGTCGTATTAACAGAAAGTTATTTCACCATAAGAGAAAACTGGGCCGAAAACAGAGCAAAACTAGGATTCACCGCTAATGACGGCATGAAAAGCAAGATCAATACATCCGCTGCCAATATGAAAAAAGTGTCTTTCTCAATGATCAACAAACCAATTAACGGCATTATTGACGCACAAAAAGAATATTTAGTCAGCCAGAAATCAGAACAAGAGAAAATCATTGATGAATTTGTCAATGAGTTAGAGAACATAGTTATCTCCATGGACTGGCAAGAGATAGATACTGGTAAGTTTATTAAACAATATCGTGAAAACTTTGAAATTGTTCGTGGATTAATAGACAAAGATAACGAAATCACAGCACCGATTGCCAACATCTCATCACAACTAAACCAACAAATAGGTGAGCAAAATAAATTTCTAGATGAAGTCGTTGTTAAAGAGCTTATTAGCAACGCTAACGACTCACAAAAAACCGCCAAGAATATTATGATTATTGCCGCAATTATTTGCGGAGTGATAACACTGATTAGCTTAGGTGGCATCGCAAGACAGCTCAACATTCAACTTAAAGGAATGCAATCTTTCTTAAATCAAGTGGCCGATGGTGATTTTTCTCAACAGTTATCAACCAACAACAATAATAAAGATGAGTTCACGCTGCTACGCAGTGCCTCAAATCATATGGTTAGTGACATTTCGAATGTGATTGCGAAAGTAGTTGATGGCAATGAAGCGCTATTAGATGTCCGCTACCAGCTTAAAAAAGCGGTGGAACAACTAGGTGTTACCAGTGAAGAAGTTGAACAAAAAACGCAGCAATCTACTGTCGCCACACAACAGATATCCGTAGCGGTTAATGATGTGGCTAAGCGAGCGAGCGAAGTTAGTAGTATTGCTCAAGTAGCATCCACCGAAGCAGATACCGTTGAAAAAGTGATTAGTGGTAGCGTAGAGTCTATGGGAGATATTGCCGAACTGATTAAGACCACTCACCAAGAAGTCACCAACCTAACTAAATCTGGCACTAAAATGCTAGGGATTATTGATGTCATTAATGGCTTGGCTGATCAGACTAATCTACTCGCACTCAATGCGGCTATTGAATCAGCCCGTGCTGGTGAAGCTGGCCGAGGATTTTCTGTTGTCGCGGACGAAGTGCGAGCTTTGGCACAAAAAACGGTTGGCGCTACCAGTAATATTGGTGAAATCATTAAGAGTTTTGATAACGAATCAAAACGTATGAGCGGGCTGATGGAAAAAGGCTTAAAGCTTGCATCACTAGGACAAGAGAACTCAAACAACGCCATGACCTCGTTTGAATCAGTACAAAACTCTATTCAACGAGTCGCCGTAGAAATGGATCAGGTCGTAGTCGCTGTAGAAGAGATATCACAAAACAGTAACGACATCTCTACACAGATCGAACATATTTGTGAGCAAAGCGAAAGCACTAAAAAAACTCGCCTCACACTAGAAGAACATACTGGACATCTATCAACACAAGCGAAAACATTAGGGCAGTTGACTAGCCGGTTCACATTGCCGGAATAAAAATCACTCTATCTTTTTCAAGCTAGGATGAGCGGCGGTACTTTTTGCATTACGATTACTTGCTGGCTTTACTTTTGGACGATACACGTGAGCTTGGTTTTCGTCATACAGATAAGAATCCCTAAAGTCATCTGTCCCTAAGACTGCACCGACCAAAATAAGAGAGGTACGCGTGAATTTTTTATCCCGTACTTTTTTAACAATATCTTTTAGCGTGCCTGTCACTTTATCTTGATCTGGCCAACCGGTGCGATAGCATACGGCAACGGGGCAATCTTCGCCGTAAAAAGGCACTAGCTCGTCAACGATTTTATGGATACGTGTCACGCCCAAATGAATTGCCAAGGTCGCACCCGAGGCAGCCAGCGCAGGTAAACGTTCGCGTTCTGGAAACGGTGTTTTACCTTCATAGCGAGTCATAATAATGGTTTGCGACACACCAGATAAAGTCAGCTCTTTTCCTAACCATGCGGCCGATGCAGACGTTGCACTCACGCCCGGTATGATTTCATAATCGATATCTAAAGATTCTAGGCGGCGGATTTGTTCGCCAATAGCACCGTACAAAGACGGATCACCCGAGTGGACTCTAGCCACGTCTTTATTTTCTTGTTGCGCTTGCTCGATCATTTGCATAATTTCATCAAGATTCATCGCGGCAGTATCAACAATTTTTTCTGCTGTTGATTCTACATCAGCAAAAATAGCTCTAGGCACTAGCGAACCAGCATACAATATCACTGGCGTTTTTTTCATCGCGTTCAATGCTTTGATTGTAATAAGTTCAGGATCACCCGGACCTGCACCAATAAAATAGACTTTCATTATTTTTCCTATTGTTGATCGTTACAAAGCTTTATCATCATACCGGACTGTGATTTTCATCTTCATAGCGAGCTGTGATTTTACCGTCATACCAGACTGCAATTTTACCGTCATACCGGACTTGATCCGGTATCAAATTAGTATTCATCGCTATGGATTCCGGATAAGCAAAAAACGCTTTC
>AEVK01000325.1 GCA_000209515.2 gamma proteobacterium IMCC1989
GATAAACAGAATGTATGGATTAAAAGTGAGCGATCAAACCCGGGCGGTTCAATTAAAGATCGTATCGCTTTAGCGATGATTGAAGCGGCAGAAAAAGATGGCTCGTTGACACCCGGTTCAACCATTATTGAACCTACCTCTGGTAATACTGGTGTTGGTCTTGCCATGGTGGCAGCGGTGAAAGGCTATAAATTAGTATTGGTGATGCC
>AEVK01000324.1 GCA_000209515.2 gamma proteobacterium IMCC1989
CCAAGAACTAAGCCAAGAACTAAGCCAAGAGCTAAGCCAAAAATCGAATGAGAAAGCATTAGCCGATATCAATGCGTATCCTATTGCGTGGATTCGCTTATCAGATGAATTACGTCCTACGGCTCAACAGGCGGTATCCGATTTTCAGAAAAAAGGTATTACCGTTGATATGCTAAGTGGCGATAACGTGACCGTTGTTCGCGATATGGCGACGACGTTGGGTGTCAGTTCTTTTCATGCGGGAGTGATGCCAGAAGAAAAACTTCGCTATATTCGCCAACAGCAAACGCAGCAGAAAACGGTGTTAATGGTGGGTGATGGCATTAATGATGTGCCAGTGTTAGCCGGTGCAGATGTGTCGATTGCCATGGGGTCTGCGTCTGACTTTGCGCGCACCCATGCTGATGCTATCTTATTAAATAACGACCTAACGGTATTGGCAAAATCTGTCGGTATTGCTCATCGTTGTAAAAAAATCATGCGACAGAATATTACATGGGCTTTAGCTTATAATATAACGGCGTTGCCGCTAGCCGCCGCCGGTTTTATTCCTCCTTACTTGGCGGCGATTGGTATGTCGTTAAGTTCGCTTATTGTGGTGGTGAATGCACTGCGCGTGTAAGCGCCTATAATATATCGACTATTTTTCTTATCTGTTTCCTATATTTTTTGAGAGCATCAATGGAAAGCCTTTATTTATTAATTCCCATCGCTTTAATTATTATTGTCTTAGCGATTAAGTTGTTGTTTTGGGCAATTAATAGCGGACAGTATGATGACTTGAATACAGAAGGGCACCGTATTTTGTTTGATGAGCCAGTAGAAAAAAGAAAGCCTTTAGCCGAACAAAGTACTACCGAAAAGCAAACGCTTGAGCTTGTTCAATCAAAAGAATCATCAACAATACAGTCAACAAATGACCAGCCAGCAAATAATAAGGAAGCTCCTTAATGGATTGGGGTGCTTTATTTGTTGCTTTTTCCATAGGCTTATTGGGTGGAGCGCATTGTGTGGGTATGTGCGGCGGTATTATGGGCGCGCTAACGATGGCGGTTGATCAATCTAACTATCAGCGGCGGCTGTATTTTATTGCGCTCTATAATGTTGGCCGTCTCACTAGCTATGTACTTATTGCATGGGTCTTTTATCAGTTTGTTAGCCAAATAAATGATTACTTCACTTTTCAATTTATGCGCTATATTGCTGGTTTGTTATTAATCGCAATGGGCTTGTATCTTGCTAACTGGTGGCGAGGTTTAGTGTATCTTGAAAAAGCGGGTGGATATCTATGGCGATATATTCAGCCGGTAAGTCGTATGCTGTTGCCAGTTGATTCCCCTTATAAAGCGCTATTATTAGGTTTTGTGTGGGGGTGGTTGCCTTGTGGTTTAATCTATAGTGCCTTGGCCTATTCACTAGCTGCGGAGACTAGTTTGCAGGCGACGATGACTATGCTGGCTTTTGCATTAGGTACTCTGCCCGCGGTGATGGCCAGTGGTTTATTGGCAGAAAGATTGGCCGTTATCATTAAATATACGTTTTTACGACGAGGCTTTGCTTTAATGATTATTGTATTTGGTCTGTGGGCATTAATGATGGCGCACCAGCATAGTCATGTTTAAGGAACCTCTGAACAAGTCATGCGTGATTTT
>AEVK01000323.1 GCA_000209515.2 gamma proteobacterium IMCC1989
TAGCTGTCAATTTGACAACCTTGTTAGAGCTTTATTCATTAAAAAACTGTTCTTCAACTTGGCTTATATAACATTCGTAAAACGCCAAACCTGCTATTGCAATATCTAGAGCACTGTCTGATATAAACTTTTTATCTAAGTGTGACGCTGGAGGGTTGTACCACTTCCCTTCATTCTTTACTTTGATTGCAGCATACCTCTTTGGACGGTCAATAACTTCGAGCGGGTCACCCTCATAGTGGGTTATATTACCGCTCTCGAATTTAAGGCTTTTAATATAGCCACCTTTACCGCCTGCAAAATTGATTGACTTAGATGCAGGTTTAGCTTCCATAACCTCTTGAATGGAATGATTATGTGCATGTCGAGCTTGCTTCAAATACCTAAGTAACATATCTTTTTTTCTAAGCCTTTTAAATTGTCCCTGCCAAGGCTCGAATTGGCTTCTTTTATGCTGACATGACCTTTCGACTTTATTCCAAAGCTGCTCAATACAGTTAAGGTAATCCCGCCATTCTTCTTCAAAAATTTCGAGGCTATCCGCAGATATCATCGCTTCAATAGAACGTTTCGCAGATCGTAGCTCCGCTTTGGCAGCTTTCATGTTTTCCATCGATTTAAACTCTTGATGCTCTAACGCTCGGTTAAGCGGCTGCGTTT
>AEVK01000322.1 GCA_000209515.2 gamma proteobacterium IMCC1989
TACAAATCCGCAATTTATGGCGGCGTTATAGGGCGTAAAAGGTTTTTGTAAATTTTATTCGATAATGTGCCAGCGTCACTATTTTTACTATTAAGTGTTGTGCAAGGTAAGTATCTCGGCAGCTTCGTTTTTGGTGCCGTTAGTTGTAAAGTGGGGTAATTGGTTTTAGTGGTTTCGTTTAGGTGTGCCACTAAGTAATAGCGGTGTTTCGGTAAGTTTGGCGTTCTTAATTTGGCGGTAATAGTAATATCTCCACATACGGTTTTCTTATCGTCGCGGTTGTTGGTAAAAGCTACACTACCGTTTCGCAGCGTGTGTTGGTTTTAGTGTAAACCGTCGCACCTATAACAAGAACATGTAGCGGACAAAAAT
>AEVK01000321.1 GCA_000209515.2 gamma proteobacterium IMCC1989
CTTTTGTGCTATTAAAGCACAAAACAAGCGGCGCAAAAAATTTCAACTTGAGCAATTTGTTAGAACCTATTTAATATTAAGCATGAACTAGAACTACAAGCTCACAACTGTTTTAGAAACTACATAACCAGCAAAAATTGCTACCCCTAAATATATAGCCGCTGACAATAAATTTATGCCTACATACTTTAATGTTTTATTTTTAGGGCAATGACATACTCTTACTATGTAAAAAATTAACATACATGGAAATGTCAACGCTAACAATATCCATGCTGGGCCGCCATGAATAGAAAAAAGCGGCCAAGGATATACCACGCCGATAATACCGAAAATTACTGGGATCCAAGTAAAGCTTAAAATGTATTTTATTATATATTTCCTATCCATGCTTTTGAGTTCTAACGC
>AEVK01000320.1 GCA_000209515.2 gamma proteobacterium IMCC1989
AAATATTTCGGCCATATTTAAGGCCATCGCCATACGCGGGAGTTTTTCACCGTTGCGGTAACTCCATATCATCACTTCACTGACGCCAATCAGCTTGCCCAATGCTTTTTGAGTGCTTTCGACGCCGGATAAGGCGACTGCGTGATTAAAACGCTTTGCAAATTCTGGATGTTTCATGCAACTAATTTATCCACAAGTTACTTAATCTGCAGCTATTCGATTTGGTTTCTACAAGTTATGCGTTAGCCACTTTCCTCTATTTTGTCGCCTAAATCAACATTGTTTTGTTGGTAGGTGTTTGAGGGTGTGTGACTTTAAGGTGTGTTTTTCGTCTTTTTGGGAGAAATCTGACGGTTAAATATAGCTTATTAAGGGCGTTTGAAGAGAGCTAAAGAGGGGCGACCAAGGAGTCGCGTAAATCACGTGCATGGAATATGTTTTATTGAGGCAGTGTTATTAAAACAGGGTTATTAAAGCAGGGTTATTAAATATCTATAATTGAGCCTTTAGATAGCTAAAAGTTGTGTTTTAGGTGGGGTTTATTAATGGCGCTTCGGGTTAAGCTTGGAGCAGCATGTTTGCTTTCGGGTTTGCAATTAATTGTCGCGATTACTAATCGCGACAATTAATTTACTGGCTGAATGAATGGGCGAAGCTAGATAAGCAGGCGATTAAAATGCCGCTTGATAAATAGCTAACGCATCCGCTTCGCTTACAGGGCGAGGGTTGTTCATTAGCAGACGTTCTTGCTTCATAGCATCGCTAGCCAGCTTGGGTAAGTCGGCTTCTGGTACTTTCATGTCTTTTAGCGTGTTGGGCAAGCCAAGGTCGACAATCAGTTTCTCTATATGAGTAATCAATGCATTTGTTACCGTGTCGTCATCACCTTCTACAGCATGTCCCATAATAAAGGGGGCAAGCTCAGCGTATAGCGTTTTTGCTTCGACAGCATTGAAGCGCATCACATAAGGCAGTACCAGTGAGTTACTTAAGCCGTGGGGAATATGATAATGGCCGCCTAAAGGGTAAGCCAGTGCATGAACGGCCGCGACGGGTGCATTAGCAAAAGCTTGGCCTGCTAAGCATGCGCCGAGTAACATCGCTTGTCGTGCTTCTACATTTTTACCGTCGTGGGTGGCGGTCATTATGTTTTCGCTTAACAATGTTAATGCTTGTTTGGCGAGCATATCGGCATAGGGGTTTTTAAGGCGAGCGCTGGTGTAAGCTTCGATAGCGTGTACCATCGCATCAACGCCAGTCGCGGCAGTAATATGTGGTGGTAAACCCACGGTTAATTCGGCATCTAGTAGCGCAACGTCTGGGTAGAGTTGTGTAGCGACAACGCCGGCTTTGGTGGTTTCGCCTGTAGTCACAATAGCTACTGCAGTAACTTCTGAACCCGTGCCTGCAGTAGTGGGAATTAAGATCAGCGGTAAGCGTTGGCCTTTGGCATTGCCTACACCGTAAATATCGTCGAGGGTTTCGCCCGACTTTGCCATCAGTGCGACTAGCTTTGCAGTATCCATTGAGCTGCCGCCACCAAAGCCAATCACGCCATCATTGCCGCCAGCTTTCAGTACGTCTAATGCTTTATAAATAATGGCTTCTGGTGGATCAGCGACAACATCAGCGTAGCTGTCGTAACTCATGTCGCCTGCTTTCAAGGCTTCTTCTAACTGCGCCATTAGTCCAACGCTAACAATGCCTTGGTCGGTGACGACTAAGGGTTTGCTGATATGGTTTTGGCGGCAAATATCGGCGATGTTTTTTAGTGCGCCAGGTTCGTTGATAATTGATTTGGTGGTGTTAAACACGAATGGTTTCATAAGTGGGTGGATCCTTTTTATTGGAGTCAAAATTAAGGTCGAGTGGTTAGTTATCGTTATTGTTTGCGAGTGAATTCTTGAGTATTCGTATTAGTGTTATAGCAGATACTATACGAAATACCATGCAAGCGTAGCGGCTAAATATAAATAAATTATGACAGTGGGTGAGCTTACGTTCCATTCTGTGTGCCGGCACTTTCTATTGCCATTTTTAATTGCTGTTTATTATTGAACATGCTGTACAAATACTCTACAATTCGCGCCCCTTGTTTTTGTAATTTTTTTGAAAAAGAGCAATCGCAAGATTATGTTGGGGACGATTCTCTACTGAATCAACCCTGTGTTCCTTGCTTCACTCATGTTTTACATCTTATTTGATGGCCTTTGAGGAAGCATTCACCCGTAAGGAAAGAATATGCGTCATTACGAAATTATATTTCTTGTACACCCTGATCAGAGTGAGCAAGTTGCTGGTATGGTTGAGCGTTACACTGCTTCAATCAACGAAGAAGGTGGTCAAGTTCACCGCCTAGAAGATTGGGGTCGTCGTCATTTAGCCTACTCAATCAACAAAATCCATAAAGCTCATTACATTTTAATGAATGTAGAGTGTAGCGATACTGTATTGAACGAATTAACCACTACGTTCCGTTATAACGATGCGGTGTTACGTCACATGGTTATTCGCACAGATGAAGCGGTTGTTGAAGAATCGCCTATCATGAAAGCAGAAAAAGAAGGTCGTGAGCGTCGTACACGTCGCGAAGAGCGTTCTGAGCCAGCTCAAGAACAGAAGAAAGAATCATCAGAAGCTGCACCAGCATCTGATACAGCAGGGGAGCAGGAATAATATGTCACGTTTTTTCCGTCGTCGTAAGTTTTGTCGTTTTACTGCTGAAGGCACTAAGCAAATCGATTATAAAGATTTGGAAACCTTAAAAGCCTATATTTCTGAAACAGGTAAAATCGTCCCTAGCCGTATTACCGGTACAAAAGCTAAATATCAGCGTCAATTGTCTACGGCAATTAAGCGCGCGCGTTACTTGGCCTTAGTTCCTTATACGGACGGTCACGATAGGTAATATATGATGCGCGCCCTAGCTGAATTTATGATGCGTGGGCGGCTTCAGGCAGGAACAGTCGCTATACTGGGGTATCTTATCCCACTGCTGGCACCTGTTGCCGTTGCGCTAACTACATTGCGTAAGGGCGGTACCGAAGGCGTTCTTATTTTGCTAGTCGGTGCTTCGCCAGCGCTACTGTCCATGTGGTTCGGCGAGACTAATTCGCTCATTACATGGATGGCATTATTGTCGTTAAGTGTGGTGTATGTAGCGGCATTAACGCTACGAATCACCATCTCGTTACAGTTAATGATGTTTGCTGTAATGGCATTGGCAGCCGTGATTGCGTTAATGACGTTATCGGTTGCGCCAAATGTTGTCGATACGATGTCCGACAATGTAATGCAGCAGGTAGCCGCCCTAGAGCAGCAGGGTGAGCAAGATCCGCAATCAATGATGCCATTGTTAACATTGGCAAGTGCGGTAGGAATGTCGGGTCTATTGGCTTACATTCTTGCGGTAAATGGATTGATTGGTGTGTTCTTAGGTCGTTGGATGCAGGCATTAGCCTTCAATCCTGGCGGCTTCGGTGAGGAGTTTCGCGGTTTACGCTTAGGTATCGGTTTTTCGGCAGCATGCTTTTTAGGCAATGTATTGCTGAGTTACCAAGGTGATGAGTATTGGTGGTGGTCGAATATTTTGGCTGTTCCATTGTTGCTGGTTGCTGCTGCCGTCGCACACGAAGCGGTTCGCATTAAGGGTTTGGGCGTTCAGTGGTTAGTACTGTTTTATGTTGTCGCATTAATTATGATGCCAGTGGTCATGAGTATTGGTTTCCTAGATGCGTGGATAAATTTTCGCGATAGACTGCAAAAAAAGCAGTAGTCGCATAAAAAATTACATTAAAGAGGATTGCGAGATGGAAGTTATTCTACTCGAAAAAGTGGGTAAATTAGGTGGTATTGGTGATAAAGTCGCGGTTAAAGCGGGCTTTGGTCGTAACTATTTAATCCCTCAAGGTAAAGCTTTGTCGGCAACTGCGGCAAACGTAGCGGTGTTTGAAGAGCGCCGTGCTGAGCTTGAAGCGGCTGAAGCGGCAAGCAAAAGTGCAGCTCAAGCGCGTGCTGATCAGTTGGTTGACCTTGAGTTAACTATCACATCAAGTGCTGGTGAAGAAGGCAAATTGTTCGGTTCTATCGGTACTCGCGATATTGCTGATGCCATCACTGCTGCTGGTGTTGACGTTGAAAAATCAGAAGTTCGTTTACCTGAAGGCGCATTGCGCAACGTAGGTGAGTACGAGATTGATATTCAAGTACACAGTGAAGTAACTCAAGCGATTAAATTAATCGTTGCTGCTGAGTAAGTTGCTGAATAAAAAGTAAGCGTATTTTTATTGTAATACTTAACTAGAAGCATTTAGTGCTTTGGGTTAGTTGTATCAATAAAATGACAATATCAAAGCACTGCTGACAACCGTTGGTAGTGCTTTTTTTGTGCGTGCTGTATTATCTCTCCCCTAATAATTATTCCACTACTCTTTAAAGCTGATACCCATTATGTACCCACAGGACATGCTACCCGTTGATGATATGCCCACGACTGAATATGCAGAAGTATCGTCGTCGGTACAGCCATTACCGCATTCGCCGGAAGCAGAGCAGGCCGTTTTAGGTGGCTTGATGTTAGCAAATAACTTTTATGACGCCGTGGCAGAAGTGGTTCAGGATGGTGATTTTTTTAAAGAGACCCATCAGCAAATATTCAATGCGATTAATAGACTCGCAGAGGCCGAGCAGCCTTTCGATATTATTACGCTATCCGAAGAGCTAGATCGTCATGATGAGCTAGAGCGCGTTGGCGGTATTACTTATTTATCGGAAGTAGCAAAAAACACACCTAGTGCGGCTAACATCAGCGCTTATGCGCGAATAGTGCGTGAGCACGCGACTATTAGGCAGCTAATTCGTGTAGCAAACGATATCTCTCGTCTAGGCTATGATTCGTCGGGTTTAGATGCGAACGACTTATTGCAACTTGCCGAAAAGCGAGTATTGGAAATAGCTGAAGGCCGTCCCAAAGAGGGCGGGCTAGAATCGATGGAGGGCTTGTTAAAAAGCACCGTTGAGCGTATTGATAAGTTGTTCCGCTCTAAGAGCGATATCACGGGACTGAGCAGTGGCTTACTTGATTTAGACAAGCGTACTGCCGGTTGGCAAGGCGGCGAGCTTATTATTCTTGCTGCACGTCCCTCTATGGGTAAAACCGCCTTGGCGCTTAATTTTGTTGAATCGGCTGTGTTTACGCAAAAAAAACCGGTGTTGGTGTTCAGTATGGAGATGCCGTCGGAAGCGTTGATCATGCGGATGATTTCATCAGTTGGTCGTATCGATCAAACCAAAATTCGTAACGGGCAGCTCACCGAAGAAGATTGGCCAAAGCTGTCCACTGCTGTGCAAAAAATGAAAGGTGCGCCGCTATTTATTGATGACACAGCAGGCTTAACTCCGCAAGATATGCGTGCTCGTATTCGCCGTACTACACGGGAGCATGGTGAGCCTGGGTTGATCATGGTGGATTATTTACAGTTAATGCAAGTGGCCGGTGCCAGTGAGGGGCGAACTCAAGAAATATCCGAAATTTCTCGCTCATTAAAAGCCTTGGCAAAAGAATATAATTGCCCAGTGATTGCTTTATCGCAGCTTAACCGTGGTGTAGAGCAGCGTCCGAATAAGCGCCCAATGAACTCAGACTTACGTGAATCCGGTGCAATCGAGCAGGATGCCGATGTGATTTTATTTATTTATCGAGACGATTATTACAACGAAGACAGCCCCGAAAAAGGCATTGCCGAATTAATTATCGGCAAACAACGTAATGGTGAAATTGGTACCTGCAGGGCGGCTTTCGTGGGTAAATATACCCGCTTTGAAAACCTCGCACCGGATTATGTGCAGCCAGAATATTAGCGTTCAATTGGTAGCGTAAAAATTCTTCCAAATTTGTTTAAGTTCTATATAATCGCCTCACGTAGTCAGGCAGGCTATTTTTTGTGCTGCGGCATAGCGATATTAAATATAATTGAAAGGAATAGGTAAATGAAAGTGAAAAACATTTTATTGGCAGCAGTGGTAACTGCTTCTACTTTAGCTGGTCAAGCTTATGCTGGCGATTGGTATACAGGTCTTGATGCTACCAATCTTAGTTATGATGTTAAGTTCTCAAACAGTAACGAAACTTATGACCTTAATCCTCTTCGTTTCAAAGTGGGTTATATTGGCGACAGCGGATTTGGAGCTGAATTGCAGCTGCTTGGTAGTGGTGAAGGTAGTACTATAGATGGTGGTGGCAGTCCATTTCAGACTGAGTCAAAAACTAGTTGGGGCTTGTCTGGGGTTTGGTCTTCTACCAATGAAAAGCATGGTCTTTATGGTTCACTTGGTATTCTATCATTGGATACTACATATACCGATCAAACAACAACTACGAGAAGTGATACCGATAGTGTGATGCTAACCAGTCTTGGGTTAGGGTACTATGTCCATGTTTCAGACAATCTTAAGTTGACTATTGATTATACAACTATGAGCGGTGATGCGGCTTATAGCACTTTCTCAACTACAGATGTTGACGTCAAAATGAGTGGTTTTGGTCTAGGTGTTAGCTACGTTTTTTAATGTTTTAAGTTGCGTATGGATCTATTAATGTTGTTGTAAAAAACGCCTCCATTGAGGCGTTTTTTTTATGTCTTATCTTTTTGTTTTCTTAGGCTTTCTATTATCCCACTGCCCACCACGGGCTTGCTGAAATTGTCCTCTTTTCGCTGGTATGGTTTTACGTCTGCCGGTTTTGTCTACTGCAGGTACTAAGCATTTTTCGCCGTCACCAATCAAATCAGTACGTTTCATCTCTGTTAATGATGCGCGAATATCATCCCAGTTTTTTTCATCGTGATAGCGCAAGTAAGATTTGTGTAGGCGACGTTGCTTTAAGTTGCGTGCGGTAAACATTTTTTTGGTTTTGTATGTCAGTTTTTTGAGCGGGTTGCGGCCACTATGATACATGGCAGTAGCCAGTGCCATCGGCGACGGGTAAAACGTTTGTACTTGGTCGGCGCGGAATTTATTTTTCTTTAGCCATAATGCTAGATTAAGCATGTCGCTATCTTCACTGCCCGGATGTGCTGCAATAAAGTAAGGAATTAAATACTGTTTCTTACCGGCTTCTTTTGAGTACTTATCAAATAACACTTTGAACTTATCGTAAGCGCCCATGCCGGGTTTCATCATCATCGATAATGTTTTGTCTTCTGTATGTTCCGGTGCAATTTTCAAATAGCCGCCCACATGATGGGTGACCAATTCTTTGACATATTCCTCATCTAAGATGGCAAGGTCGTAACGTAAACCCGATGCAATTGAGATACGTTTAATGCCGGGGATCGCGCGTGCTTTGCGATATAAGTTGGTAGTTGGGCTGTGGTCGGTAATTAAATTTTTGCACACGCCGGGGAATACACAAGAAAGGCGACGGCAATTTGCTTGTGTCACATCGTCTTTACAGTTTAAGAAATACATATTGGCAGTGGGGCCGCCAAGG
>AEVK01000319.1 GCA_000209515.2 gamma proteobacterium IMCC1989
TTTTTCTATCTGTGTCGCCGTAGTGGTAGTAATGGTGGTGCCATCGACCGTGGTCTCGGTCACCGCAAACACTTCATCGTCTACATAGGACTGCTGATTTTCTATCTCGCCGGTGACTACAGTGGTCACCACTGTCGTAATAGCATTGGTTTCTTTCATGCGATGCGGGTCGGATAGGGTCGGCGAGGCTTCTACTGTTCGTGTTTTGGTGACCGCAGACGTTCGTTGAGTGGTGGTCGTACTGCCATTGCTATTAGTCACGACCACGGCTGGAAAAACTGTGGTCTCTGTCGGTTCAGAGGTCACACTCGGCGTTAAGCCGGTTGAAGAATACACCACCGTCTGCCCCACGGTT
>AEVK01000318.1 GCA_000209515.2 gamma proteobacterium IMCC1989
ACTCGTCATGCCGGACTCGATCCGGTACTTCCCAATAAAGCGGTCATGTTATTCGCTCTCCATGTTGCTTGCTTTGTGATTGAAAAAAGTGAAACGAGTAGGGCATTAGAAGCTGATGGGTAGTATTATGCGCGGCTATTTTGCTCAACAACGAGGCTTAGTATGTTTTCAGGGTTCGATTTCGGTACGTCAAATTGCGCTATGGGTATCGTGAATGGCGGTGATAGTCGAGGTGATAGTGACGTTGCTAGTGAGGTTCAGTTGCTGCCTATTGATCAGGGTGAGGTATTTATGCCATCCGCGCTCTACGCACTTAACCGTGATTTGATCTGTGAATCCGCGGCATTGCTGATGAAGGATAAGCAAGCACAGGATGATTATGTAAGCCAGCGAACAAGACAGTTGGCAAGTGCGCAACGGGTACGTTTGAGTGACGACCTTTCTAGCGATGTGGCGACGGTATTTGTGGGGCAGGAGGCTTATGATCAATATCTTAGCCTTCCTGATGAAGGCTATTTTGTTAAGTCGATAAAGTCTTTTTTAGGGGCTAGTGGTTTGCATCTTCAATCAATACAGCTGTTTGAAGATATCGTGACGGTAATGATGCTTAATATCAAACAGCGTGCTGAGCAGAGTATTGGTGAAAGTATTGGTGAAGTTATTAGTGAAGGTATTGATAACGGTGTTGCTAACACTATCAGTCATGCGGTGATTGGTCGCCCGGTTAATTTTCAGGGGATTGACTCTGATGAAAGTAACCGTCGAGCAATTGAGATACTCACGGTGGCGGCTAAGCGAGCAGGGTTTGTATCGGTAGAATTTTTATTTGAGCCTCTGGCGGCAGGCTTAGATTTTGAGATGGCGCTAACCGAGAATAAAACGGTGCTGGTCGTTGATGTTGGCGGTGGTACTACCGATTGCTCAATGGTGAGAATGGGGCCCAGTTATCGCGATAAAACGGTGCGCTTGGATGATGTCTTAGCTAATAGCGGGAGCCGGGTGGGAGGTAATGATTTTGATATACAGCTGGCAGGCAACGCGTTCATGCCATTGTTTGGTCTTAACTCACATTTTAAAGACGGCAGAGTCATTCCTAACCAAGTGTTTTGGAATGCGGTAAGAACCAATAATGTGGGTGAGCAAGCAAAGTTTAACGGTAAGGAAACAGGCTTTACGCTTCAGCAGTATTTAATGGAGTGCCAAAAGCCGGATCTATTGTCTCGATTTATTCATATGCGGGATCACAAAAAAAATCATCAGTTAGTACGGATGGCAGAGAAAACAAAAATCCTGCTTTCGGGGCAAACCCATTGTGATATTGATCTTGCATTTTTTGAAGAATCTTTATCATGTTCTGTGACTCGTGAACAGTTTTCTAGCGCGGTTGAGCATGAGGTATCATCAATGATTAAGTTGATTGATGAGGTGGTAAATCAAGCAGGCTGTCAACCTGATCTCGTTTACATCACCGGTGGAACAGCTAAAGCCCAAGTGATACGAGAGGCGATTGAGCTAAAGCTTGAGGGGATTAATATTGTTGATGGCGATCATTTTGGTAGTGTTGCTAAAGGTTTAACGGTGTGGGCGCAGCGTCTGTTTTCTTAGCGTTGTTTTCTGAATATTCTTCTTAAGTTTGACGTAGATGATAATACTAACGGCCTGCATGAACTTCTCCAAACCCTATCGGTCTATTTATAGACTTTCTAGACTGATGAATACCATTTGAAACACGCATTGTTGAAACCTCATCTATACATAAAAATAGCTGCTATCCTTAGTCTCATACTATTGCTTGGGGTATGCTTTTCGGTGTTTGTTATTGACATGTTTTCATTCTCTTTTATCAAATCTACCGCTATGGATATGTTAGATTTTGTTGATGAATATCCTATACAGAGTGCGTTCGTGTTTGCGGCTTTCTATTTTTTATTTTGTGTTTTGCCAATGCCTTTTGTTAGTGTGTTGACTATGGTGGCAGGGTATCTTTTTGGTAATGTATTAGGTTTGTTGATTGTATCGTTTATGAGTGCTTTGGGCGGTACGGTATTGTTTTTGGTGGTACGCTATGGTTTACGTGATTGGGTGCAGCGCTATGTGGCTCGCGGGCCTGACGCTTTGCAACGTGCGGTGACGACGAATAGTTTTATGGTGGCGTTGAGTGTACGTTTTATACCGGGTTTACCTTTTTCTTTTCCTGCGCTGGTATTGGGCTTGAGTCGGTTAACTGTGTGGAAGTTTTATTGTTCTACACAGTTGGGTTTGTTGCTTACGTTGTTTATTTATGTGAATGCAGGCCGAAGTCTTGCGCAACTTGATAGTGTGCAAGATGTGTTTAGTGCAGAATTAATCATATCCATGTTGTTGTTGGCGCTATTGATAAAAGCACCGTGGATGTTTGCTCGTATTCATCAAAAACTTAAACCGAAATCAATCAAAAAATATGGCTAAACAAGGAGTCATTTTAAATTCTGCTTATGTTTTACTTATCTTCAATCCTACTAATGGAACCTCTGAACAAGTCATGAATGGTTTT
>AEVK01000317.1 GCA_000209515.2 gamma proteobacterium IMCC1989
GCTGGCCAGAAAAGGTTGACCACTACATATCTGTGCTTATGCGGTGATGAGCAACCACTATCATATCGTTGTAAAGCTCGACCCTCAGCAAGTCACTGAATGGAGCCACCAAGAAGTCATTACTCGCTGGACGAGCATTTATAAAGGCCCGCTATTAATCCAACGTCAGCAACAAGGCGGCTCACTGAGCCTTGCAGAACAACAAACTGTTAGCGATATTATTGAGATATGGCGTGAGCGCTTGACCGATTTAAGTTGGTTTATGAAATGTTTGAATGAACCTATAGCCCGTGAAGCCAATAAAGAAGATAACTGCACGGGGCATTTTTGGGAATCACGTTATAAATCTCAAGCCTTATTAAGTGAGGAGGCGTTATTAAGCTGTATGGCTTATGTCGATTTAAACCCTGTGCGAGCCAAAATGGCCGACACACCTGAAACCTCAAAACACACCAGTATTAAAGAACGAATCACACCGAAATTCGATCTAAAGGAAGCCATAAAAAACACGACGAACACAGAAC
>AEVK01000316.1 GCA_000209515.2 gamma proteobacterium IMCC1989
ATCTTTGGTAATTTAGAACAATCGGTTTTTGGTGAACCTGCCTACCCAACAATAGAAAGTAAAGCTGCTCACCTTTTATACTTCGTAGTAAAGAACCATCCATTCTCTGATGGTAATAAACGCAGCGGCGCATTCTTATTTGTGGATTTTTTACATCGCAACCAGCGCCTATATAACCCGCAAGGCCACCCCTGCATTAACGATACCGGCCTCGCCGCCTTAACCCTATTAGTCGCGGAATCCAAGCCCGACCAAAAAGAAACCCTGATTCGCCTCATCATGAATATGCTGGCGCAAGAGACAAGTACATGAGCGCAAGCACTAACATAAACAACAAAAACCCAGACGCGTTAATTACCGACCATATCGACGTATGGGCATCGGCCATTAAACGCAAAAGCACCCAAGGCCGAGGGTCGAGTAAGAAAGTAGAATTGTATGGCGTAAAAAAACTGCGTGAATTGATTTTGGAATTGGCGGTGCGGGGCTTGTTGGTACCGCAAGACCCAAATGATGAGCCTGCGAGCGTGCTGCTTGAAAAAATCGCGGCAGAAAAAGAGCAATTAATTAAAGAAGGAAAAATAAAAAAACAAAAGCCACTGCCGCCGATTAGTGACGAGGAAAAGCCATTTAAACTACTTAATAATGGTTGGGTTTGGACTCAACTAGGCGAAATTGCAGAAATAGCACCTAGAAATGCCCTCGATGATGATATGGAAGTAGGTTTTGTTCCTATGCCTAGGATCACTACGAGTTACGATGGTTCACATGAGCAAGAAGTCAGGCCTTGGGGAACAATAAAAAAAGGCTATACGCACTTTTCTAATGGAGATATAGCTCTCGCAAAAATCACACCTTGTTTTGAAAATAGTAAAGCTGCGGTATTTAGAGGGCTAAAAAATGGATATGGAGCCGGGACAACTGAGCTTCATATAGCTCGACCAATTCAAGATACTGTAAATCCTTTATATATTCTTCTTTACTTAAAAGCGCCAATGTTTTTAGAAAAAGGAAAGTCAAAAATGACAGGATCGGCCGGCCAGAAAAGGATTCCGAATAGTTACTTTTCAGGAAACCCTTTGCCTTTGCCTCCTTTAAAAGAACAACACCGCATAGTAACCAAAGTCAACGAACTCATGACCCTATGCGACCAGTTGGAGCAACAACAAGAAACCAGCATCACCGCCCACCAAACCCTAGTGGAAACATTGCTATCGGCACTAACCAATTCAGCTGATAACAAATGTTTTGAACAGGCATGGACAAGAATCGCTGAAAACTTCGATACCTTATTTACAACAGAGCACAGCATCGATCAGCTTAAGAAAAGCATATTACAGTTGGCTGTAATGGGGAAACTTGTTCCTCAGGATTCCAGTAATGAACCTGCGGAAATCCTATTGCAAAATATAGCCAAAGAAAAAGAGTACTTAATAGAAAACAAGAAAATTAGAAAAGCCAAGTTGAGAGGGGCAACTATTGAATATGAGTTGCCGTTTGAAGTTTCTGGAAACTCCATATGGACGACAATAGATAAAATATCTTTAAGAGTTATCGACGGCAACTATGGCGAATCTTATCCAACTAAAAATGAATTTTTAGATGAAGGTGTACCGTTTCTTACTTCTGCTGCAATTGGACTAAGTGGAAATATACGTCACGACAAGGTGAAATATATTTCAAAAGAAAAGCATGCTGAATTAAGGAAAGCCCAGTCTTCAACTAATGATATTTTGTTAACTAACCGTGGAGCAAGAGCTGGTGCAGTTGGTTTGTTGGAAGACGCTATATATAAAGATTGCAATATTGGCCCTCAACTTACGAGCATTAGATGTTTGGATCAATATGTTGACCCGAACTATTTATTGATATATATGCAAACTAATGTGTTTATAAAGTTCCTAAATGAAGCAAACTCAGGCTCTGCGATGAATTTCGTAAACTTAGCTAAAACTGTTGCTTTGCCTGTAGTACTTCACCCGTTAAAAGAACAAAAAAGAATTGTAAGTAAGGTTGGAGATCTATTTTCTTTATGTGATCTTCTTAAGGAGCAAATTAAAAATTCGCAAATTTCTCAGCTTCATCTGGCAGACGCCATAACAGAGCAGGCAATTGCAAATTAATAAAGGGATAGGGATATAGTCATGCGCTTAAAGTCAGTGTATATAAGCGAGTATAAAAATCTTAAAAAGTTCAGCTTGAGCTTTGATGGCGCAAGCTTTATCAATATTTTTGTTGGTAAGAACGGGAGCGGTAAGTCTAATCTATTAGAAGCACTGATCGAGATCTTTCAACACTTATATTCGTTTGATAGTGATAGGTCAGAGCTACTCTTCAATTACTCAATTCAGTATGAAATTGAAGGTAAAGATATACAAATCGACTGGAAGGATGAAGCTTTAAGGATTAATGGCAAGGTGCGTAAAACAGTTGGTAAGACCGCTTTGCCTGAAAATGTATTGGTGTATTACTCTGGCCACAATACTGCGGTTGAGGATCTGCTTGGTAGGTATGAGGCAAGCTTTAGAAAGCAGATTAAGAAAGCTGATATTACCGACAGTAGAAAACTGATAGGCATTGGTTCTGAATACAAGGAGCTGCTGTTAACGGTAATGCTGTTGCAGCCAAATACATCCAAGGCGCAGTGCTTTATTAAACAAAAGCTTGGTATCCAGTCCCTCGGGCTTGAAAAGCCAGGGACTACTGAAAGAACAGAGCCAGTTATTAAGCTTATTTTGAACAGACCTCAATACGCTCTTGGTAACTCTGATTTTGATATTGTTAATGATGATGAATCAGATCGCTATTGGAAAGCTGAAGGCATCACTAAAGACTTTCTAGATAAAATGCATACAGCGATAACAAGGTCACCTGGTGATCTAACAGTCACAAATGGCTACATGAGTACAGACGATCATTATATCCTCTATTATGATATCGCCAAACTACAAGCAGTATTACAGGGCTATTCGCCACAGGACTTGTTTCGCCAGTTTGATAATTTAAAGACACTCGGCATGCTATCTGAAATATCAGTTCCATTAGGGCTAATAGGCAATGTTAATGCGTCTATTAACCACTTTAGCGACGGGCAGTTTCAATCTGTTTATATCTATGCTGTCACTGAGCTGTTTAAAGATAAAGAATGTCTCACACTCCTTGATGAGCCTGATGCTTTCTTACACCCAGAGTGGCAATTTGATTATCTCAAGCAGGTCGTTGAGATTTCAGAAGAGGCTGCAAAAACTAACCATATACTGATGAGTAGTCATAGTGCTTCGACACTATGCAATGTCGAGGAACAGCAAATAAGTCTATTCCAGTTGGAAGACTCTAAAGTTGTTTGCTGTCAGAAATCAAAAAAAGACATTATTAGTGAATTGTCAGATAGTTTTATTCAGTATTCTGAAGATCAAAGTAAACTGTTAATCGACAACGTTATTCGATCGTCTTCAAGGCCTATTATGTTTGTAGAAGGAACTACAGATGTAAGTATTTTGAATACAGCGTATCAAAAGCTATATCCAGGCGAAGATATCCCTGTGTTAATACAAGATGCTTTTGATCGGGGTTTTATAAAGGTATTACTTTCTCGGAATGAAATATTTACAGCCTACCCAGAGAAGTGTTTCTTTGCACTATTTGATTTTGATGATGCCTACGATGATTGGCGCAGCATGGGCGGAGATAATCAGGTAACAGACATTGAGCAAGGCTTGTGTCGTAAGCTAACAGACAAGAATGCCTATACGCTTCTATTGCCGCTTCCAGATAATCAATTAAAAGATCAAGTCTGGGATGATGACAACCCTGTAGAAAAAATCCTACCCAATCCTTTATTTTGTATAGAGCATGTCTTCTGGGGTATTGATGGTCTGGAAGCTTGGTTTAAGACTGACAATCGAAGCGGGAAGATAAAGTTTAAAGGTGATAAACATAAGGTGAAGTTTGCTACAGAGGTTGTGCCTGCTATTGATGCAGAGCACTTTGAAATACTTCGACCTTTATTTGAATTGATTAAAACGAAATCTGGAATTGAATATGCGTAAATATTTAGGGTCAGATTAAAAAAACTTACCAAGCAAGCAAGAAAATTATTTCTTAATATTAGTATTTAAAAAGAAGGTTAGTTATGCAAAACAATCCAGAGCAATGCCCTACTTGGGATGAGTTTCTTAAACCGCTTCTTGATCTGGCAAACCAAGAACCGATTATGCGTCGCACTGGTGCACAGAAAATTGCTGAACAATTTAGTTTCTCTCAAGAGTTACGTCACTTAAGAACTAAAAGCGGGCAGCAACTTATTCAAAATCGTGCCGGCTGGGCAATGAGCTCTTTAGTCAAAGCGACGTTTATTGAGAAGCACCCTTCTGAAAAATTTACCTATCAAATAACAGATAAAGGCCGCGAATACCTACAACAGCACGAAGGCCCGATTACTGCCCAAGACTTAAAAAACATAGAAGGTTATGAGGAGGCATGGGAAGAGGCTTCCCGATTAAAGCAACAGGCAAAGTCACAGACATCAAACACGAACCCAGATCTAGATCAAAGCACGCCAGACGACCTTATAGATTCAGCTTACCATTCGTTAAACCAATCACTCGCCAATGAACTTATTGAATCAATGCTTGATATGGATCCTTATAAATTTGAACAACTCGTCGTCGATCTTTTATTCAGCATGGGTTATGGCGGATCCAGGAGTGAGGCTGCTCAAGTCACTAAAAATCAAACGATGAAGGCATTGATGGCATTATCAACGAAGATCGCCTTGGTCTAGATGTTATCTATATTCAAGCAAAACGTTATCAACGGTCATCAACCATTGGGCGTACAGATATTCAAAGCTTTGTAGGCGCACTTGCAGGCAAGCAAGCTAATAAGGGCGTATTTATTACAACAAGCGGTTTTAAAAGCACAGCAATCGAATACGCAAACAGCGTTCAACAAAAAGTGATTCTTATTGATGGCGACCGACTGGCTTCTTTAATGATCGAGCATAATATTGGCGTATCAACTATTCGAACCGTCGAACTAAAAAGAATCGACTCTGATTATTTTGATGATTAAATATGAACAAAGCGCAACCACCCACCTGTGATCAGCGGGGTCACCCATAGAAAAGGTGTTAGAAAAGGTATCGGAGGGATTTAATATTGACCAATTTGGTTTTTTTAAATTCCTCCGGCACCTTTTATTACTTACCATCACTACTGTCCCGTTAACTTAAAATGGTCGTACCGGGTTTGATCCGGTATCCAGTCAGAGTCTGAAAACACTGGATTCCGGATAAGCAAAAAACGCTTTCC
>AEVK01000315.1 GCA_000209515.2 gamma proteobacterium IMCC1989
TTGTAAATGGTTTGTAAATGGTTTGTAAATAGATTTCAAGTGCATCCTCGTCGTCATAAAAGTATAGTTTTTCTATGCGTCTTCACTCAGCTCTATATGTATTGCTCCCCAAGCTCGCATGCTTAACATAATGGGTTGAAGCGATTTACCGTATTCCGTAAGGCTGTATTCCACTTTAGGGGGTACTTCTGCGTATACCTCCCTATGAATAATATTGTCACGCTCTAGCTCCCTTAACTGATTAGTCAGCATGCGTTGGGTAATGCCACCAATAGATTTTTTTAATTCGCCAAAGCGCAATAAATCATTCTCCATTAAATGAAAAATAATAATCGGTTTCCATCGCCCACCAATTACCGCCAGTGTTGCTTCAACTGAGCAGCCATAAGGTTTTTGATAATTTAACGCCATTCTCGCTCTCCATTAGTATACTTTTAGACACTACCTAATAAAAAAGTGCGTACTTGTTATTAAGTTATCATGACAACATACTACGAAAAATTCAATAGCATTTGGTGGTGATTAATATGAAGACTATTACAGAGAGTAATGCAGCGACTAATACAAAGAGTAGTATGACGGCGTATGTCATTAATGCTTATGGTGAGCACGCAACATTTGTTCAGGAGACAGTAACGAAACCATCTGTAGTGGCTGGTCACGTGTTGATTGAGGTGAAAGCCACGAGCTTAAACCCTGCTGACCATAAAATACTAAAAACCGGTTCAGGGATTAGCCCGCAATTGCCTTCTGCTATCTTGCATGGCGATGTGGCGGGTGTTGTAGCTGAGGTTGGGGGCGGAGTCACTGAATTTGCAGTGGGTGATGAAGTATATGGTTGTGCTGGCGGTTTTCAAGGTGTGGCGGGTAACTTACCCGGCGCATTGGCAGATTATATGTTGGTGGATACTGATTTAATTGCTCATAAGCCTAAAACACTCAATTTTGCAGAGGCTGCGGCACTGCCTTTAGTCAGCATTGCTGCTTGGGAAGGGTTGTTTAGTCGCGCGGCGATTTCTTCAAACGACACGGTATTGATTCACGGCGGTACAGGTGGTGTTGGTCATATTGCTTTGCAGTTAGCGAAACAGCATGGCGCAAGGGTGGTGGCAACGGTATCCACCCAGAGCAAGGCAGATATAGCCATCGCGCTAGGGGCCGACGAAACGGTTTTGTATCGTGACGAGGCGGTTGAGAATTATGTGCAGCGGTTAACAAACGGTAACGGTTTTGACGTAGTGTTTGATACGGTTGGCGGTGAAAGCTTAGATAAATCGTTGCAGGCCGCTGCGATAGGTGGCCAGGTGGTGGGTATTATGGCTAAGGAGCAGCATGATTTACTGCCAATGCATCTAAAAGGGTTGTCGTTACATATAGTGATGATGCTGTTGCCGATGCTCACAGGTAAAAATAGAGTCTTTCACCAGCATATTTTACGTGAAGTCGCGCAGCTTGTGGATGAGAAAAAAATTCGTCCGTTACTGCATGAGCAGCGTTTTACTTTTTCTCAGGCGAATGAAGCTCATGCACTTTATGCGAGTGGACAATACAGTGGCAAAATTGTTTTGGAAAATAAATAGAGGTGCTAATGAGAAGGGCGCATCTATTGCCCGGGTGATCTTAAACAAATATTGGCCGATGCAGTTGTGCTCGGCCTTAATGCGGCGTATATAAAATAACTAACGTTAACGCCCGTTGTTTTATTAACCTTACTAGATGACAATGAGATGCTATCGCTAGTTTTTACTTAGCGCGAAACACCTGTAAGTCTATCTCTACCAATGCATTTCCTGCTAAGCCGTTGGTGCCTACACAGGTACGTGCAGGTAAGCGGTCGGCGGGAAAATAGCTTTTGTAGGTGTCGTTCATTGTGTCGTAATCACGGTCAAAGTGCGTTAGGTAAATGCGCGCACGCACCACATGCTCCCAGCCTACGTTTAATCGTGTTAGTACGTTGTGTAGATTACTCATGACTTGATGAGTTTGTGCTTCGATGCCTTCAGGCATAGGGCGGCTATTGTCGACAGGGTCCATGGGCATTTGCCCCGTCACTTCTATCCAGCCATTCACTTCTACGGCATGTGAAAAGGGTGCGATTTTATCGGGGCCATCGGCAAAGCTATGGAATTGTAAGGTATCTTTTGTCATTATATTCTCTTTTTGTTTATTTATTATTTTTGTCATTTGTTATTAACGGCAGGTAATATATTCTATTTTTTCGATATAAAAAAGCGTATCGCCATTGGGTGTGACGATGAGTACCTCGTCTCCCAGCTGTTTTTTGAGTAATGCTTTAGCGATGGGTGAGTCCATGCTGATTTTTTGTTGGCTAATGTCGAATTCGTCTGGCCCCACAATTTGATAGCGTTGAGTATTATCATCGTCATCAATGAGAGTGACCCATGCACCAAAATACACCGTGTTTTGGTTGGCAGGTGCTTGATCGACGATAGTTAGTTCTTCCAAACGCTTAGTTAAAAAACGCACACGGCTGTCGATTTCCCGTAAGCGTTTCTTGCCATAAATATAGTCTCCGTTTTCAGAGCGATCACCATTTTTTGCGGCTTCGTGTACGGTGTCGGTGACGACCGGTCGCTCTACTTTCCAGAGCTGTTTAAGTTCTGCCGTTAAATGCGCTGCACCTTCTGCGGTAATATACGGAGAGCCTTTTTCTCTAGGCGGTCGCCAGCGTCCCATTAAGGTTTCTCGCTTTTAGTTTGTTCATTCAGTGCTTGTCTTACCGTTTGTGTCAAAGCTTGCGTTACAAAAGGCACCGTAGTGAGTGTTGCTGTTGGCGATAATGAAAATATATTGGCATAAAAAGCATACTCTACATCAATAGCGTATTGAATATTGTGTGCTTGACGAAAGCCATGGCCTTCGTTTTCAAATGTGACATAGGCAACGGGAATATTTTTTTGGTAAAGTGCATCGACCATCGCTTCTGCTTGGTTAGGCGGGACTACTTTATCTTCTAAGCCTTGTAGAAAAATAACGGGGCAGTTGAGCTTTTCAATATGGTTGATGGGTGAGCGCGCGTCATAGAGTGGTTTTTCTTTAGGGTATGCACCAATTAACTGATCGCAGTAGCGGGATTCAAATTTGTGAGTGTCTTCTGCTAACGCAGATAAATCACCAATACCATATAGGCTGGCACCCGCCTTAAAGGTATCGGTAAAAGTGAGCGCTGCCAGTACGGAATAGCCGCCGGCACTACTGCCCCTAATCGCCATTCTGTTTTTATCAATAAGTTGTTTCGAGGCTAAATACGTAGCGCCCGAACATAAATCATCAACGTCTAGTACGCCCCATTGACGATATAAACGGCGGCGGTATTC
>AEVK01000314.1 GCA_000209515.2 gamma proteobacterium IMCC1989
CCTATTGCTACTGCCGATTCTGGTCTGGGTGTAAATCCATACTTAGGTGCAGCGACCAGCGCACCAGATGATAACTACAAAAAAATTAACTTTGATGACTTAGCCGACAATAAAGAGTCATTTACCACTACTGGTGGCTGGGTCGCTATGATTCAGCACTATTTTGTTAGCGCATGGGTTCCAAATAGCGAAACCAATAATAGCTATTCATTGCGTAAACTCAGCGGTAAAGATATTTACTTACTAGGTTTCTCTACACCTGCCCTTACCGTTGCTGCTGGTCAGCAAGGTAGCGTATCTGCAGGTTTCTACGTAGGGCCAAAAGATATCGATCGCTTGGAAGCTATTGCCCCCTATCTTGATCTCACCATCGATTTTGGCTTTTTATGGTGGATTGCTAAGCCTATCTTCCACCTACTCATTATGATTCACGATGTTGTCGGTAACTGGGGTTGGTCGATCATTGTATTAACCTTGTTCATTAAAATTGTCTTCTTTTACCCCTCTGCTGTTAGTTATCGTTCAATGGCAAGAATGCGCAAGCTTTCGCCTAAAATGGCGTTATTAAAAGAACGTTTCGGCGATGACAAACAAAAAATGTCACAAGAAATGATGAAGATGTATAAAACAGAAAAAGTGAATCCGATGGGTGGTTGTTTACCTATTCTGATTCAAATGCCTGTCTTTATCTCTCTTTATTGGGTACTCATGGAAAGTGTAGAATTACGCCACGCTCCTTTTGCCTTATGGATTACCGACTTATCCGTTAAAGACCCTTACTTTGTCTTCCCGTTAATTATGGGCGTGACTATGTATATTCAGCAAAAATTAAACCCAACACCGCCAGACCCAATGCAAGCAAAGATTATGCAGTGGATGCCGGTTGCCTTTACCTTTATGTTCCTATGGTTCCCAGCGGGCCTAGTTATCTACTGGGTAACCAATAATACATTATCTATTATCCAGCAATATATTATTACTCGCAGGATTGAAGCCGAAGACTAAGTGAGGACTGAACTTCTTGTCCAACATAACAACTGGTAGTAATAACAACTACACATATAGCACAGATACCATCGCCGCCATCGCCACTGCCCCCGGCCGTGGTGGTGTCGGTATTATTCGTATCTCTGGTGCAAAAGCTTTAGCCATTGGCGAAAAAATCAGTCAACATCGCCTAACACCTCGTTATGCACACTACGGCGACTTTATTGACCCCGATACCCAAGAAACTCTCGATCAAGGTATTTCACTCTTTTTCCCTAACCCACATTCCTTTACCGGCGAAGACGTTGTAGAGCTTCATGGTCATGGCGGCCCTATTGTTCTCGATCAGTTACTACGTGTCATTACTCGCTCGGGTGCAACATTAGCGAAACCTGGCGAGTTTTCTGAACGGGCATTTTTAAACGATAAAATGGATTTGACCCAAGCAGAAGCCATTGCCGATTTAATAGACGCCAACTCAGAACAAGCTATGCGCAATGCACTAAATAGTTTACAAGGCGCATTTTCTGAGCAGATCCATACCTTAGTTGAGCAACTCACTCAGTTACGCATCTATGTAGAAGCTGCTATCGACTTCCCCGAAGAAGAAATTGATTTCCTCCAAGATCAACATATACACAGTCAGTTACACGACATTCATCGACAATTGAACAAGGTATTTACCCAAGCCAAGCAAGGTGTATTAGTACGAGAAGGGATGAAAGTAGTGATTGCAGGCAAGCCTAACGCAGGTAAGTCCAGCCTGTTAAACGCCCTTGCCGGCAGAGAAGCTGCCATTGTAACCAATATCGCTGGCACGACTCGTGATGTACTACGGGAACACATTCATCTTGATGGTATGCCATTACATATTATTGATACCGCAGGTTTACGCAGCAGCAACGATGTCGTTGAACAAATTGGTATCGAAAGAGCATGGGTTGAGATAGAGCAAGCTGATCGAATATTACTCTTAATTGATAGCACTAATTACAATGCAGATACCCCCGATATTAATACTGAAATTAGACAGTTTATCGACGATAACAAGCATAAAAACATCGATATATCACGAATTTCGGTGATATGTAACAAAATTGATCAATCTGGTATAACGCCAAACACTTCTATGATTGATAATATTCCCGTTATTTATTTATCCGCCAAAGCCAATACCGGTATTGAACTATTAGTGAGTCACCTAAAATCCGTGATGGGTTATAAAAATACGGCTGAAGGTGGCTTTACGGCTAGAAGACGCCATTTAGACGCCCTCACACGTGCAGATGAATCCTTAGTTCATGCTATGCAACAATTGCAACTTGGCGCAGGTGAGCTCCTAGCCGAAGATTTGCGACTATCACAACAGCACCTCGGTGAGATCACCGGTGAAGTTAGCGCAGATGATCTATTAGGAAAAATATTTTCTAGTTTTTGTATTGGCAAATAATCATTACGCGCTCAAGTGGTGATCCTTTTAAACCCTAGCCGCATTATTTTTATAACACTCTCTTCTTATATAGCTTTTTCCTACGGCCTTTTCATTTACATAAGCAACTGCTACGAAACTAGCTATATAAAGTCAGCTTACTTCTTATCCAGTTAACCTTTTCTAACCTTTATTTTTTCCACAAAAAAACACCAACTTATCCACAGATGATCAATTACATTAAACACTTAGATAAAGTTATTAACATTTACTCACAGGTTTCAACTGTAATATATTGATATACAAACAATTTATTATTTTTTAAAAACAAAAGATCTACTCTCTTTATAAAAAAGAGTGTTTTTTGTGTATATCCACTGAAATAAACGGGATAAATAGGAATGGCATAATCGGGGCTTATTAATCGTCAAAGTTATCTTTAGTTATCACCCTTATGTAATCAGTTAACTGGCAAGATAATATCGTTATATTAATCTACTTATACTTTATCTATCTTATTGATATTAAAGAATAATAGTTACTTTTCAACAGAAAAATAGCTAAGTAGTAATAACATCTATAGTAAGTAATACTATTAACATATATTTATTTCTGACTAAGCATTTATTCTAATCTAACTGCTTAGATAGATAAGTTATTGTTTTTAATGATTACTAAAGTGTAGTTTATAAATTATATTTTGCTAATTTATATAAATTATTATTGATTAATTATTAAACACCTTTTGCTCAACCATCAATAAATCCCTATACTATCGACCCTTTTATTTTTGCTTATTTATCTTCCTGACCATAAAAGGTTATGTAGATGGCCATAAGGATTATTTCTTCTTTACCCTATTTGATATAAAACTATGAACTATTCTCACCACTACGATGTAATTGTTATTGGCGGCGGTCATGCCGGAACAGAGGCTTGTTTGGCTGCTGCTCGTATGGGTTGCTCTACTTTATTACTGACTCACAATATCGAAACTCTAGGGCAGATGTCGTGTAACCCGGCTATTGGTGGTATTGGGAAAAGTCATTTAGTGAAAGAAATTGATGCTATGGGCGGTGCGATGGCTCAAGCAACGGACAAAGGCGGTATTCAATTTCGTGTGCTTAATTCTCGCAAAGGTCCAGCGGTAAGAGCGACTCGTGCACAAGCAGATAGGGTTTTATATAAGGCAGCGGTTAGAGAAATACTTGAAAACCAGGAAAACCTGCAAATTTTTCAACAATCAGTGGATGATTTGATTATAGAGGGTGACACCGTAAAAGGTGTCGTCACTCAAATGGGTCTTAAATTCTACGGAACATCTGTTGTCCTAACGGCGGGTACTTTTTTAGGTGGTAAAATACATATAGGATTAGAAAATCATTCTGGTGGACGTGCGGGCGACCCACCCTCTATTGCCCTTGCTGATCGTCTACGTGAATTTCCTTTACGTGTAGATCGCCTAAAAACCGGTACGCCGCCGCGTATTGATGCAAAATCGGTCGATTTCAGCCAACTGCAAGAACAGTGGGGAGATACTCCTCTACCCGTTATGTCGTATATGGGAAATGTTGCTGATCACCCAGAACAAGTCTGTTGCTGGATTACCTATACCAATCAAAAAACCCATGACATTATTCGATCAGGCATGGATCGTTCACCGATGTACACGGGGGTTATAGAAGGCGTTGGGCCGCGTTATTGCCCTTCTATCGAAGATAAGGTGAGTCGCTTTGCCGATAAAGATAGTCATCAAATATTTATTGAGCCAGAAGGCTTAAAAACCCACGAACTTTATCCTAACGGTATTTCCACTAGCTTACCGTTTGATGTTCAGCTTGAATTAGTCCGTTCGATTAATGGTTTTGAAAATGCACATATTATGCGTCCGGGTTACGCCATCGAATATGATTATTTTAATCCGCAAGATTTACGATCGAGTTTAGAAACCCGTTGTATTAATGGCTTATTTTTCGCAGGCCAAATTAATGGGACAACCGGTTATGAAGAAGCGGGTGCGCAAGGCTTGCTTGCTGGGTTAAATGCGGGCCTACGCGCTCAAGATAAAGAATCGTGGTGTCCTCGTCGCGACCAAGCGTATATTGGCGTTATGGTAGACGACTTAATAACACTGGGTACACAAGAACCTTACCGGATGTTTACCAGCCGAGCAGAACATCGTTTATTGTTACGAGAAGACAATGCTGACAGCCGTTTAACGGAAAAAGCGCGCGAGTTAGGATTAATTGATGATATGCGTTGGCAAGCGTTTAACGAGAAAAAAGAATCCATTGCCAAAGAAGAACAGCGGTTAAAAACGACTTTTGTTCAGGCAAATAGTGATCAAGCCAATGCTTTAGTGGAAAAAATAAAAACGCCACTCACTCGCGAATATAATTTAATGGAATTATTAAAACGTCCCGAGCTGACTTATGCAGACTTAGGTGAGTTATTTTTTAAAGATAGCGAGTTTGCAGACTCGCATGTAAAAATAGACCCGCAAGTCAGTCAACAAATAGAAATTAGTGCTAAGTATTCAGGGTATATTCAACGTCAAGAAGAAGAAGTAAAACGACTACGACAGCATGAAGAAACGCCATTACCAATTGATTTTGATTATTCGACAGTAGAGGGCTTGTCGAATGAAGCGAAACAAAAACTCATGACAATGAAACCAGAAAGTTTGGGGCGTGCATCCCGCATTCAAGGCATCACACCAGCAGCTATTTCTCTGTTGTTAGTGTATTTGAAAAAACGCGGCTTACTTCGAAAAATAAAAAACCAATAATAATTTTAATGCCAAAAAATTAAGCTGTTCTGAATATTTTTATGTAGGCACTCAAAAAGCATTTTTAAACCTGACTGTCGATATAAGACCAGAATAAAAAATATAAATAAACTGAAAAGATAAATTTGTGATAGACAACATTAAATGTGAAAAAGCACTTCGTGATGGCGTAGCGAAAATGAATATCGTCATTAGCGATAAAAAAATACAGCTGCTAATGGCCTACTTATCAGAATTTGTTAAGTGGAATAAAGCCTACAATCTATCCGCTATTCGTGACCCTCTAGTGATGGTCGAAAAGCATTTGTTAGATAGCCTAGTGTTAGTGCCATTTTTAGAAAAAGAAATAAAAAAAAACATAGATAAACAACAGCCACTAATTGAGCGTATTATTGACGTGGGTACTGGAGGTGGGTTACCGGGTATTCCATTAGCCATTATTTTTCCAGAAATAGATTTTACTCTACTCGATAGTAATGGAAAAAAGACGCGATTTTTATTTCAAGTGAAAACACAGCTCGCACTAAAAAATGTGACCATTGAGAATACTCGGGTTGAGTCTTATCAACCCGAAAAATGCTTCTCCATTGTTATGAGTCGAGCCTTCGCTAGCTTACAGGATATGGTTGTTGGTAGTGGGCACTTACTTCTCGAAGGAGGTCGTTTTTGGGCAATGAAAGGTGTCTACCCTGAAAATGAATTGAGAGATTGCGAAAAACACGCTATTGTCGATGCTTTTTATCCATTGACCGTCCCGAATATGGATGGAGAGCGACACTTGTTGGTATTAACACCTGTTGAATGAGCTTGCTTGGATATCTAATGATGTATAAAAACGCTAAATGTAATAAGCATAACCAATATTCAGCGCTTAGCTCTCAGAATAATGATAATGAGTAGAGGCGATAAGCTAAAAAAAGAGAATTCTCAGTGAATAAAATCTATGCAATAGCAAATCAAAAAGGCGGCGTGGGCAAAACCACCACATGCGTGAATTTAGCCGCATCATTGGTGGCTATTAAAAAACGCGTACTGCTGATAGATATAGATCCTCAAGGCAACGCGACAATGGGTAGCGGTGTGAATAAAAGTGACGTGCCATTATCGATTTATGATGTATTAGTTGAAGACTGTCTCATTGCTGATGCTCAACAATTATCCCCAAGCGGAAATTTTTCAGTAATCGCCGCGAACGATGATTTAACGGCTGCGGAAGTACAGCTATTAGATTTACCTGAAAAACAATTTCGTTTACGCAATGCCTTGGCAGTGGTGAAAGATCAATACGATTACATTTTGATCGACTGCCCCCCTTCATTAAATATGCTCACACTAAATGCATTAGCAGCATGTGATGGCGTTATTATCCCCATGCAATGTGAGTATTATTCTTTAGAAGGTATTTCCGCGTTGATGAAAACTATCAACCAAATACAGCAACAGCTTAACCCTTCATTATCCATCGAAGGGATTGTGCGCACTATGTATGATCCGCGTAGCACATTAACGAATGATGTATCAGATCAACTCAAAGAATACTTTGGCGATAAACTCTATCAAACGTGTATCCCACGTAATGTGCGTTTAGCCGAAGCCCCTAGCTTTGGTCAGCCAGCGCTGATATATGATCGACAATCTAAAGGGGCTATTGCTTATTTGGCATTAGCGGGAGAATTTGTTCGTCGCAGTGAGCGTGCACAAAAACACGTATAGGAAAGAAGCCTCAGACTTTAAATAAGAGGCTCTCAAGATATAACACGACAAGTATTAAGAGCATATTATGGCAACAAGAAGAAAAGGCTTAGGTCGAGGCTTAGATGCATTAATGGGCGCCGGCACCCGCCAGCAAGAACCTGCAGTTTCGGTGCAGGATGCGATAGAGCAAGTTCAATCACCATCGGCCGATATTAATGGACAGCTCAAATATGTGCCAGTAGAGCTAATACAGCGTGGTAAATACCAGCCTCGACGAGATATTAATCAGGAAGCATTAGAAGAGTTAGCTTCGTCAATACGCTCACAAGGGGTAATGCAGCCCATTGTGATTCGTCCTATAGCGGAAAATAAATACGAAATTATAGCCGGTGAACGTCGTTGGCGAGCGAGTCAGCTAGCCGGACTAGATAAAATTCCCGCCGTTATTCGAGATGTTCCTGATGAAGCGGCGATTGCCATGGCGCTTATTGAGAATATCCAGCGTGAAGACCTTAATCCATTAGAAGAAGCTGTAGCATTAAAGCGATTGCAAGATGAGTTTGAACTTACCCATCAACAAGTCGCAGAAGCGGTAGGTAAATCAAGAACCGCCGTTACTAATTTATTACGTTTAATTGCTTTGGATGAAGAAGTAAAAAAATTACTCGAACATGGTGATATAGAAATGGGGCACGCTCGTGCCATGCTGAGTTTAACCAATGATAGACAGCGAATCGTAGCAAGTGAAGTGGTTGCAAAAAGCTTATCTGTTCGTCAAGCAGAAGCACTCGTTAGGCGAACAATAGAAGAAATAAATAAACCTGCAGAACAAAAAACATTCCATAATCCTGATCTTGAAAAGCTTGAACAAGGGATTTCTGAAAAAGTAGGTGTGCCTGTAATGCTTCAACATAGTGCAAAAGGTAAAGGTAAGTTGGTTCTAAAATACAATAATCTAGATGAATTAGATGGTATTTTGCACCATCTTGGTTACGAACAGTAACATTAAGTATTGAATCATCTAGAGCAAGTCCCTATAATTGCGCTCGCTCCGTCTAAGAGCTTAGTGATAAACGAGTAAATAGATAAATAAAATTTACCTTGAATCGATCCTAGTTCTACAGATAAAGCGTAAAAGACGGCGGAGAGAAAAGATGGTAAAAACAGATAGTCAGAAAACGGCAAATGATAGTTAATGGGTAAAACCATCCAGACTAAAAAAACCACTACCGAAAAAATACCCGGTTCTGGTTTAGGCAGCGCCAACAGCACAAACGCTGATAGCAATAAGCCAGTCACTTTCAAACGTCTCGCTACTATTTGGCTACAGCAAGTCAT
>AEVK01000313.1 GCA_000209515.2 gamma proteobacterium IMCC1989
GCGTTATGCTTCTAGGTAAATATGGAAAATATTTTAAAAACTATTGATACTGCTATAAAAAGATTAGTTTCGCCTGTAACTATGCTAGTAGCGGCTGCACTATTATCAAAAGGGCTAGATAAGCCTGAAGCAAGCCCTGCAACTATTAAATCTTTAATGGTTTTGTTAGGTATATGGGCAGTTGGTTACATGGTTCTTTCTGCAACACAAGCAATAAAAGAGTTTGAAGCTGCAAACATAAATGGCTATAAAAAGTGGTTTCTAAGTACATCGTTTATATTGGTATATTTTGTTTTATGTATTTCAGCCATAAAATTAGGTTTCGACAAATTAGTAGCATAACAAGGCCATCAATCTGACGGCTTTTC
>AEVK01000312.1 GCA_000209515.2 gamma proteobacterium IMCC1989
TCATAGCCCGCTAATTTTGCCAAATCACAACCCGCTTCAGTATGCCCTGCACGGCTCAACACACCACCGGGGCGCGCCATCAACGGGAAAATATGCCCCGGCTGGACGATACTCTGTGCGGTCGCGTCGCGAGCAACCGCCGCGCGCACGGTTTTTGCTCTATCTGCTGCAGAAATACCCGTCGTCACACCTTCGGCGGCTTCAATCGACAAGGTAAAGTTAG
>AEVK01000311.1 GCA_000209515.2 gamma proteobacterium IMCC1989
CGTGGTTGTTTTTGATGCAAAAGGTAAAACCTTTCGTGATGACATGTACTCTGAGTACAAGGCCAACCGGCCTTCTATGCCTGATGACCTAAGGTCGCAAGTGGAGCCCATTCACCAAATCGTTAATGCCATGGGTTTGCCTTTACTGATGATCGATGGGGTAGAAGCGGATGACGTCATTGGCACCTTGGCATATCAAGCGACAGAGCAAGGTGTGGATG
>AEVK01000310.1 GCA_000209515.2 gamma proteobacterium IMCC1989
GGGGTGGTTAGCTCAGCTGGGAGAGCGGCGCCCTTACAAGGCGTAGGTCACAGGTTCGATCCCTGTACCACCCACCAATTGCGAAAAAGATGCATCACTCGAAAGAGTACATTCTACGGACCGGTAGTTCAGCTGGTTAGAATGCCGGCCTGTCACGCCGGAGGTCGCGGGTTCGAGTCCCGTCCGGTCCGCCAT
>AEVK01000309.1 GCA_000209515.2 gamma proteobacterium IMCC1989
GCTTCGCCAACCGTTTACAGTGGCGTTATAAACACACCTAAGCATCAGGTGTTATACTTTACTACTTACTTTAATAATCCCTTGGAGGGAAATATGGAAAGCGCAGAATCTAAGTTAGGTTACTACCCTAAATGTCCACACTGCTCTAGTGACAAAGGCTACAGTGTAACTGCTTGTCCTCATACTACAGGTCTTAGTGGTATGATCGAACTTGTGAGTTGTAAATCTTGTAAAACTCTAGTATCAACTTTATATCCACATGAAAGTGCATTTGAAGGTTAATATTCCTTTAATTGCAAAAGGGCTTTAGTTTGTACTAATATTTCTAAGGCTCTTTCTACTTTCTGTAATTGTACAACCCCACACTTTTCATGTGCATCCGAAACTAACATTTTAACTACAGCTAATTTTTCATCTACGTCTGTGTGCATCATAATATTCACCTTTTATTTAATTTAATTTAATTTGTTTATAACAAGGGCAACCAAAGGACTGCAAAAGGCGCAGCCTTTGTTACCAACGTTATGTATTAAGGTAAATATGAAAATTGACCAAAGCTATATAGATATACTATTAAAACCATTAGATGATAATTCAGTGCCCACCTTAAGTGAGTATGTTAACGAACTTAAAGGGTTAGGTATTGCACTCGATGGTGAAGATGGAAAAATAGACCGTAAGTTTGAAACGCACCTGAGATATATGAGTGCTAAAAGACTTGTTTCTAATGTAAATGGCTTAAGTGATCTTGAATCTTTAGGCTTCAGTATCGGTGCTGGAGGTCATGTTTCAATTATGGGAAGTGATATGATTATGAAAGTAGAGAATAAAGAATTAGTAGTGCCTCAAAATATCAACATCGGTTCAATCACTAGTGACAAAGTCCAAGTCGGTAATAACAACCACCTAATAACAAATTTTCATATTCAAGAGGTTGTCGAAAAAATAGCAGCGTCTAATGATCCAGAAGCAAAAAACTTACTTAAATCTTTATTGGAAAATAGTACCGTTGGTAGCCTCTTAGGGGCAGGAGTTTCTGCTTTAATCGGACTACTTTAAAACATACATAACAAATTTGTCATGTCGCCGCTAAAAGACGCGGCTAGGACTGGCATTGCGCTGGCGCTCCATGCCAGCCTCATACAAAGGCGTTATGCAAATTACGGAGAAGGGATTGAAAATTAATCTAAGTTCAGCCACTGTAAAATCGCATGAGAATAGAAGTCAGTCTATGAACTTAAGTTTCAGGACTATTGTGCTCTTTGAAGATAGCTGGCCATTCCCACATGATCATCTAAAGGATATTCAATGGACAATCGAAGCGGATAAAGTTGGCTCTGTTCAATTTGATATAGAAACTATCGTAAATCCCTCATTTGAAATAGAGAAAGATAAAAATTATATTGAATTTCACTTAACTAAAAAAAATGTCTCATTTCAATATGATGACTATCCATGCAAAATAATATTTAAAGCTATACTGGATTCACCACATGCCTCACCAATTCCAATAGAATATATTACGTTTGGTGTAGTAGAAACAGTCTGGTCAAAGGGCTTGCAATAAAATGCATAACAAAGCTGTCAAATGGACGGCTTTTCCATTGCTCGGTTTTGTGCTTGAATAGCACAAA
>AEVK01000308.1 GCA_000209515.2 gamma proteobacterium IMCC1989
TTAGTAGGGTGTGGTTGGTTAGGCGCTTACTTATTAATCGCTAAATATGGCTGATAATCATGTTGATCAGCATGGTCACAATACTCTGTGCCACGATCAGTGAGCATGCCGTCCTGCTCCCCAAAGAAGGGCAGTACCTTGTCATTCAATACATCAGCGGCAGTAATCGG
>AEVK01000307.1 GCA_000209515.2 gamma proteobacterium IMCC1989
CCTCAGCGTCAGTATCAGTCCAGGTGGTCGCCTTCGCCACTGATGTTCCTTCCAATCTCTACGCATTTCACCGCTACACTGGAAATTCCACCACCCTCTACTGTACTCTAGCTTGCCAGTTCGAAATGCAATTCCAAGGTTGAGCCCTGGGCTTTCACATCTCGCTTAACAAACCGCCTACGCGCGCTTTACGCCCAGTAATTCCGATTAACGCTTGCACCCTCCGTATTACCGCGGCTGCTGGC
>AEVK01000306.1 GCA_000209515.2 gamma proteobacterium IMCC1989
CCCAGCCAGTCAACTCTGAGGCTAGACGAACGTTTTGACCACCACGACCAATGGCCATCGCTAAATTATCTTCTGCAACCGCTACATCCATTGATGCCGTTTCTTCGTCAACAACAATGGACTCAATCTCTGCAGGTGCCATCGCATTAATCACAAACTGTGCCGCGTTATCGTCCCACAAAATGATATCGATACGCTCATTAGCTAATTCATTAGAAACCGCCTGCACTCGTGCGCCACGCATACCGACGCATGCGCCGACAGGATCAATACGACCATCATTGGTTTTAACAGCGATTTTTGCACGAGAACCGGGATCACGGGCAGCCGCTTTTAGCTCAATAATCTCTTCAGCGATTTCCGGCACTTCAATACGAAACAATTCGACCAACATTTCTGGGCATGCGCGACTTAGATACAATTGTGGGCCACGCATTTCGCTACGCACTTCCATCAACATGGCGCGAATACGATCACCCATCCGATAAATTTCACGACCAACCAGCTCTTCACGCGGTAATAAGCCTTCAGCATTATTGCCAAGGTCGACAATAATATTGTCGCGTGTCACTTTCTTTACTGAGCCACTAATTAACTCGCCAATTTTATCGCGATATTCTTCAACGACCTGCTCACGCTCAGCCTCTCGTACTTTTTGCACAATGACTTGCTTCGCTGTTTGCGCAGCAATGCGACCGAAGTCGACATTTTCGACCTGTTCGCGGTGAATATCACCCGGGACTAAATCAGCATTTTGTTCAATCGCTTCTTCCGTAGTGAACTGCGTACCCAGCAACGCCAAGGTCTCATCATCCACCACTTCCCAACTGCGGAACGTTTCATAGTCGCCCGTTCTTCGGTCAATGCTGACATCAATTGTTGAGTCTTCGTCGTAACGCTTTTTCGTAGCCGTTGCTAATGCAAGCTCTAATGCTTCAAAAATAACTTCTGCATCAACGCCTTTTTCATTAGAAACCGCTTCAGCGACTAACAGTATTTCTTTGCCCATAGTTGTGCCTCTTAACTACACATCACAAAACATTTACAGTAAATAAACATTACACCCACACATTAAAATATTGGGATAATATTCGCCTTATCTATTAACTCTATCGGTAATACGTATTCTTCTTCTTCCACTCGCAAGATGACTTCATCATCTTCGACGCCAGCAATTACACCTATAAAATTCTTACGATCATCAAATTTACGACTGAGTTTTATAGACACTTTTTCACCCACAGAGGAATGATAGTGAGCCAATAAAAATAACGGCCTATCCATTCCGGGCGACGACACCTCAAGGGTGTAATGGCTCGAGATAGGGTCTTCTACATCTAGCACACTACTGACCTGACGACTCACTTTTTCACAATCATGCAAGCCCACGCCCGATTCTTTTTTTGTATCATCAGAGGATTCGGAGTCAGCGGCCTTCTCAATATAAATACGCAAAGTCGCCTGACGACCTTGCACCAAATATTCCAAGCCCCATAGCTGGCAGCCGAGAGATTCAACAACCGGCTCAATTAGCGCTGTTAGCTTATTTTGTACTGACGACATTAACAAAACCTATAGTATTTCGATCACTACGTAGGGGAAAACACACCTACAAATTTCAAAAACAAAAAATGGGCATTAAGCCCATTCTGCATAAAAACTGTTAACCACTCCACAACACAGCCTCTGTATATCATTCGAGCCACGCTCTACTTGACCGATGTACAGATACAAAAAAACCCCAATAAGGGGCCTTTACATTGCCAAGAAATACACTCAGCATAAAACTGTCACAAGGAATAACCCTCTCATCTTTGCTATACAATCCAGCAAAAATTAATTGGTAGCGGGGGCTGGATTTGAACCAACGACCTTCGGGTTATGAGCCCGACGAGCT
>AEVK01000305.1 GCA_000209515.2 gamma proteobacterium IMCC1989
TTTGGTACAGTATGGGGAATCATGAACTCGTTCCGCGGCTTGGCTAACGCTACTCAGGCGACCTTGGCAACCGTTGCACCGGGGATTTCAGAAGCACTTATTGCCACTGCAATGGGCTTATTTGCAGCGATTCCAGCGGTATTAGCTTATAACCGCTTTTCTGCAAGAGCGGAAACCTTGGCGAATAGCTACGAAACATTTGCCGAAGAATTCATTTCTATTCTGCAACGTCAATTACATCGGTAATATTGCTTATGGCGTCTCGCAAATTCAAAAAGAAACCCATGGCTGAAATTAATGTAGTGCCTTACATTGATGTCATGTTGGTACTCCTTATTATTTTTATGGTCACCGCTCCTTTGCTGCTGCAGGGGGTTCAAGTTGACTTGCCGCAGGCAAATTCTGCGCCTTCGCCTAATCAAGAAGAGCCTTTGGTGATATCGGTAGATGCACAAAATAATTACTACATCAACGTAGGCGATAATGATAAAGCGATTAAACCTTTATCGACGATAACTGATCAGGTGACAAAAGTGTTACGGGTAAAACCCCAAACACCGGTATTAGTATGGGGAGATACCAATGTCCCTTACGGTACCGTCGTGGAGTTGATGAGTCGTTTACAGAATGCAGGTGCTGAGTCAGTTGGCTTAGTGACCGAGCCACCTAGATAATTGTGTAGATGTTATTGATGAGATTGGCGTCATGAAATCATACAGCTTAGCGATTATCCTTAGTGTGATAGGCCACAGCTTATTGATTTGGTTTGTTGTTTGGGGCTGGAGCGCATCTGCCGAAAAAACAGTGATTAAAAAACCTCTCTACATCAAGGCAACTTTGGTTCAGCTAGAGCAAAAAGCCAAGCCCGTAGCAAAAGTGGTAGAAAAGAAAGTCGAGCCGCCTAAAGTAGATGAATCTCTGAAAAAGAAGCAGGAAGACGCGGCAAAGAAAAAGCGTGAAGCCGCACTGCAGGCACAAAAAAAGGCACAACAGAAAAAAGCAGCGGAAGAAAAAGCGCGTAAAAACCAGCTTGCCAAAAAGCGTGCTGAAGAAGAAAAGCAAAAAGAAGCTGAGCGTAAGCGAAAAGAACAAGAGCAGCAAAAAAAGCTAGAAGAGCAGCGTAAAAAAGCGGCGCTACAAAAAGAAATAGAAAAAGAGCGTCAGCGCGAATTAGAAAAAAGAATAAATGCAGAAAAAGCTCGGATCGAAGAAGCTAAGCAAGCGGCTAATGATGCAGAGCTAGTTGCATCTTACACCGGAGTCATTGATGAAAAAGTCAGCGCGAATTGGAGTCGCCCACCTTCGGCACGTAATGGTATGAGTGCATTATTGCGTATTCAGCTAGTGCCCACAGGAAGAGTAATTGGGGTAGATATTATAGAAAGTAGTGGGGATGCAGCGTTCGATCGCTCTGCGCGATTAGCGGTTAATAAAGCAGAAATTTTTCCTGAGCTACAAAACTTACCTAGTCGCGTATTCGAACAGAGTTTCCGCGTATTTAATTTATATTTTGAACCAGAGGATTTAAGACAGTGAAATCACTGATACCCTTGTTAGTCAGCATCATATTATTTTCGTCTTTCTCATATGGTGAGTTGACCATTCGCATTTCCAAAGGTGTCGATAACCCCACTGTTATTGGTGTTGTGCCTTTTAATTACACGGGAAGTAATGCTCTAAGTGAGGATGTCTCCACAATTATTGCTAATGATCTACGTCGTAGCGGGCAATTTTCCCCCATCGATTCCAGCAATATGTTGTCATTCCCTTCGTTACCCGAAAACGTGGTGTATCGAGATTGGCGATTATTAGGTAGCGAGTATTTAGTCATTGGCGAAATATCACCTAACGGGCCAAATGGCTTGGGTTATCAATTGGTTTTTTCCTTGTTTGATGTGGTGAGCCAAAAGACCATCATTTTTAATGAACCTATTGTGGTGGGTGCTGATGGCTTAAGGGATATGGCGCATTATGTCAGTGATGTTGTATACGAGGCGATTACCGGCATTCGAGGCGCATTTTCAACAGATATTATTTACGTGGAGCAGCGTTCTAATAGTCAGTACCAGCTTATTCGTGCCGATATGGACGGCGCAAGGCCGCAAATTTTAGTAAAGTCATCGCAACCCATTCTTTCACCATCATGGTCACCCGATGGTAGAAAAGTGGCTTATGTTTCATTTGAGACCGGTAGACCAGCCATTTTTATACAGGACTTACAAACAGCTCAAAGAGAACAGGTTACTAATTATACTGGCCTAAATGGTGCGCCCGCATGGTCGCCAGATGGTAAAAAGCTAGCCTTGGTCTTGTCAAAAGATGGTAATCCTGAGATATATATTTTAGATCTTGCTACAAGAGCGCTTACCCGTATTACCAAACACTTCTCGATCGATACCGAGCCCACGTGGACAGCAGATGGTGCCGGTATTATTTTCACCTCTAATCGTGGTGGTAAACCGCAAATTTATCTCGCGTCTGCGACAGAAGGCTACCCGCAACGTTTGACCTTTGAGGGCGACTATAATGCCAGAGCCCAGTTAACACCTGATGGTAAAAATATCGTGATGGTGCATCGTCGTGAAGGCGTTTTTCATATAGCGACACAGAATTTAGAAACGGGTACGGTGAAAGTGTTAACGACCGAAACAAGTTTAGATGAATCGCCAACGATTGCGCCTAATGGTGCAACACTGATTTATGCGACAAAAGCAGGTGGTAAAGGCATTCTTGCTAGTGTTTCTCTTGATGCGGGAACCCGCTTCGCTTTCCCCTCTACATCGGGCGACGTAAGAGAGCCGGCATGGTCGCCGTTCTTTAAATAGCCAGAAAACAATAGCCAGAAAAGTAGTCAGCAAAAGCGGTGGCTTATATTATGTGGTCACTGTTAGCTAAATCAGCAGCAAGCTGGCGGTGTGGATAGAAAAAAGAAATTAATTCGCTACCAGCGTACGCTATTATAGTGTTCTGCTAAGAGTATGTTATTATCACGATCTTTGGGGTCTCTACGCATATTGCGTGGTCAAATATTGGAGAAAATTATGTTAGGTAATGCCACTTTATTGAAAACTATAAAAACATCATTCATCGTGCTTGCAGCGGCGGCATTCTTAACCGCGTGTTCTAGCACCGGTACGCAAGAAGACGCTGGTTCTACAACTAATGTTGCTAATAATGATCCTGCACCGGTTGTGACTACTGGTTCAAACGGTAGCGATGTTAACTCAGGTTCGGTTGCACCAAAGGCGAGTGTTTTTTACTTTGACTTTGATTCTTCAGCGTTGCGTGCGGATTCTCGTTCGCTATTAGACGCACATGCTGCGGCACTAAAAGCTAAGCCTCGTGCTGTTCGTTTAGAAGGACATGCAGATGAGCGCGGTACACGTGAATACAATATCGCACTAGGTGAGCGTCGTGCTCAGTCAGTACGTGCTTACTTGTTGTCTCGAGGTGTTACTTCACCCATCGAAGTGATTAGCTACGGTGAAGAGAAGCCAGCCGCTAACGCATCAAATGATTACGCTTGGCAGCAAAACCGTCGTGTAGAAATTAAGTAACGACAATGTTCATCTAAACCACGTCAATCTAGGCGTGGTTTAGATTATTAAAGCTTTACTCCTCTTTATATTCTTTTTTGCTTAACTTCCTAACTTTCTTTCTTAAATTTGGTAACTATCGTGTCAATTATTCGATGTATGTCCATATCATTATTTGTTGGCTTGTTTTTGCCTGCTGAGCTAATGGCTCAAGCGGATGTGAGAAGTGTCACCGAAACTCAGCAAGCGAATGGAGTCTCGACAGTAGAAGCTAGCGCTATTTATGAGATACAAGAATTGCAGCAAGAGGTACAATCCCTAAGAGGTTTAGTAGAAGAGCAGGCTTATGCAATAAAGCGTCTTAAGCAGCAGCGTTTAGACGATTATCTAGATTTAGATAAGCGTGTGAGTGAGCTTGTTCGTCAGCAGCAAGCGGCGGCTTCTGCTCAACGTTCATCAGTAGCAGCGACATCTTCATCCTCTATATTAGCAGGCGCTGGCAGTAGTGCAGAGCCGGCTATTGAAGAAGGTTCAGTCACGCCGTCTGTCGTTACGAATGGCGCAAGCGCCGTGCTTGGTAACAATAGCCAAGCAGCCAATGCACTATATAGTGAGGGTATTAGTCTCTTGCTTGATAAGCAGGACTATAGCGGTGCTAAGGCTGTGTTTGCAGAATATCTAGACCGCTTTAAAGGCGGCCAATATACTCCTAATGTGTATTATTGGACTGGGCAAATTTTATTTGCGAACGGTGAAAAAAAAGCCGCAGCAGATAATTTTGAATTACTTATCAGTGAATATGGTACACACTCAAAAGTTCCAGATGCGCAATTTAAATTAGCAAGAATCTACTTCGAGCAAGGTAAAAAAGGCGATGCGAAAATTATTCTTGATAAAGTTGCCGCGAGTGATACTGACGCCGCGTTACTGGCAAAATCGTTTATTAGTAAAAACTACTAGTTAATTTTCCTCTCTCTCTCCTCCCCCTCGCTATCTTCTTATTACTTGGGTAGCGTCTTCGTTACCTATTTTTAAGCCATTCTTTTAAACGCTCCTATTTAATTAAGTGCTTTTATATAAGTGCTTTTATATA
>AEVK01000304.1 GCA_000209515.2 gamma proteobacterium IMCC1989
TATTCTACTCGCTATAGAGTTTTTTCGCACGTGTTACTCGGTTATTATTTTTGCATGCTTTGGCTTAGGTCATTTGGTTGATGAGGTGGTGGTGATGTTTCGGTGGTTTTTGCTTTTATTGTTGGGTGCGGTAGCGGTGTTGGCAGTTGCGGTGATGGTGAGTAAGCCTGCTTCTGTGATGGGTGAAAACGGCGTTGCGGTTGTGTTGCCTACGTTTGACTTACAAGACGGCTTAACGGGTGAGCTGCTTGAACGCGATGATTTGCGTGGTGATAAGTTTTTGCTCAATGTGTGGGCGACGTGGTGTGTGGCGTGTCGTGAGGAGCATCCATTTTTAGAGGCGCTGGCAGAAGAGGGTGTACGCATTGTCGGTTTGTATTATCGTGATGCGCCAGAAGCCGCCGATAAGTGGCTGGCCGAAAAGGGTAATCCTTATGAGGTGAATTTGTTAGATATGCGGGGAGTGTTGGCCGATAAATTACCGGTGCGCGGCGCACCGGAGACATATTTTATTGATAGTCGTGGGATTATTGTTTATAAGCATTCGGGGATTGTGAATGCCGAAAATTGGCAGCGTAAATTGCAGGCTATTTACGCTGAAATGCAATAGTAATGTGAGGGCGCGGAGACTTGGGGGATGTAGACTAGCGTTGGTTATGTTGCATAACGCGTTGCTTTTGACGGCTCCAATCTTTTTCCTTTTCGCTTTGGCGTTTATCGTGTTGTTTTTTACCGCCCGCGATAGCGATTTTACATTTTACCATGTGGCGTTTCCAGTATAGTGCTAGTGCTACAACGGTATGACCTTTTTGTTCGGTAGCTACCTCTAGTTTGCGGATTTCTTTACGATTTAAGAGAAGCTTTCTTTGTCGATTAGGCTCTACGACAAAATGAGTTGATATTGTGTTGATAGGTTGTATCTGTACATTCAGCAACCATGCTTCGCCATTTTTGAGGAACACGTAGCTATCGGTGATTTGCCCTTTACCTGCGCGTAGACTTTTAACT
>AEVK01000303.1 GCA_000209515.2 gamma proteobacterium IMCC1989
GGGGGGGGGTTGAGTGAGTAATATCATGCGACTAATGTATCCTGCCTCTAGTCTTGGCTTAGTGCCTGCATCCCTTTTTCCATGTCTCGGCCTTGTCCTGCTTTTCTCTGTGTTTTTCTCCGTGTCGTTCTCTGCAAATACTTCGGCATCTAACCCTTCCGCTATATCTACACCTACGTCTAAACTTGCATCTGCACCCACTATTATTACCGATCAGCTAGAGCGCCCTTGGTCTTTGGCATTTCTGCCTGATGGTGATTTTTTAATCACAGAAAGAACCGGCCAGCTACGTCGGGTGACGCCAGAAGGCGAGATATCACCACCGATACAAGGGTTACCGCCGATAGCTGTTATCGGCCAAGGCGGTCTATTGGATGTGGCCTTGCACCCGCAATTCGCAAAAAATCGTTGGGTGTATCTTAGCTTCACCGCAGGCAGTGCGGTCAGAGGCTATAGCACCGAAGTGATTCGTGGCAAGCTCATGGATAATCGCTTAGACAGCGTAGAAACTCTCTTTATAGCACTCCCTAAAACCAAAGGAGGGCGGCATTTTGGCGGTCGTTTATTGCTTCATAATAGGGACGATCAGCAGCCACCCTATTTGTATCTTAGCTTGGGCGACCGTGGCGTAAAATCTTTGGCGCAACAATTAGATAACCATCACGGCAGCCTTATTCGCCTACATGATGATGGCCGTGTTCCGGTAGATAATCCCTTTGTTGGCGGTGCGAATGCCCCTAGCGCTAATGTGCGCCCAGAAATTTTCACCTACGGTCATCGCAATAGCCAAGGCCTAGCGGTGCATCCGCACACCAACAGTATTTGGTCACATGAACACGGCCCTCAAGGTGGTGATGAAATGAATCGTATTGATGCGGGGTATAACTATGGCTGGCCGGTGATTACCTACGGTGTGAACTACGGCATTGCGACCAAGATTGGTGAAGGCACCCACAAGGCCGGTATGGTACAGCCGCACTATATGTGGGACCCGTCTATCGCGCCGTCAGGTTTGGCTTTTTATAATCATCAATGGCTAGTAGGATCACTTAAATTTCAGTTGCTGTCTGTATTAACGCCGTTAGATATTGATAGTAAAAAAGTGGTTAGCCAAGACGCTAACCCTCAGCTAATTCAACACTTCAGCGAAAATCGCTACTTTTCGAAACAATTTGGCCGTATTCGAGACGTGCGGATCGGCGTAGGCGCAAACAGCGATAAGCTCTATCTGCTCACCGATTCCAATCAAGGTAAACTGATACAATTACCCGCTGATTTTCAGCAATAGCACCGTGCTAATCTAGTCAATTTACGTCTAGCCAATCACCCTATTTATTAACGAACATGTTTACACGAGATCACTTATGACCACATTAACCATTCAAACCCCAGACGATTGGCATCTACACTTTCGTGATGGTGATATCTTGCAAGAAACCGTCGCTGCTACCGCGCGCTGCTTTCGTCGTGCGATTGTCATGCCCAACCTAGTCCCGCCGGTGACGACAGCAGAGATGGCGCTTGCCTACAAAGAGCGCATATTAGCGGCTCGCCCTAGCGATAAAACCGACTTCGAACCGTTAATGACCTTGTATCTCACTAACAACACAACGCCCGACGATATTCGCCAAGCCAAGCGCGCGGGTATTCCTGCGGCTAAATTGTATCCTGCAGGTGCAACCACCAACTCCGATGCGGCCGTGAGCGCTTTAGATCAACTACAGCCTATTTTTGAAACCATGGCAGAAGAGGGCATGTTGCTACTCATTCATGGTGAAGTGACCGACCACGATATTGATATTTTTGACCGAGAAAAAGCCTTTATCGATCGCCATCTCGCCGTTATTGTCGCGAGTTTTCCGACTTTAAAAATTGTATTCGAACATATCACCACCAAAGATGCGGTCGACTTTGTGGCCGAATCGCCGGATAACGTGGGTGCTACCATCACGCCACAGCATTTATTACTCAACCGTAATGATTTGCTCGTCGGCGGTGTACATCCTCACAACTACTGCTTGCCAGTACTCAAGCGTAATACCCACCAGCAAGCACTGCGCGAGATGGTGGCCACCGGTAATAAAAAATTCTTCCTCGGCACCGACTCCGCCCCTCACGAAAAACACCGCAAAGAATCCGCCTGTGGCTGCGCCGGTTGCTACAGCGCGTGGAGTGCTATCGAGTTATATGCGCAAGTCTTCGACGAACTCGGCGCACTAGACAAACTAGAAGGCTTCGCCAGCCACCACGGCCCCGACTTCTACGGCCTACCACGCAACACCGACACCATCACCCTGCAAAAACAAGAATGGCAAGTACCCGATGAAATTATCTTACCCAACAACAGCCCCATCGTGCCGTTTTTTGGGGGGAAAACCTTGCAATGGAAATTGGTGGGTTAGAAACGAATAAGGGGTTTTCCTGTTTGTGCAACGTATATGTCGAGCAGAGCGTTTTTACCCCCATCGTCATTCCGGATAGTGTGTTTTCGCTGATCCGGAATCTGTTACTTCAGAAAAATAAAAACACACGAAATAAACATCACAAGGTGTTGGTGTTTCTGAAAGTGTGAACTAGATTGACTTGCTATTTATACCAAAATTAGGTAAATATTGGTATAAATGGAGGTGCCGCATGGCCAAAAATACTAGCATTAGCTTGGGAAGCCACTTTGATGACTTTATAAAGGGGCAGGTCACTGATGGACGGTATGGCTCTGCAAGTGAAGTAATACGTGCTGGGCTGCGTAAACTTGAAGACGACGAGCGCAAACTTGAAACACTGCGTGCATTGATAGAGGAAGGCAAAGCAAGCGGAACAGTTGAATATAGTTACGAGAGCCTTATGCAAGAGCTTGACGATGAGCTTGGTAAATGAACTCATTTTTTGTTTCCAGAGCCGCGAGGGCTGACTTGAAAAATATTGCTGCCTATACGCAAAAAACGTGGGGAGCAGTTCAGCGTAGAGCCTACATTAAGTAATTGGATGTACAGTTTCATGTATTGGTAGAAAACCCTCTTTCTGGTGTTTCGTGTCATTACATCGTCGACGGGTTGAGAAAGTATCATCACAAGCATCATACGATTTTTTATGAAAACGTAGATCAAGCAATTTCTATACTTCGTGTGCTACACAAAAGTATGGATGTGGAATTACAGCTCAAGAACACATAAGTAGTCACTCCATACTTGATCTGGTATCTAACGCCTCTAACGTAAAAACACCAAAAATTGCATAGAGCAAAAGTGTTGCTTTTTTAAACACTTAACATTACCCTTGGCGCAAAACTAATCCTATAAAAAATAAACATGTTAAAGGGAATTACGCAAATGTATGCCTTCTTTAAAAATACAATCCGAGTTAGTGCTTTAGGGCAATCGAGTCTGACCCTATTGCTCTTGCTCTTTGACCCTATTGCTCTTTTCAAAATTAAATATCTTCATCATGTTAACCATACATAAAAGGAATTAGAGACATGCTTATCCCCTTCATCAATAAAATCCGAACGAATACTTTAGAGCAGTTTTTCATATCGAAAATATTTACCTATTGTATATTCACTCTGATGTTATTGACGAGTTCCCATAATGCATACTCATGTTGGTCCTTGTTTTCTGGAAGCCGAGAAGTATCATCAAGTGCTGCTGCTGATAGGGTAGAACAGTGTGCTAATTATGCAAATGTGCATATAACAAAGAAAAACTTTAGCGCGTATCGAACCGATGTAGTTGGCCCTGATGCTGTCGGGGACTTCAAGGTCGAATGTTTTTCTTTCCCCGGTTCTGGTTCTGCCGGCTGTCCTGTCGCGTCTCCTTGCCCAATAGGCAAAAAGTGGGATCAGGTTAGTGAGTCTTGCCTTGCTGCAGAGTCGGAGCCTCCGCCGCTAGGTGAAGTGGCTAATAACGGTGATAATGATGCTTTAACCTGTCATCCCATCAATATTGCTACGGGTAATAAATTTTATCAGTATCGAGATTTCATTGGGCAAGGGATCGACCCGTTGCAGTTTTCACTTTTTTATAATTCCAATTCTAGCGAATCTATGTGGACAAGTAGTTACTCTCAATCCTTGTCTTTTCTAGATGGCGCTATTGAAGCTCGGCGAGAAAACGGTGGTGCGATTTTATTTCCTTTCGACAACAATAAAATTACTCCTATCTCCCACCGTGCTGAGCGTTTAAAACAGACAGGCTCTGGTTACAACTTGGTTTTAGCTGATAATACGATAGAACAATATGATAATGATGGTAATTTAGTGGCAATTCGTTATCCTAGTGGCAGTATTCATTTAATCAGTAACACCTTGACTGCCATTACTGTTACACGTTACCAGCAGTCATTAGTGATTCATTACGATAATGCTCTTAGTGCTTTTGGTGAAGCTCTAAGAGGACCGATCACTCGTGTTACTTTACCCGATAATACTGAGATTAGTTATGGCTCTGGATTGTCTGATGGGTCTATCATCTACCATACAGTGACTCGTGAAGATGGTTCTAAACGCCATTACTTTTATGATAATGATGATTTTACGAACTACATTACAAGGGTTTCTAATCGTCACTCATCTGGCAATCTTCACCCAATTTCTTCTGTTGTTTATGATACACAAGGCCGTGCCATCAGCAGTGAAGTGGGCGAGTTAAATTCTGGTATCGAACGCACGGAAATTGAATATCACGAAGACGGCACGCGCACGGTCACTAACGCCTTAGGCAAAAAGAATACATACCATTTCACCGAATTTAACGGTAAATACAAAATGACCCAAGTCGAAGGCCAAGCCTCGGAGAATTGCGCCTCCGCTAACCAAGCCTACACCTACGATGCCAACGGTTTTATGGCCAGTAAAACCGACTGGAACGGCAATGTCACTACTTATGTGCATAATGATCGTGGTCTAGAAACTTCACGCACCGAAGCCAGCGGTACGCCACAAGCTCGTACCATCACCACCGAGTGGCATGCTA
>AEVK01000302.1 GCA_000209515.2 gamma proteobacterium IMCC1989
AATTTGGTGACATTTCCTCTGTGTGGCGGGTATGAATGTCTTTTTTTTCTTTATTTTTTTGTTTTTTGAGAGTAAAGGATTGGTAACCGTTTTGTTCGACAAGAGAGCATTGATTGGCGTAGTCTTCATAGTCTAAATAAGGCATGAAATAAGCCCTATCCTTATTTTCTTTGCCTACATATCGAGACTCACAACTATAATATAGCGTTTCTTCCGCCAAGCGATTCACGCGTTCGGCCCACTTCTGTTGCTCGCAGGCTTTTGCTTCGATACTGAAGATGTTGTTCTTTTTCATATGCTGGATGCAATTAGCAATCCAATCTACATTTTGCTCTATAGAGGCCACCATGTTGGCGGTGATAGAGGGGCTTCCTGGTCCGGTCACGGCAAACATATTGGGGAAGCCGTGTGTTGTTAAACCTAAATACATGGTTGGGTTATTGTTTTCCCATTGCTGTTTCAGTGTCCGATTATCGATTCCTTCTACATGAATTTTTCTCAGTGTATCCACCATGTCATGGAAGCCGGTAGCAAGAATAATAATATCTACTTCGGTTGTAGTTCCGTCTGAAGTTTTAATTCCTTCGAAGGTGATTTCGTTAATGGGATTTTGAGAGATATCATGCAGTCGGACATTTTTATTATTATAGGTTTCATAATAATCTTTACCCATAGATAAACGTTTGCAGCCGAAGGTAATAGTGGGCGATAGTTTTTTTGCTGTGTCGGGATTTTCAACGATTTGACGGATCTTTTTATGTAAAAAATTCACGGCATAATTATTGCTGATTTTATTTTTTAATAAGTCATTAAAGGCAGACTGAAAATAAAATCCTCCTTTCTGCCAAGCGGATTCAAATATTTCTTCGCGCTCTTCCGCTGAGAAATCAATCGCACTTTTTTTATTGGATATGTCTCCTGCACAATATCCTCCAGTTTTTTTGCTATTTTCCTCTCGGAAATCGTTGTAATTATTTTTTATGAATGTTGATTTTTTTTGATCTGTAGGCGCGTTTCTGATGGGCACATAGAAATTAGCGGTGCGCTGATAGACATGCAATTGACTCGCATCTCTTGCGACAATAGGGATGCACTGTATTCCCGACGTTCCAGTGCCTATAACTGCAACTCGCTTATTTTTAAAGTCAATGTTGTTTTTTGGCCACTGGCTGGTG
>AEVK01000301.1 GCA_000209515.2 gamma proteobacterium IMCC1989
AGTTACTGGCGTTTTGCTTTTGCCAATTTAGAGCGGTATCGCGTACAAACAATCACACAAATTTTAGTGTTTGCCTGCGCGTTAATGTTATTAATGGTCTTATATGCAGTGCGTACTAGCTTGATCGAAGAGTGGCGATTGCAATTACCTACCGATGCGCCCAATCATTTTATTATGAATATCGCGCCCCACGAAAAAGCAGAGCTGGAAACGCTACTAGTGGAGAATGCACTAGATGCTAACGACATGTATCCTATGGTATTGGGGCGTATTAGCGCACTGAATAATGTGGCTTATACCGAAGATGATCGGCAGCGTTCTAACTCGCTTCGTCGAGAATTGAATCTAAGCTGGGCGGATACCATCGCCCCAGCCAACGCATTAGTGGATGGCCAATGGTGGGATAGCTGGCAAAGTAAAACAGGCTTGCCGGGCGTTTCTGTTGAAGTAGAAGAAGCAGAAGAAATTGGTTTGGCCTTAGGTGATGTGATCACCTTTAGTTTGGGTGGAATTACTTTACAGGCGGAGGTGGCGAGTTTTCGTTTGGTGGATTGGAATGCGATGCGACCGAATTTTTTCTTTTTATTTTCCCCCGGCACATTAGACAATTATTCCGCTAATTTTTTAACCAGCGTATTTATTCCACCCACGCAAAAACCCTTTGTGAATACCCTATTAAAACAGCACCCGACAATAGTTGTGATTGAAGTGGATCGAATCATCGAACGTATTCGTTCGATAGTGGAGCAAGTGGGCAGAGGAATAGAATTGGTACTATGGCTAGTGCTATTGGGTGGGGTAATGGTGTTGATTGCCGCGGTCAATGCGAGCATGGCTAGCCGCATGCAGGAAATTGGCTTGTTGCGCGCACTGGGTAGTGGTCGAGGATTGATTCTGCGCAGCTTAACGGTCGAATTTACGTTGCTCGGCTTATTAGCCGGCGTGATTGGTGTATTAGGCTCCGAGGCATTATTGATCGGTTTGCAATGGAAAGTATTTGAGGGGGATATTAATCCACATTACTTTTTGTGGCTGGCGGGGCCAATGGTCGGTGCTGTGTTTATTGGTGCCTTGGGTGTGTTTTCTTGCCGACGTGTGATTTCTGTGCCGCCTAATACGGTGCTTAGGGAGGTGGAGGCATAGTGAGAGGTGGAAGTATAGTGGATTACAAATAAGTGGATTACAATAATTGTAGATTCCGGATAAGCGAAAAACGCTTTCCGGAATGACGGTTTTTTTATTTTTGGTGATTATGTTTAGGCGCTTACTTTCGTTTTTTATTTTTTCTTTCTCGGTGTTTTCTTCCATTGGGTTTTTGTGGAGGACGCTGACAGCAACGCGGGTATACGTGTTATTTTTTTGATTAAAAATATCGGTAGTTTTTTTAAGACGCTCAGTTCACTTAACCCATTGCCACACATGGCTGCGCCTAGTACGTAGATCCCAATAACTATTATGCCGAACAAGGCAATAAGTTGAGTTGCTGGCAACAGTAATCCGGCGAATAAAATCAATACCATATAGCCAATTGGTAGCAGCATTAAGTCGAGTAGTGCGTCTAGCGCGTGGAATTCACCTTTGAACAAACCGGTAAATGATTTTTTCAATAAGGGTAAAAACGCGGCTTTTAATACGCCTAAACGCCCACCTTCCCAGCGTGAAGATTGTATGTCACTGGCGGCATCATCGTTGGGCATTTCACCATAGATACGCGCTTCATCACAAAATACGACTTTCACATCCGACTCTACTAAGCGCATATGGTATTCCAAATCTTCAACGATCGAGTTCGCTCTAAAAGGTACTTTTGCTAACGCGGCTTTGCTGATAATAAAACCATTTCCCATAATGCCAGCAGATCCTCCTAGCGCGACGCGGCCTTTGGCTCTGAGTACGTTGAACCCCAACATCGCTAGGCGCTTAATACTGGAATGTTCATTAGCAAGGGCTTCATAGCGGGATTGCACCACCTCGCTGTTTGATTCGTGTAAGCAATGGCGTAGCGCAAGAAAAAATGCATCGTTTACGATGCTGTCTGCATCCACAATTAATGTGTAGTCATATTCTTTTTCCACAATAATTTGCATCGCCCACTGTAGAGCCGCGCCTTTTCCTCTTAGGTGAAGGTTGTGGCGTTCTAGTACATTAACGGAGGTTTTACGAGCAAGTTCGGCAGTGTTGTCTGAACAGTTGTCGGCAATGACATAAATGTCGATGTCTTGGCTTTTTTCTGCTGCTTGTAAAAGACTGCTAATCGTTCGCTCAATGGTCAGCTTTTCATTATGCGCAGGGATTAGCACACCAATGCGGCCGTGTGCTAATTGTTTATCGGTCGATGTTGGGCGGGTTTTTGGAGGAGAACGCATCCCCAGTAAACTGATGCACAGTAAATAAATAATGGGAGGTAAAACAAGTACTGAATAGATGAGAGCAAATAATTGCCACATGTTAACAACCTATAATGATGTTTTTTTAAGACGTTTTTTAATGGAATTTTTAAGCAAGCTGTTCAACAAGTTTTTTAAGACAACCGCTGTATAAATAATTTCGCTAAACGTTGATTGCTTTGGTGTATACACCATTTGTCTCTAACGGTAGCGAGAGCCGCTGTTTTTAGGCGGTCTCTAGTATCGTCCTGTGTAATCAATTGTTCCAAAGCATCTGCTAACATTATCGCATTACCGGGGCGGACAAGTAGCCCATCATGGTCGTGAGTAAACAACTCAGGGATGCCGGTAATATGAGTCGTAACGCAAGGGGTGCCACAGGCCATTGCCTCCATCAGTACAATAGGAATACCTTCGGCAAAACTAGGTAATACAAAAATATCAGCTTTTTGTTGTAGTTTTTGGATCTGATCGTGATTGACTTTGCCCATAAAATTAACATGTTGAGTTAACTGGTGTGTCGCAGAAAATTTTTCTAGATCAATTTTATCAGGGCCATCGCCTACTATTTGTAGCGTAAAGTTAACACCACGATCTATAAGTATTTTTGCTGCTTGAAGTAATACGCCTTGACCTTTGGCATTGACTAAGCGGCCGACACAAAGTAGCACGGGTATCTCGTTATTATGCACTTGCAGGGCGGGCGAAAATTGTGTGGTGTCTACACCAAGATAATTAATGTGCAGCTTATCCCACTCGGTAAACGCGGTATATTTCATCACCTGACTTTTGGCAAAGTCACTGATACAAATAATGAATTTGGCCGCAGCAAATTTTTTCTCTAATTGTTGCTCGCCCACATGATAGAACTCGTCGGGCCCATGAACGGTAAAAGAGAAGTCAATACCCATTATTTGTGCGGCTAACATAGCCACTGTACAACCCTGAGTAGAAAAATGTGCATGTAAATGCTGGCTGCCTTGCCTTTTTGCCAGATCCGCCACTACCATTGCTTCTAGCCAGTAGGCTATTTTTTGTACGGTGCTAGCTGGGTTGTGCAGGCAGTTTTTTAAGGTATCCCAGAGTGAGCCGAAAAAGCCTCTAGGGTAAGTGAATAAGGTGAGTAATAAGTAGTAAGGCAGTTTTTTGAATAAGGCCTGTTTAACAAAAAGCGTATCGTCATATGCTATTTGTTCATCGTCGGTCAATTGCTCAAAAGGTCGGTCAGGAGTATTAATGGAGGCAACTTTTACATTGATTCCTTGCGCTTTTATACCGTTAACTTCGCCCAAAATAAACGTGTGGGATATGGCAGGGTATTGGCTAACAACGTAAGTGATGGCAGGGGCTGAATCATCTGTTGGCATTGTGTTACCGTCGTTTTATTGTCATGGTGTTGTTAAAAGTCACTTATATAGCTCTTAGTATACAGATTTTGCCATATTCGTTGCTGATAAATCATGTGTCTTGTTCAGAAAGGGAGGTTTAAGGACGGCGTGGATGCACGTTTCGGTGATGACTAAAACTCGTGATCCAGGTGGATATCGAAGTCAGAAGACGGTGTTAAGCTCTTTAAGTATTTTGGAATTTCATTGGGAGGTAATGGCTTGCTAAAAAGAAACCCCTGAAAGAATTGACATCCTTTGCTAATCAATATCTCTTTTTGCTCTACTGTTTCAACACCTTCGGCAATAACGGTGTAACCAAAGTTTTTTGCCATGGCAATAATCGTTTCGGTAATGACTACGTCCGAGTGGTCGTTAGTGATTTCTTGAATAAAACTACGGTCAATTTTTAGTTCATCCAAAGGTAGTTTTTTTAGATAACTTAGTGATGAGTAACCTGTGCCGAAATCATCAATAGAAACGCGAATGCCCATTTCTTTAAGACGATTTATTTTTTCAACGACTCTATCAGGATTGTCAATAATAACACCTTCCGTCAATTCAATCATAACCTGTTCTGGTCGTACGTCACTGTCTTTAATAGTGTTAGCTAAATGATGAACAAAACTGACTTGCTGAAATTGGATCGGGCTAATGTTGATAGAGACATGATCGAAAATGATGCCTTGCTTTTCCCATTCTTTCATTTGTTTACAGGTGTTTTTTATTACCCAATCACCCAAGGTTAAAATCAACATGCTTTCTTCTGCAATGGAAATAAAGTCTAGCGGTGAAATAAAACCTTCTTTGGGGTGAATCCATCGCACTAGTACTTCTAAGCTAGGGCATTTATTGTCGGTAGGTAATTGTGGTTGGAATGCGAGTGAAAGACCGTCGTTATCAATAGCATGGCGGAGATCTTTCTCAATGCGCAAACGTTGGTCGGCTTTTATTTGCATACCATTTTCGAAGAAGCAGTAGGTATTTCTTCCGTTAGATTTACTATGGTACATAGCAGAATCGGCATATTTTAAAATATCTTCGGTGCTGGAGCTATGCTCATCGAAAAGAGCAATGCCGATACTGGCGGTGATATGATACATATTGCCTTTGAGTAAAAAAGGTTCTGTTAAGCTCGATAAAATTTGTTTTGCAATAGCAGAAGGTATCTTAGTTCTATTGTGATTTTTAAAAGCAGGCAGGGATAATACAATGACGAACTCATCGCCACCAAGACGCCCTGCTAAGTCTCCTTTGCGTAGGCATAGATCCAAGCGCTTGCGGAATTCAATAAGTAGTTGGTCGCCGATGTCGTGTCCTAGTGAATCGTTAAGTACTTTAAAGTGATCTAAATCTAAAAAGATAATTGCGCCACAGGTTTTATTTTTTTGTGCTGAGGCTAGTTTCTTATCAATATGAATTTTTAACATTTTACGATTAGGAAGGCCTGTTAGCGGATCGTAAAAAGCTAGGGAGTTTACTTGTTCTTGTGTGGCAAGTAGTTCATTAGTGCGTTGGTTAAACCAGTGGGCCAATTCACCAAACTCACCCTGATGCTTCATGTCAATAAAACTATCTACGTTTTCTTTATTAATATATTGTTTTAAATTTTCCATTAATTCTTTTAGTGGGTCAGCATAAATACGTTTAAGCAGCAATCCGGCTAAAATAATGGCAATAAGCATAATCACAGCAATGGATAAGCTTAAGGCAGAGATTAAACGTTCAGATACTTTAGTGGCCTCACTCAGAGGGATGACGGTGACAATATTCCACCCAGTTGAAGGCATGGTGGCAACGCTGACAAATGCGGGCTCTTGTAAAAAGTAGTCGGTTACTAGAGGGAATACATGTTTTTTGGAATGCTTTTTTATCGTTTTTTTAGTCGGCTTCAATATGCTGTTTGCAATGGCAAAGGCTTCATTTAAGGTGATTTGGTAGCTATCTTCGGCAATCTTTGTTGCTAAGCTGTATAGTGCTTCATTGCTGCTCGTTGTGGGTATGTGTTGATGTTGTTCGTTTATATGTGAGCTAAATGGCCTAAAGAGTTCGTGTTTTTGAGCCAATTGAGTAATAGTCAAAAAAGGGGTAGTGGTATTTTGGCTATTTCCTGAAGCATAAGGCCTAGCCATCTTTTCATCAGGAAATGATAGTAAATGCCCGTTTCTATCTACGG
>AEVK01000300.1 GCA_000209515.2 gamma proteobacterium IMCC1989
AAAGCAAGATGTGATTGATGCAGATCCCATAGGTGATTCGGTGGTGACACCAGGGAACTTGCAATTTCATGCGGGGGAAAGCATAGCTTATGAACGTAGTCGCTATGCATCTAGCAATGACGAAGGTGGGCAAGTGTACAAGGAACGTTCGACCATATCGGTGCCTGCTGTTAAAGGCTACGGTGATGGACCAACTCGCATAGAAGGGTCATATCGAGGAATTATAAGATATAGTGACGAGTTTTACTCTGGAGTTAGTACTCATACAACCAGTGATTATCTAGATACACTTAGGTTATATAAGGGTAACACTCTCCTTAAAAGTTATGCTGTATCTGGAGTTACTCGTAACAAAGCATATCACTTTGCTACCCCCAAAATAATTTCTATTGGCGGTGAATCGCCTAATG
>AEVK01000299.1 GCA_000209515.2 gamma proteobacterium IMCC1989
GGCTGGAATGTATTTGACAGTCTTGTTAGATTTTTTATTTCTGGCCACTTTCATTGATATTACGCTTAGCCTTTAAAAATATTACAACGAATAATATTAACCATATAAAAAAGAAAAACAGACCAACACTAACTATATTAAATGTAAATACTTGTAGCAACAGTAACTCAATAGCTTCATGTGGTGAACAGTTATGAATATTTGTATGAATGCCATTATTGCATCCATGACCATCAGGATTACCACCAGAAGAATAATTAGCTATAACCACTACAATAAATTGAATTATTGGAGTAATAAGAGCTGAAATTAATGCTGACTTACCTTCTAAACCCATAGCACATTACTTATTTCAGAGAAATCTAACGCCTTGCTAAGTTGCGTTTTTGTAG
>AEVK01000298.1 GCA_000209515.2 gamma proteobacterium IMCC1989
TAACGCTTCGCTGGCATCTACCTGTTGCTGTAAATCAGCAATTAAGCCTCCTGCTTCCACTTGATCAATAGCATAATTAAGCCGCTTATCAATCAACCAAAGCATGGTTGGAAATGGCTTGTTATTCACCAAGGGCGCGACACGCACCACCATAGGCACACCGTTATTATCTCGCACCGGCACATCTTCCAAGCCTCGCGGCTCACGACCGAGTAATGTTTCAATAACCTCTATATCTCCACCCACTATTGCCATCTATTTCTCAACACCTGTTTACTGTTCATCTAATGAAGCCTTTAATGAGTCACAAAGACTATTTATTCATCTGCTGGCGGTGCATTTTACTGCAAGTAGAGCGTAATCGCGAAGTATTGATTCTCGCACTAAAACACCTGAGAAAAGCCTAAAAATCAATAACAACAGCTATAACCACCATTGCTCAAGCTTAAAAAGCACCAAAAAAATGCAAAAACTGCCGATCGCGCCATTTTGGTGCAAAAAA
>AEVK01000297.1 GCA_000209515.2 gamma proteobacterium IMCC1989
CTCTATAATAGTTACTCTATAATAGTTACTTTATAATAGGGTGGGAGAAATACATGCATACCTAAAATATTTTTTTGGTAGCCTAAATCTGCAAACCATATCGTTCCAACTACGTTCAAAGAACTGATCTACAAACAACGAAAGGACTAAGCCTGCACATGATCTTTGTTCGTAGAACTGAGCTGACCTCACAATTTTCAAACAAACACTATGAATAAATACCTAGAACCCACCCAATACATCAATTGGGATACGCCAAGTGTTTTAGCGAAGTCTCGCGCGTTGTCTGAGGGTTTGTCGTCGCCTATTGATATTGCTCAACGCTGTTTTGAATTTGTGCGGGATGAGATCAAACATAGCTGGGATTACAAACTTAACCCTGTGACTTGTAGCGCATCGGATGTACTTGCCCACGGTACGGGTTATTGCTATGCCAAAAGCCATTTGCTGGCAGCGCTGTTACGTGCGAATGGTATTCCAACGGGATTGTGTTACCAACGGTTAACTATTACTGATCAGCCACCTTTTTGTTTACATGGCCTTAATGCGGTGTATCTAGAAGATTTTGGTTGGTATCGTTTAGATGCCAGAGGTAATAAAACGGGTATTAACGCAGAGTTTTGTCCACCTATGGAAAAACTAGCTTTTCCTATCATTACCGATGGCGAAGCCGATTTACCCGAAATATGGGCAGAGCCACTGCCGATAATTATTGATGTACTAACGCAAAGAACAACCTTCCAAGACGTTGCCGACCACCTGCCAGATGTAGATTTACTTCCATCTCATTAATTTAATACCGTCGACTCTGTATTCAATCAATGCCTAAACCCACTAGATTCTGGATAAGCAAAAAAACGCTTTCCAGAATGACGGGGGTTATTGTTAATTTTCATACTGTGATGGAACAATAGTGAAATTTACTCCTTCGTTCTCACGGGTTTGATATTACATTCCGTTACGCGGTGTTGATTGCGTAAACAGATCAGTATCCACAGGCTGATGGATAAACATATGCTTAGTAACATTAGTACTGCTTCTACTGACGTGTGGTGCATCAGCATGGATAGGCTTAAGGGGGCAATGGCAGTCATAATAATTCGGACGCCGTTGATACGGCCAGTGATTGCGCCATAATGTTGATCGCCAAATAGATAAAATGGAATAGCGCCTCTCACAATATTAGTCAGCCCCTGCCCCATGCCAAAAAAAATGGCGAACAATAGCACGGTGTAACCCGAAATCACTGAGGCTGACAACAAAAATAACAGTCCACATAACATACAAATAATCGATAGCGCGCCTAAAAAAATAGGCGTAACTCGGCGAGATAAAAAAACATCCATCAATCTTGATACCACTTGAAATGGGCCGATAAGCGAACCTGCCAAAACAGCTAGCCCATGCTCGACAGTCAACATTTCCATAATTGAAAATATATGTATCTGCAAGCCATTAACACAAAAGGCAACGCCACCAAACGATAATGCCAATAACAACTCTGTTTTCCATTGTTGGCCGCTTATCTTTAGTTTTTTAGCAAAAGGGTTTTTAGCTAAGGTTTTTTCTTCTACTTTATGGTTATCTTTTTTATACCTGCCTTCTTCCGCATTATCTAGATAAGAGCTTGATGAGGTACGTAAACAATATAGATGTAAGGGAAAACACACTATAAGATGTAGCAGTGCCATCATTACATACACATCACGCCAATGAGTGATGGATAACAGATAGGCAATTAACGGCCAGAATATTGTAGAGGCAAAACCTGCCATTAGGGTAATTTGCGTAATAGATAATCGCGTTGATTCTTTTATTTTGGTTGCTAATGACCCATCAGTATTTTTTGTCTGATTATGATCTTGTGTATTATATTTTTTAGTGGGTATGGCTTTAACAATGGCAACAAAGGCTGACTCGTAGAGAACAAGAATAGATAGCACTTCTAATAAGAGCAAATAAACAACAAACTCTATTTTGCTACTGGTAATAGATAGGCCGTATAAGCAACACGCCATGATCAAAGAGCCTGCTGCCATAGGATATTGCGCACCATAGCGATCTAAGGCTTTACCTAAAAATGGCGCAGCAATGCCACCTAACAAAATACCTAATGAATACACACCGTAAATAAAGGCAGTAGACCATTCAAAGGTTTTTTCAATTTCTAGAGACAGTAAACTAAACGAATAAAGTAACGTGCCATAACCGATAGTGCAATTAATACCTAAACAAATAACCAGTTGGTGACGAGGAGAGAGCATTCTTATACACAATACTTTTTAACAAAATCGGCAACAGATAATTGCCGGAAATCATCTAAGCGTTCGGCCAATAATAACGGCGGCCAATCCCACCACGCTAAGGCTTCTAAACCTGCAATGTCTTCTTCGGAAAATCGCTTACGTAACGGTTTTCCCGGGTTACCTACCACAATACTGTAGGGTGCAACATCTTTAGTGACAATAGTGCCCGCACCAATCGCCGCACCATTACCAATAGTCACACCGGGTAATACCACGACTCCGTGCCCTAGCCACACGTCGTGACCAATCGTCACCGGCGACTCGGCACGCCACTGAAAAAACTCGTCCTCGTCTTCGCCTAAACCATAGCGAGAAGCTCGGTAAGTAAAATGGTGAAGGGCGACCCGTGGTAAAGGATGATTGCCTGGATTAATGCGCACATGAGAAGCAATAGAACAAAATTTACCTATAGTCGTATTGCTCACATCGCAGTCACTGGATAAATACGAGTAGTCATCTAGTATCGTGTGTGAAACTTTACAACGTTCACCTATTTCACAGGCGTAGCCGATAGTGCCTCATGCACTTTGGTTTCTTTACCAATCAACGGTTGAGTAGATAGCTCGGCATGGGCGATCAAGGATTTTCTGGCTGCTATAGGATTTTCTACTTTATTGGTCATATTAAATACTTTACTTTTACGTCATATTTTCAGTGGTATCTATTTTTTCATTATCTGCTGCAACGATAACATTGTCAGGTAGCGGGTAATTGGCCGATAATAAGAAGGCATCTAGTTCATGGCTAATGTGCGTTAAATAACCTTTTTGGGGTGCAAGATGTTCAATGATGTCTAATGCTTCGTTGAGCGTATTATGATTGCGAGGATTGGGCTTAGGTGGTGAACTACAGTCAATAATCACAATATCAGGTCGTTGCTGCTGTAAAAAATCCATCGTTTTTTCTGGTAAACCTAAGGTATCGGTTAAGTACGCAAGTGAAGATTCGCCATCATTAAAAAAATACCCTACCGTTGGCTTAGAATGGTTTAGCGGTACTGGGGTGATTTCGATACCCAATAAATAAAGCGGTTTAAAGCATTCAGGAGCAGGCAAGAAATGTAACATGCCGGGATGTTTGAATAAGTCGTCACAGCCCTCTTTATCATCGGGGCCAATCACGGGTATTGGCGTCGCTTTTCCCCAGCGCAAGGGGAATAATCCTTGCACATGATCCATATGGTAATGGGTTAATAAAATAGTATTAATGGTGCCAACGGGAAATCGTTCCGTTAAGTTGGTATGACCAGCATCAATTAATATATTTTTTTCGCCGACTTGAATTTTTGCACTGCAAGGCCCACGACGAAAAGTTGTCACGTTCATCGCCCGCTCACAAGCAGGGCAACGGCAACCGTAACACGGCACTTGTGCGGCATTACCAGTACCTAAAAATTGAAACTGCATAATTTACTTAACCTATATTGACTAATCAAAAAAAACACCGACTACAATAAAAATTTCGTCATTCCGGAAAGCGCTTTTTTGCTTATCCGGAATCTACTGTGTTAAAAATTTAGTTGAACACCGGATCAAGCCCGGTATGACGACGTTTATTTAACGGAGCAGCGGTGTATTTTCTTCATGATATTTAATCTATAAAGCACTACTATTTTGCATATCGCTGCACGTTATCAATAATATTTTTAAATTGCCTTGCTGCGTTATCTATCGTTGTCTCGTTCACGATAACGCTATCGCTCACAAACATTTCTTTTAGTTTTTGATGGCGTAACATGCGGTCTTTGATAGCGGCTTCGGTTTCACGAGAACGGCTTTCTAAGCGCTGTTGCAATACATGATCGGCTACGTCGATGTGAACACTATGAAAATTTTTTGGGTAACGTGACTTTGCCGCATTCATATAGCCTCGCGAACCATTCACGATCACTGATACCCCTGCCGCCAACCATTGATCTATTTCTTTGCCAATACCATAGTCAAACCCATTCGCTTGCCAGTGCAATGCAAATAGTTGATGTTGTTGGCGTAGATTAAACTCTTCTGTAGATAGGCATATCGCCTGCTCATTTTCATCACTGGTACGGGTAATATAGCGATGCGCAATAGCAACTGGCTGACTGCATTGTTCGATAAGGTGTTGTCGTAAATAGCGCAAAATCGAATCTTTGCCCGAACCTGATGCGCCTACCAAATAAAATAATTTTACTGTAGACATTAGAATACTCTTCGCCCTTGCGCATACACATGCCCAACCACCGGCAACTCATCCACAATTTTCATTTGTACTAGATCAGCGCGTTTACCAATGGCTATTTGGCCTCTGTCATCAAGATTAGCTGAACTTGCAGGGTTGAGTGTCACGGTATTTATTGCCGCCGACAAATCATAATCGTTTTCTAAGGTGCTGAGCTTGTAAGCCGCATGTAACATACTAGCGGGACAATAATCTGATGATAAAATATCTAACACGCCCTGTGCGGCTAATTCATGCGCGGCGATATT
>AEVK01000296.1 GCA_000209515.2 gamma proteobacterium IMCC1989
CTCCGCTCCGGCAATTTAGCCGAGCGTTAGTTTTCAAGACAATAGTTCAGTATCAGTAAATATGGTTATTTTTATTACAAGTGAATCCGCATACACTGAAATGAAAGAAATTTTACTTTCGGCAATGCATCCTGTTTGGGTTTCTGCAGGAGTACTTCAAGAATTTGAAATAGAGAACTTATTGAATAAAGGAATAGATGTATCTGTTTTAAATTACGCTGTAGATACCGAAAATAGAAAAGATGTAGAATGTGCAATATCTACGATAAAAGAGCACCATTTCGGTGAAAATATCTGGGTTCAAATTGAAAATAAAAACTAACAAGACTGTCAAATACATTCCAGCCG
>AEVK01000295.1 GCA_000209515.2 gamma proteobacterium IMCC1989
CCGCCATAATGCACTATGACTCAAGGTATCCCCCCCATATTCGGCTGCTCTGTAATGTCGACCCGCACCTAGAACGACAATCGCCTGTACCCCACTTGGAGCGACACTTGGGGTTGCGGCCACATAGTCGGAGTCAAGCCCTTGATGCAAGTAAGCACTCACAACGGGCAACGATAAAAGCCACAGAGTACATACTCCTAAAAAAACACTGAGCCTGGCTAAATAACGATAACGCGACCATACCAAGAGACCACTCACCACCATCAACAATGGCAAAGCGGGAGGTAATAATAGGGTTTTAATTAAGGTCGTTAACATCATTTGGCAAATCCATGCACTTTCTGTGCTTTCTATAAGAATTAGTATGACAATAAATCTGCTGACGCTCTATAATCGCGTATTCGATTTTTACATATCATATTTATTTACCATCAATAGCATAAGGCCATCAGCAGCAATGGAAGAACAATATCATCCGCAATCAATAGAAGCTAACGCACAAACTTACTGGCAAGAAAATCGGTGCTTTGAAGTCACCGAAGATCCCAATAAAGAAAAGTTCTATTGTCTTGCTATGTTCCCCTATCCTAGCGGCAAGCTGCACATGGGGCATGTACGTAATTACACCATTACAGATGTTATTTCTCGCTTTCAGCGCATGCTAGGTAAAAACGTATTACACCCAATGGGCTGGGATGCTTTTGGTCTACCAGCGGAAAACGCGGCTATTCAAAACAATACCGCACCGGCAAAATGGACTTATAGCAATATTGATTACATGAAAGAACAACTCAATTCTCTAGGCTTTGGCTTTGACTGGAATCGTGAATTAGCGACCTGCCAGCCTAGCTATTATAAATGGGAACAATGGTTCTTTACCCGCCTGTACGAAAAAGGTTTAGTCTATAAAAAAATGTCGACGGTTAACTGGGATCCCGTTGACCAGACGGTGTTGGCTAACGAGCAAGTCATTGATGGCAAAGGCTGGCGTTCGGGCGCAACGGTAGAGCGCAAAGAAATCCCCCAGTGGTTTATCAAAATCACTGACTATGCCGATGAACTATTAACATCACTGGACGATCTACCCGATTGGCCAGAGCAGGTAAAAACCATGCAACGCAATTGGATTGGTAAATCCAAAGGCGTCGAAATCACCTTTGATCTTTCTACTCAAATCGCTGGCGTGAACAGTTTTGATGTTTACACCACTCGCCCCGATACCTTGATGGGTGTCACGTATGTCAGCATTGCCGCTGAACACCCCATCGCTTTAGAGCTTGCTCAGAACAACCCTGAACTAAAACAATTTATTGCGGAATGCAAAAAACAATCGACTGCAGAAGCCGATATGTCGGCACTGGAAAAGCGCGGGATAGACACAGGCTTAACGGCGATTCACCCATTAAGTGGCAAGACCGTCGCCGTCTGGGTCGCTAACTATGTATTAATGGATTACGGTTCGGGCGCAGTGATGGCCGTACCCGCTCATGATGAACGCGATTTTGAATTTGCGCAAAAATTTGGCCTGCCGATCGTTCAAGTGATTGAGCCTGCCGATGCCGAACAAAGCATCGATATCAGCCAAGCGGCTTACACCGACAAGGGAGTTTGCGTTAACTCGAAAGAATTTGATGGGCTAAACTTCCAAGCCGCTTTTGACGAAATATCCGCTAAGCTAGCCTCGCTAGGCAAAGGTAAAGTCACTACCAATTATCGCTTGCGTGATTGGGGCGTTTCTCGTCAGCGCTACTGGGGAACACCTATCCCGATGTTTAATCTTCCTGAGGGCGGAGAAATCCCCGTACCTATGGATAAGCTACCCATACTACTTCCTGAAGATGTCATCATGGACGGTGTGAATTCGCCCATTAAATCGGATATCGAATGGCGTAAAACAGAACATAACGGTTTGTCGGTAGAACATGAAACCGACACTTTTGATACCTTTATGGAATCATCATGGTATTACGCTCGTTACACCAGCTCTAACTTAAACGATGCCATGCTTGATCCAGATAAAGCCAATTATTGGCTGCCGGTAGATCAGTATGTGGGCGGTATCGAACACGCCATTTTACACTTGCTATATGCACGTTTCTTCCACAAATTAATGCGTGACGAAGGCTTAGTGGATTGTAATGAACCATTCAAAAGCTTGCTATGCCAAGGCATGGTATTGGCCGAGACCTATTATCGTAAAAATGCCGACGGCAGTACTACGTGGTTTAATCCAACGGAAGTCACCTTAGAAAAAGATGATAAAGGCAAGCCAACGGCAGCCAAACTCACCGCTACCGGCGAACTCGTAGAGATTGGCGGCACCACCAAGATGTCGAAATCGAAAAACAATGGCGTCGACCCACAAACAGCCGTTAACCTTTATGGTGCTGACACAGTACGCCTATTTACCATGTTCGCCGCGCCACCGACACAAACCTTAGAGTGGAGCGATTCAGGGGTTGAAGGCGCAAGCCGTTTCTTGCGCCGCTTATGGAAAACCACTCACGGACATATAGAGGCCGGGACTCCAGCAGCATTGAATACCGAAAAGCTCGATCAAACACAGCAAGACTTGCGTCGTAAAACTCACGAGACTATTGCTAAAGTCACGGATGATTATGCAGTGCGCCAACAGTTTAATACTGCTATTGCTGCAGTGATGGAATTGCTAAATGAAGTCAGCCGTAATGCTGATCGCAGTTCACCAGAAACCTTAGCGGTTGAACGAGAAGCTATTGAAGCCGCCATTAGATTACTCACCCCCGTTGCCCCACACATTGGCCACTCACTATGGTTAGCGCTAGGGCACACGGACAACATTATCGATCAACCATGGCCACTCGTAGACGAAGCCGCTTTAGTAAAGGCCAGTGTCACGGTGGTATTACAAGTGAACGGTAAAGTCCGCGCTAAAATTGATGTCGCTAATGGTTTAACCAAAGACGAACTCGAAGCGGCTGCATTGGATAATGACAGCGTGAAAAAATTCACGGACGGCAACACCATACGTAAAGTGATCGTGATACCTAACAAATTGGTTAACATTGTTGCTAACTAATTAAATTAAGGAACCTCTTTGCAAAAAGTGCTCGCAGACTTAACTGGAATGAAAAAATGAAAAGAAGCATCAACATATTAATTGTCACCCTGTTAATCGCTGCAACTACGGCATGTGGGTGGCGTTTACGTGGTAGCGGTCAAGAAGTAGATATTCAACAATTGATTTACTTAGAAGACGCCACGGGACAAATTCACGACGCCCTCAAGAAGTCACTGACTAAAAAACAACGTTTAGGCGACATTGCTAGCGCTGACATGCAGCTCATTCTAGGCAAAGAGTTTTACGAACGCCGCAGTGCATCCGTTAACAACCAAGCACAAACCGTGCAATATCAGCTCACTTTTTCAGTGCCTTACCAAATATTAAATAAACTCGGTGAACCGTTGGCTGAAAATACGGTGGCGCAATTATCTCGTTATTACACTTACAACCAAAATGCGATTAATAGCTCCGACAAAGAAGAGCAAGCGCTTAGAAAAGAAATGATCCGACAGTTATCGCAACAAATATTACGCAGGGTTAATTTTATCAGTCAAAAACAAACAAGCACGCAATAAAGATATAGCAAATAATGGCTAAGCTCCGCACCGACCAACTCAATCGACACCTACAGGATAAGCTGATGCCAGTTTACCTTGTCAGTGGTGATGAAACATTAATCGTGCAAGAAACGTGTGATGCGATTCGACAAGCGGCAAGAAAAGCAGGTTTTACTGAAAGAGAACGTTATCACGTCGACAAGCAATTTGAGTGGCAACAACTACTCGCTTCAGCCAATAGTTTATCGCTGTTCAACGACAAAAAAATTATTGAATTACGCATTGAAAATGGCAAGCCCGGCGCTGAAGGCAGCAAAACCATTTGTGAGTATTTAGCACACGCAAGCGATGATAACCTGCTATTAATTGTCACACCTAAATTAGATAGTGGTACTCAGCGTTCCAAATGGGTTAAGCAAATTGAAAAAGCCGGCTATTGGATTCCTGTTTGGCCTATCAGTGCCGCTCAACTTCCTCGATGGCTACAACAGCGCTTGCAACAAGCAGGCTTAAAGGCAGATAGCCAAGCCATTGAGCTACTCGCTACGCGCATAGAAGGTAATTTATTAGCCGCACACCAAGAAATTGAAAAGCTTCGTTTGTTAGCAAAAGATGAATGGTTATCGCCAGAACTCATTGCGAATACCGTGGCAGATAGTGCACGCTACGACGTTTTTGGCTTAGTCGACAAAGCATTAATGGGAGACGCACGCGGGGCTGTACGCAATCTTAACGGACTAAAGTCTGAAGGCACCGAGCCGATTACTATTTTATGGGCATTAGCACGTGAAATAAGGGTACTACTCACCATTGCTAGCGCTGTCGCTCAAGGACAAAATTTTAGCTGGGCAGCTAAAAATGCCGGTGTGTGGGATAAACGCCAACCTCTCGCTCAGCAAGCGCTCAACCGATTACATCACAAGCAGCTGACTCTATTGTTACGTCAAGCAAATGGCATAGATAAAGCGATTAAAGGCCTACGTAATGCGGACACATGGAACGAACTTACCGAACTACTGCTTAATTTATCTGGCACTCAGGCGATTAATATGAGTAACCAACGTTTGTCTTTACAATCATAGGCACTATAGTTAATGACAATGATTAAAGTAAAAACTAAAAAAGAAATTCGTAAAGAGTTAGACGATGAAATAAACGCCTTTCTCACTCGTGGCGGAGAAATAAAAGATGTAGAGCGCGGCGCTAGTGGTAAAGCAATGGGAGCCAATTTGAACAATAACATCCCACTGAACGAAGGCAAGCAAACACGTACCCCACTAGTAGATGAAGTTAACGCTCTAGACGAACGCAAACAGAACAAAACAAAAAGCAACGTAGTAAAAAAAGCGCACACACCTAAGAAAAAAATCATTTATGATGATTTTGGTGAACCGCTACGAGAAATTTGGGAATAACCCACCGGTATCCATCTCGATTAAACCTACACTCTCATCACTGATCCAAGCGGTGTTCTATCGCATAGCGCACCAAACCTGACGTGGTATCAATCAACAACTTTTGTTTAATATTTCGCTTATGAGTTTCTACCGTTCGCGCACTGATATCTAATTGGCTCGCAATAGACTTATCATTATTCCCATGGGATATCAAACGCAGAATAAGCTGTTCTCGTGTGGTTAAAATATCACCTTTATCTGCGGTATTCTCTTGCACTAAAATTTCTGCCACTTCACCGCTGAAATATTTACCCCCGCTGTGAACCTTATGAATGGCAGCAATCATTTCTTCACCAGATATATCCTTTAACAAATAACCCTCTGCCCCTGAACGTATCACACTCACAATATATTCCTTATCATCATGCATACTCAACATAATCACTCGCACGCCAGGAAATTTTTCTTTGACTATCTCAAGTGCATCCATACCATTTATTTCAGGCATACTAATATCCATCATCACCACATCTGGTGTACAACGTTCTAACTTTTCTAACAATTGCTTGCCGTTTTCAGCTTCTGCAACAACATCTATTCCTTCATGCATATTAAGGCGAGAAGCAATACCTTCTCTAAACAATGGATGATCATCTACTAATATTATTTTTATCATTGTGTTGTCTACTAATGGTTATTAATTAAATTTTAAATAATCTTTGGGAATTCTTGCTTCTATAGTAGTGCCTGACCTATTCGATTCAATCGTAAACATACCCTTATGATAGCTCAATCTTTCATGCATATTGCGTAAGCCAATACCCACCATCGGTGATTTATTCCGGTTGAGCGATGCCACATCGAAACCGTTACCATTGTCTCTAATCGATAAAACTAACCAACGCCCCCGAAGACCTATAGCAATATTCACTTCCGTCGCACTTGAATGTCGCTCAATATTTGTTAACGCCTCTTGTGCGACACGATAGAATGTTGTTTTAATTTCTAATGACAACATGTTTTTAACCGCAACCTTATCTAAGTTAATACTAATACCGGTGCGACGAGAAAAATTAGCGGATAGCGACTCGATACCTGCAGACAGGCCATGATCATCTAATATTCGTGGATGTAAATCGCGAGAAATACGACGTAAATCAGTCAATGTTTGCGTAATTTTTTCTGTCGTTAGCATTAGGTCTTCTTCTGGGCTTTGATTACTTTTTATTTTTAACAATGCCGTTTCAATAGAGAACTTAGCGCTGGCAATCAGTTGGCTTATCCCGTCGTGTAACTCTCTAGAGACTCGTCGGCGCTCCTCTTCTTGGGCCGTTAAAATGCGCTTTGTTAGCTCTTGCAACTTGCCATCTGCCAATTTTCTTTCGCTGAACTGCAATAATAAACCCGTAGAGAAGACCGCAATCACCGAAATGATACCTATTGCCAAAATCACATAGGATGCGCTGATAATCTTATGATCGATAGATAATTGAATACGCGATACTTGATCCTCAACATCATCAATATACACTCCCGTCCCCAGCATCCACTCCCACTTGTCGAGCATGACAGAGTAGGCCATTTTGGTGCCTACCTCACCTACTGAAGGCTTATCCCACGAATACTGTAGGTAATCGCCACCTGCCTGTGCATTACTAATCAGTTCTTGAATCAAAAACAGGCCGGATTCATCTTGCAGTTCCCACCAGTTTTCCCCTATTCGAAAAGGTTGTATCGGATGCACCACGCCCACACCATCAACGGTATAAGCAAAGAAATAGCCATCTTCTTTATAGATTAAATTTGTTAGTACGTCTTTTGCTAATTCTTGCGCTACTTCCGTGTCTATATCTTGATTATTGTAAAGGTGATCAATAGATGACAGCGCTAATAATGTATAGTTTTTCAATTCTGCTTGGCGACGCTCAATCACACCATCTCGATAGGCCGTCGCGGTTTCTAGAGATAACTTATCAAACTGATATTGTGTTACCAACACAACTAATAACATCGCGATAGCAAGTGGTAATACCGCTAACAATTGAATTTTTTGCTTTAAATTCATGTTTATCCTGCCGAAGTAAGCATATGTAGAAGGTGATATTACCGAGAGTTTTTTATTAAATGACCATATCCTATACAAACATAGCTGTGCACTAAAAAACACCATATATTGTTTTTACTTCTCAAAAAGGTGCTAAATTTGGTGCAATCTACGGGATAACCCGTAGACCATCTGCGTGCACCTACGGATGTTTTATTGTCAACTCACCTTATAATGATATGGCTATATATTATTTACAATAAACTACGATCATAATTTAAATAACAGGGGTCAAAATGAAAATATATCAATTTGCTATTATCACATTTGCATCACTACTATTAGTTGCCTGCGGCGGCGACAAAAAAGAAAAGGATAAAGAACAAAATACAAAGGTAGAAGTAACTCAATGGCGCTTAGCAGAAACATGGCCGACTAATTTTCCTATTTTTGGCGATGCCGCCAAGCAAATGGCTCAAAATGTAAAAGAAATGTCCAACGGTCGCCTAGTCATTACCATTGATTCCAAAAACAAGCACAAAGCCGCACTTGGGATCTTAGACTTCGTAAAAGCCGGCCAATATCAAATGGGACATTCCGCGTCTTATTATTGGAAAGGTAAAGACATCAACACGTTATTCTTTACGACTATGCCACTCGGCATGATTACTGCTGAGCAATATGCGTGGTACTACTATGGTGGTGGCCAAGAATTAGCAGCAAAAGTTTATGATAAGCACGGTGTAATGTCATTTCCAGGCGGTAACACCGGTAACCAAATGGGCGGCTGGTTCAAGAAAGAAATCAATTCTGTTGATGACTTAAAAGGCCTTAAAATGCGTATCCCAGGTTTCGCCGGAGACGTATTAGCAAAATTAGGTGCAAAACCAACCAACATTCCTGCTGGCGAGCTATATACCGCTCTAGAGCGTAATACAATCGATGCACTAGAGTGGGTTGGACCATCACTAGACTTACGCATGGGTTTCCACAAAATTGCCCCTTACTACTACACTGGCTGGCATGAGCCTGCAACTGAGTTGCAGTTTATGGTCAACAAAAAAGCATTCGAAAAATTACCTGCTGACCTACAAGCCATTCTTAAAATAGCAATAAAAGAAGCCGCATTCCAGGTTACCGCCCAGTCTTATCATGAGAGCGCAGTTAACTGGGAGACGATGAAAACCGAGTTCCCTAACATTCAAGTGAAATCGTTTCCTGAATCAGTCATGACTGAGCTCAAAAAAGCTAACTCTGAACTTTTAGCTGAACTTGAAGCAAAAGGTGGTCTAACGGCTGAAATCATTCAATCACAACGCGAGTACATGAAGAAAGCGCGTACATGGACTGAGATTTCAGACAAGGCTTACTTGAATAACCTTTAATATTCGAAAAAAGGTTAATTGAAATAGCAGTACAAGGAAGGCTCCTCACGGAGCCTTTTTGATTTATTAGCTCGTAATAACGTAATATGAAAGTGTAAGTCAGCATAAAAATCTAACAACGCTGTCTAAACGCAATCAATAATAATATTACCCTCTATCAAAGGTAATGTGTCTCAAGGTAGTCAAAAAATGAAAACGACATTACGTTTCCTCAATAAAATCATCGACTTCTCAGGTTATATTTGTATCGCAGCACTACTGCTGATGATTCTGAATGTATTCATTGATGTCTTCGTTCGCTATGCCGTATTTGGATTATTACAGCACTTTCATTGGGTTACGGCCATTGATTGGTATAACGAACATTTGAGCTGGCTCGGCGGTATCGGTATGCAAGAGTTAGAGTGGCACTTCTTTTCCTTAATGTTCTTAATGGGACTAGGTTACACATTAAGAGAAAACGGGCATGTTCGCGTTGACGTACTATATGATAATTTTTCACGTAGAAAACAAGCGTGGATTAACATCACCGGCGGGCTCATCTTTGCCTTACCTTTTTGTGCATTAATAGTGTATTACGGTAGCAGCTTTTTCTACGAATCGTTTACCAGCATGGAGAACAAAGGCGACCCGGGTAGCTTACCCCGTTTGTGGCCGGTAAAACTTATTATTCCTGTGGCCTTTAGTTTTTTAGTTCTAAGCATTATTACCGTGATTTTAAGTGAGATTATGGTGCTGAAAGAGGGTGAGCCAGACGACTGTGAAAAAGAAAAAACAAAGAGTAATATAGAAGGAGATGCAGCATGATTGGTATTTATTTATTTATTTTCGCTCTCATTTTATTATTTGCTGGTTACCCAATAGCACTCACTTTTGCTGGCTTATCACTATTGGTCGGCTTTTGGATTGAAGGCTTCGAACTCTTTGCCTTTATGCCCTATCGACTTTACTCGATTATGGGAAATACTATTTTAATGGCAATACCCATGTTTATTTTTATGGGTATTGTGTTGCAAAAAACAGGGTTGGCTGAACGCTTGCTGGAGTCAATGGCTAAGCTTTTTTGCAGCCGCCCCGGCGGACTAGCTATTTCAACTATTTTGGTTGGGGCTTTTTTAGCGGCTTCAACAGGTGTGGTTGGCGCTAGCGTTGTGGCAATGGGGGTTATCTCATTGCCTGTGATGATGAAATACAATTACGACCAGCGCCTCGCGACAGGTGTTATTTGTGCAGCAGGTACCTTAGGACAAATTATCCCGCCGTCTATTATTCTGATTATTTTAGGCGACGTAATGGGCGTGCCTGTCGGTGATTTATTTAAAGCAGCGATGATTCCTGCACTGGTACTTGTCGGATTTTATTTAGTGTATGTTATAGGATATACGACACTTAACCCTTCCGCTGCACCAGCAATTCCATCAACCGATGACAACACCTCAGAACTGATCAAAAATGCATTAAAAAACATCATCCCTCCCTTAGCATTAATTGTCATTGTTCTAGGTTCTATTTTAACCGGTATTGCAACACCAACAGAATCATCGGCGCTCGGCGCTATTGGTGCATTACTACTGGCTAAATTTTATGGCCAACTTGAAATACCCATGGTGACAGACGCGGCCAAAGAAACCGTTAAAGTCACTTCAATGGTTTTTGCTGTATTAATAGGCGCAACCGCTTTTGCAATGATTTTCACTTACTCTGGTGGTGACATTATTGTAGAAGAGTTCATGTCTGGCTTGCCCGGTGAAAAATGGACCTTTTTATTATTGTCTATGCTCGCTATTTTCATCTTAGGTTTCTTTATCGACTTCGTTGAAATTGCCTTTATTGTTGTTCCTATTCTGGCACCGATCGCAGAATTGATGGGACTCAATATGGTGTGGTTTGCCATCCTTATTGCAATGAACTTACAGTCATCCTTTATGACACCGCCATTCGGATTTAGTCTTTTTTACCTTAAAGGCGTTTCGCCTCCCGAAGTAAAAACCAGCACCATTTATAAAGGCGTTATCCCGTTCATCTTTATTCAAATGTTTATTGTAGTGTTATTAGTACTATTTCCTGAGTACTTAGGGTTTACCATGTAAACCCCTTTTTTATTTTTTACGGAAACTCTGATCTTGGCTTATTTAGAATTATTTAGAGTTTCCATATGCCATCGCGATCGATAGTACAATCACCCACTATTGAAAATGAAGACCACTAACTCACACAAAAGCCACACAAAAAATACTATATAAACAATGTATAGCCACCGTTTTTTCACCCCTACTTTTATAAAGACTATCACTCAAACTAATACATAAAATCATATTTTAGTGGCAAGATTCTGCACCAAAAAGGTGATTTAAAGGCTCAAGCAAACAAAAAACCGCACCAAAGAGGTGAGAGCCCGCACTAAAAAAGTGAATCTTCGTCGAAAATAGTCGAATATCTTGAAAAAAATGCCTTTATGGCGCAAAAAAACTGTTTATAGGAATGGGGCTAGTTTTTTATCGCAAGCTGAATTACTCTGAATAGGATTTTGCAAGTTGATTATTAATAGCCCCGACAAAACCAGATACGCATATTAATTGTGGTGGGGGTTACGTGAACGCTTACTTAGCTTTGGAGGGTACTATCTTATGCCTACAATATGGTCAGATACTTTTTTACTAATGGCTCTAGGGATGGGAACCGTTTTTACTTTTCTAGTCATACTCATTGCTTCTGTCACAGCTATGTCAGCAGTGATCAAACGCTTACAACCCCCTGCTGAAGATAACGATTCCGAAGCCAATATCGCTGCCGTAGCGGCAATTGCTTATCAACTTCACCATCAACCTGTAACTCAGTACAACTCGACAAAGTAAGTGGCGCCTATGAAAAAGAACAACTCCCCAATCAAGATTACTGATGTCGTACTTCGTGACGCACATCAATCCTTATTTGCTACGCGTTTACGTATAGATGACATGCTGCCTATTGCTGAAAAATTGGATGCGATTGGTTATTGGTCTTTAGAAACGTGGGGCGGCGCAACCTTCGACGCTTGTATTCGCTACTTAGGTGAAGATCCTTGGGACCGCATTCGCGAACTTAAAAAGGCCATGCCGAATACCCGTCAGCAGATGTTATTACGCGGCCAAAACCTATTAGGTTATCGACACTATGCGGATGATGTCGTTGAAAAATTTGTCGAGCGCGCAGTCACTAATGGTGTCGATGTATTCCGCGTATTTGACGCAATGAATGATCCCCGAAATATGATTACCGCCATGCAAGCGGTCAAAAAACAAGGCGGTCATGCACAAGGCACTATTTCTTATACCACTAGCCCAGTACACACACGAGAAGGTTGGCTAGATCTAGCCAAACAAATTGAAGATATGGGCGCAGACTCTCTGGCGATTAAAGATATGGCAGGAATTTTAACGCCGTATGATGCATTCGAGTTGGTCAGCCAGTTAAAAGCAAGCTTAGACATCCCTATTGCTCTACATGCACATGCCACATCAGGCTTATCATCCATGACATTACTCAAAGCCGTAGAAGCGGGTATCGATCATATTGATACTGCTATTTCGTCTATGTCGATGACCTATGGTCACTCACCAACAGAGTCCATTGTCGCTGCACTACAGGGCACAGATCGTGACCCTAAACTGAACCTAGAAAAGTTAGAAGAAATCGCTTCTTATTTCCGTCAAGTACGCAAAAAATATGCGGAATTTGAGGGTTCCTTGCGCGGAGTGGATTCACGCATTCTTATCGCCCAAGTACCCGGCGGCATGCTGACTAATATGGAAAACCAACTCAAAGAACAAGGGGCAAGCGATAAATTTGATGCCGTTCTTGAAGAGATTCCACGTGTACGCCAAGATCTTGGTTATATTCCACTCGTCACGCCTACCTCACAGATTGTTGGTACTCAAGCAGTTATCAATGTACTAACGGGCGAACGCTACAAAAGCATCTCAAAAGAAACTCAAGGCATTTTAAAAGGCGAATACGGTTCGGCGCCAGCGCCTTTTAATAATGAGTTACAAGCAAAGGTATTGGACGGTGCCGAAGCGATTACCTGTCGCCCTGCCGATTTACTCTCGTCTGAAATGGATAAACTTTCTACCGAGTTAAAAGTGCTTTCGACAGAAAAAAATATTAGCTTGGCAGAAAGCACCGTAGACGACGTACTTACCTATGCACTCTTCCCGCAAATTGGTTTACAGTTTTTAGAAAATCGAAACAATCCAGATGCCTTTGAAACAGCACCAACGTTTGAAGACAATACAGCAGCAACAGCGGCTAGCAATAACGTAGAACCAATAAAAAATAGCGCATACGTCATTAGTTTGAATGGTAAAAACTATCACGCCAAAGTAAACAGTGATAGTGATGACGGCGTTCAGGTATCTATCGACGATCAACTTTTTGTGGCTAATGTCTATGACGATGATGCAACAGAAGACGACAACGACGAACCGATTAATGCGACCGGCGAACCAATCAAATCTCCACTGTCGGGCAATATTTTTCAAGTCCTTGTACAACCACAAAGCCCTGTAAAGGAAGGCCAAGTTCTTATTATCCTAGAAGCAATGAAAATGGAAACTGAAATTAAAGCTCCAAGAGATGGCGTAGTCAGTACCGTTGCCGTCAAACAAGGTGACACGGTTTCAGTAGACGACATTTTACTAACGCTATAAAAAAACGCATGTTCAGCGATCACACTTAACCGTTGTCGCTGGCACTTTAGTGTTGAATTATTTGAGGATTATGTATCGTGGATAAAATAACGAACCTATTAATGGATTCAGGCATCGCCAACATGGACATAGGGCAAGCCACAATGATTGCGGTCGGCTTATTGCTATTGTACTTAGCGATTGCTAAGCGTTTTGAGCCCTTGTTACTACTGCCTATTGGCATAGGCTGTGTGTTGGTCAACATTCCAGGCGCTGGACTTTATGCTGAACCTATTTATGCTTTAAACGGCAGCTTAGAATCACCCGGCGG
>AEVK01000294.1 GCA_000209515.2 gamma proteobacterium IMCC1989
AAAACGCCCACAATTGTGGGCGTTTTTTTGTTCAGTCGTTTGTCTTTAATGTTCTCGCGTTGAACGGAATAACACTTCGGGATGGCGTTCTTCCGTTAATGATAGGTTGACTCTTGTCGGCGCTAAGTACGTTAAGTGTCCACCGCCATCAATGGCTAAATTATCGGCGCACTTACGTTTAAACTCTTCTAACTTTTTCGTGTCTTCGCAATCTGCCCAACGTGCTGTCGTGACATTCACCGCTTCATAAATCGCTTCTACTTTATATTCATCTTTCAAGCGATAGGCGACCACTTCAAACTGTAGAACACCAACCGCTCCTACAACGATATCGGTATTGCTTACAGGGAAGAACACCTGAGTAGAACCCTCTTCCGATAACTGTTGCAGACCTTTTTGTAGCTGCTTTAACTTTAATGGATCTTTTAAGCGAATACGGCGAAAAAGCTCTGGTGCAAAATGCGGAATACCCGTGTACTTTAATGACTCACCCTCGGTAAAAGTATCACCAATCTGAATAGTACCGTGGTTATGTAAACCAATGATATCACCGGATATGGCCTCTTCTACCGCACTACGATCACCCGCTAAAAATGTCACGGCATCAGCAATTTTGACATCTTTACCTAGGCGTACATGTTTCATCTTCATGCCTTTGGTATATTTACCGGAGCACACACGCATAAATGCAATACGGTCGCGATGCTTAGGGTCCATATTGGCTTGAATTTTAAATACAAAGCCGGAAAATTTTTCTTCTTCGCCACTCACTTCACGCTCTTTCGTCATACGCGGTAAAGGCGTGGGAGCCCACTCGACAAAACCATCTAACATTTCACGTACACCAAAGTTGCCTAAGGCAGTACCAAAAAATACGGGGGTTAAGCGCCCTTCTAAATAGGCTTCTCGATCAAATTCGTGGGTCGCGCCGCGCACTAATTCCATTTCGTCGCGTATATCATCCGCATAAACACCAAACAAAGCTGTTGCTTCGTCGCTATCTAAGCCCTGTATTTGAATATCGTCATTGAGCTTATGCCCCATGCCTTGTTGGTACACATGAATGGTGTCGGTATATAAGTTGTATACCCCTTTAAACTCTTTACCCATACCAATTGGCCAGTTAATGGGCGCCGCTTCTATCTTTAATACCTTTTCAATTTCGTCCAGCACATCAATTGGGTCTCGAATATCACGATCCATCTTATTGATAAACGATAGGATGGGCGTGTCACGTAGGCGACAAACATCCATCAGCTTAATCGTGCGATCTTCCACACCTTTCGCGCCATCAATCACCATCAATACAGAATCAACGGCGGTGAGTGTACGATAGGTATCTTCAGAGAAATCTTCGTGACCGGGCGTATCCAATAGATTAACGGTACGATCTTTATAAGGGAACTGCATCACCGATGATGTTACCGAGATACCGCGCTCCTGCTCCATGCTCATCCAATCTGACTTCGCATGTGGGCCTCTCTTGCCTTTCACCGAACCGGCTAACTGAATCGCCTGCCCTAATAGCAGCAGCTTTTCGGTAATGGTTGTTTTACCCGCATCGGGG
>AEVK01000293.1 GCA_000209515.2 gamma proteobacterium IMCC1989
GACCCCAGAGGTTTGTTTAGCGGCGGTACAAGAAGATGGTGACGCCCTTCGATATGTGAAGAAATGTGCTTTTGAAGCGGCAAGACTCGTTTTAGTTGAAGGCGTTAAATACGCGCTAACCAAAGTTGCTTAATTGGAACCGCAAGCCATGCAAAAAGTATCAATAGATTTTGAAACATACAGCGAAACTGACCTAAAGAAGGTGGGTACTTGGGCCTATTCCCAACACTCATCAACTGAGGTTATTTGCATGGCTTACGCTATCGGTGACGAAGACCCTATTTTGTGGTTACCGGGTGACGACTTACCAGAGTTCGTTACAAACCCCAGTGAATTCACTATCTACGCTTGGAACAGTTTTTTTGAATGGTGTATTTGGCACCACGTTCAAGAATGGTCTAACGCACCTATATTTCTATGGACTGATACCGCTGCCCTCGCTGCAGTGTTGGCTATGCCTAGGGCATTAGGCGCATGTGCTAAAGCATTAGGGTTACCCCAAGATCAACAAAAAGATAAACGCGGTAAATACCTTATTCAACGACTCAGTAAACCTAATCGCGGCAAACGTATTCAAGACGCCGATTTATTAGAAGAGTTTTATGAATATTGTCGTCAAGACGTGGTTGTAGAACGTGCTGTATTAGCACGACTTCGCCCACTTAGCACCCAAGAAAGAAAGGTGTGGGAACTTGACCAAACGATCAATATACGCGGTGTGTTTATTGATAACCAATCTGTAGAAAACGCACTATTAATTATTGACCAAGTTACTGAAAAGCTTAATCAAGAAGTAGCCCAGCTCACCGCCTCCCACTTAACTAATGTTAGCCAACGCCAACGAGTGATGAACTACATTAGTGACGAGTTGGGTTACTCCTTAATTAAGTTTGATAAAGCCTACCTAGAAACGGTTTTAGAAGATGAAACACTACCCCCAATAGCAAGACGGTTGATTGAAATACGTCAACAGTTAGGCAAAACCAGCACCGCTAAATACGCTGCACTTAAAAAGATTGTGACAGAAGATAATCGGGCGCATGGGCTATTAATGTACCACGGCGCAACAACAGGCCGTTGGAGTGGTAAACACTTTCAACCCCAGAATTTACCCCGCCCTTCATTTAAAGATACTGACAATTGCATAAGGTTGTTTAAACACGCTGATTCTGAATTGCTAGAGCTGATTTATGACGACCCTATGGAAGCATTAAGTTCAAGCCTTCGCGGGATGATCTGCGCCCCTGAAGGTAAACGTCTTATTGTTGTCGACTACTCGCAAATCGAAGCAAGGGTTCTCCCATGGCTAGCGGGTCAAGAAGACGCTTTAACTAAAATTAGACAAGGCGTTGAGATTTATAAAATAACCGCAAGCCAAATATACGGAGTACCTCCAGAAAAAGTAAACGAAGAACAGCGTTTTATAGGTAAGGTGGCGACACTCGCATTAGGTTACCAAGGAGGCGCTAAAGCTTTTCAAGGTATGGCTGAAGTGTACGGTGTTGAAATTGATACCGACCTCGCCGATGAAATTAAAGTCGATTGGCGAGTTGCGAATAGGAAAATCGTTAAATTCTGGTGGGGTGTTGAAAAAGCAGCACTTAACGCGGTAACTCATCCCGGTAAAACTTTCGAGATACGCGCTATTAAATTTAGGTTCACCGATAACTATTTATTTTGTCGCCTTCCTTCTGGTCGATTACTCGCATATTACCAGCCTAAAACCTCCATAGGTAAATTCGATAAAGAACAAGTTACGTTTATGGGTACCAACTCATTAACCCGTAAATGGGAAAGACAAAACACATACGGCGGTAAGCTGGTGGAAAACATCACCCAAGCGGTAGCCCGTGACCTAATGGCAGAAGCCATGCTTCGTGTTGAAAACGCCGGGTATGAAGTGGTGTTGTCGGTTCACGATGAACTAATAGCAGAAGCTAATGACGACTTTGGCAGTGTAGAAGAATTTGAACAGCTTATGTGTGAATTACCCGTTTGGGCCAAAGGTTTGCCCGTAACGTCTGAAGGCTTTGAATGCCTCCGCTATCGTAAATGAGAATCTAGTATGCCTGTTGAAAATATAGTTGGTAAAAAGTTCGGCTTATTAATCGTTATCAAACGAGAAAAAAGCGACAGACACGGTAAAAGTCGGTGGCTGTGTAAGTGTGAGTGCGGTACGCACAAGGTTATTGCTAGAAGAGAGTTAGTAACAGGAGACACTAAATCTTGTGGTTGTTTAAAGAAAGAATTAATTGGCCTTAAAAACATAACTCACAATATGTCAAACACTTCAGAACATTCTATATGGCGAGGTATTAAACAAAGGTGCTACAACCAAAATAGCCGCTACTTTTCCTCATACGGTGGAAGAGGAATAAAAGTATGTGGCCGTTGGTTAAGCTCATTTGAAAATTTTATAGAGGATATGGGATTAAAACCAAGCCCCATACATTCAATAGATAGAATTAATAGATAGAATTAATAACGATGGTAACTATGAACCTTCAAATTGTCGATGGGCAACAGCAAAAGAACAAGCTAACAACAGAAGGCCACGATTACAGAGGTATAGAAAATGAGGTACGTAGTGGAATGGTCTAGCAAAGATGTAGTTGCTGGTCGAGAAGTTAGACATCCATACATGGATGTGGAGTCAGAAAGGCTTTTTATAAAAGAGCTTGAAAGACCTTTGTTTTGTATTGAAGGTGAAAAAGGAAAAAGGGTAACTGGCTCACGTACTCGCGGAGAGTTAGCAAACTATTTAAACCTTGAACAGTTTTTACCTGTCTGGTCAGTAAAGCAAGGTAAAAATTGGCCTTGTGAACGATGGGAAGGTACTTATTACAATCCGCGTAAAAGATTACCAAAAAGCAAATGGTAGCTTGGAATGCGTGAATCAGTTATTGAAAAGAAAGTCACCGAGTATGCAAAAGAACAAGGTTGGCTTAGTTACAAGTGGTCAAGCCCTAATAGCCGGGGTGTACCAGATAGATTGTATTTTAAAAGATGCTTGGTTGTTGTAGTGGAATTTAAAGCCACTAACAAAAAACCATCAAAGTTACAGAAAGAAATTCATAAGAAGTTAAACGAACAAGGGTTTTTAGTTCATGTCATTGACAGCATTGAAACAGGCAAGCAGCTTTTCACGAGATAACCTTCACGGGTATCAAGTGAACGCTGTTAGCTTTATTAAGAACACGCCTTCGTGTGCCCTGTGGGTTGATATGGGGCTAGGTAAAACCGTGTCTACATTAACCGCTGTTGCTGACTTACTAGACAGTTTTGAAGTGGGTCGGGTGTTGGTTATAGCTCCGCTCCGTGTTGCCTTACATACATGGCCTAATGAAATAGTTAATTGGGAACACACCAAGCATTTAACGTATGACGTAATCCATGGAAACCCTAAACAAAGAAAAGCAATATTAAACAGTCAATCAGACATTCATATTATTAACCGCGAGTTGGTCACATGGCTGGTTAAAACACTTGGTAAAGGCTGGCCCTATGACATGGTAGTTATTGACGAATCGAGTAGTTTTAAATCGTCTAAATCTCAACGTTTCAAGGCATTAAAGAAAATACTACCTAACGTTGAACGTATGGTTGAATTAACAGGAACACCCACCAGTAACGGTCTATTAGATATATGGTCACAGGTGTTTTTATTAGATAAAGGTCAACGCCTTGGGCGTACCTTTACCGGGTTTCGTGATCGTTATTTTATGGGCGATTACAGGGGTTATAACTTTGAACCCCGCCCTGATACCGAAGAGATTATTTATAGCAAACTACAAGATGTATGTTTAACACTATCGGCAGAAGACTACCTAACGTTACCTGAGCGGATAGATAACGTTATACCTTTAGAAATGCCAACTAAAGCCCGTAACCAGTATGAAGAGCTAGAACGCGAGTTTCTATTAGAAATGGAACAGGAAACCATAGAAGTATTAAACGCCGCCGCATTAAGCAACAAGCTTCTTCAGTTCAGTAATGGGGCAATCTATACCAATGATCAAGGTCACTGGGAAGCGGTACACGATTTAAAACTATCAGCTTTAGAAGAAATTATTCAAGAAGCCGCCGGACAACCTGTACTTGTCGCATATAACTATAAGTCTGACTTAGCGCGGATAAAAGAACACTTCCCCCAAGCTGAATGTATTACTGACTCAGAAGACAGTATTGACCGTTGGAACGCTGGCAAAATTTCTTTGTTATTAGCCCATCCCGCTAGTGCGGGGCATGGGTTAAACCTACAGCACGGCGGCAATACTATTGTTTGGTTTGGCTTAAACTGGTCATTAGAACTGTACCAACAATTCAACGCAAGACTTCACCGACAAGGCCAAACGAAGCCCGTAATAATTCACCACTTGGTAGTTAACGGCTCTATAGATGAAACTGTTATAGAAGCACTAAAGAGTAAGAAAACGACTCAAAAGGCGCTATTAAACGCCCTTAAAAAAGATATTACTAATCGGCTATTACCCGATTTAGACCAAGACGAAATACCCGAACACCCCAACGATACAACAACACTTTAAAGGAAACCTAACTATGAAAATGTTAAAGCAAACCTTATTAACCTTTTTTGTCATAGCTATTATTGTGACTGTTGGCGGCGTAGCTTACGTTGTTTTATCCGCACTTAATAACCTATAGTCAAGTGGTAGCTAAACTATGAAAACTGAGTTTTTACTAATGGCGCAATTTGAAAAAGCAGTCGTGCCATTAGAAGACATTTGTGCTGAGTACTTTGGCTGTGCTCGTCATACGGCAAAACAGAAAGCTAAGGCGGGTACGCTACCTGTCCCAGCTTTTCAATGTAGTACAAGCCAAAAAGCTCCTTGGATGGTTCACGTTGTTGATTTAGCCAAGTGGGTTGATAAACAACGTGAATTAGCAAAAGAAGATTGGGTTGGTTCTTCAGCGGCTTAATGAGTATCTTTATCGTGAAGCCGTTTAGGAAACAACTCAGTATAAATTTGCCACAACGTGTTTATATTTCTATGGCCTGTCACCTGTGCCACTTCATCTATAACGTACCCTTTTTCAAATAATAAACTAGCACCTTCGCGGCGTAAATCGTGATAACGCAAGTCTTCAATACCTAGTTCATTACGCACCCGTTGAAACCCTACTGATACCGACCTAGAGTTAAAAGGAAAAATTCTATCATCAGTTTTTGGTTGTTTTTGTAGCAACTCCCAAGCCCCTCCCAGTAATGGCACTACCATGTGATTACCTGTTTTTTTCCTTGGGTCTTTTCGATTACGAACGGTAACCGATTTTTGAGCTTCGTCTACGTCTTCCCAAAGTATCGAACACACCTCACCGATACGCATACATGACAAAATAGAAAATTCAAGAATATCAATGAAAGGAATTTTTGCCCCTTGGTGGTCTTGTCGTTGTTTCAAACCTGCTTTTAATTTTTCTAATTCTTTGGTCGTGGGTCTTCGAGTTCGTCGATTAGCTTTACCTACTAATTCCATACTATGAAGCACAGGGTACGCTTCAATGATACAATTGTCGTTTACATCATAACCCCAAGTTGGTTTTGCTGCTTTTAACACTGAGCGTATGTAGCTAACATCGTGGCTGATAGTAGCTTTACCTGCCCCGGCTTCTTTTCTGTGCTTACAGTGTTCAACGAGATGGTGTGCTTCTATCTCTGACAAAATACGATTAGCTATTTCACAATCCGACACTAAACGAAGTACGTTGCCTTTAGTTCGACCTATTTCAATATGGGGATCATCTATGTACTTTTTAATTAAACCACCTAACGTGATAGTGTCAGCAGTTTTGTTGATACCTTCGTTTTCGATTTCACCAACTCGCTTTTTCCCCCACTCTTTTGCTGAACCAGCCTTGGAGAAAGTACGAGCTTCGCTATACAATACCTTCCCGTTTTTCTTTACGCGAACGTTACAAGTATAGCGAGGGGTGCCGTCTGCTTTAAGACGTTTTACAACTGCAAAAGATGCCATATTTCGGGTTACTGGGTTACAAGTTTTTGTGTAACCCCTATGTAACACCAAATAGTAAAAAATGTCAAAAAATAAGGAAAAATAACCCCGAAACGGGCTAACGAAACCAGCACAGAAAAAATATAAGTGATTGATTTAAAAGAAAAATATAGCGACCACAGGTTCTGCATTGCCCCGATGATGGAT
>AEVK01000292.1 GCA_000209515.2 gamma proteobacterium IMCC1989
AATGGGGGATTCATCGTAAGAGCCACGATCCACATAATCAAAAATGGCTCTTGGTACGCGTTTTTTAGCGAGTTGACGTAAATCTTCATTGCAGGTAATCGGACTATTCATTATTATGCTCTTTTTGTTATTGGTCAGACCAAAATGGTGGATGCTTTATTCTATTAAAACCATTGGCTGTAGAACTGTCAAATTACATATCTTTACTTTTAAGTATCTGATAAATAATAAAAATATTACAGGTTCTGTGTTAAAAAATATTTTTTAACACAGGTGATTGTTGATTTTTATATTTTGGTCTGACCAATAATTATTATTTTTACTTGATCCGGTATCTGTATCTATTTTAATATCAATAACCCAATCAGAGTCATCAGTAATGAAGAATTCAGATAAGCTATTTCAGCATTATGAAAGTGCAATTACCGAAGGGAGCTTGCGTACGGGTGCGCGCTTGCCATCAGAAAGGCAGCTGGCCGACACATTTGCTATCTCTCGGTCATCCGTGAGGGAAGTGCTGCAACGCCTAAATACACAAGGTTTAATTTCCAGCAAACCCGGTGGTGGACACTTCGCTTCAAAAGCGTTTCGCCAAAAAACCATAGAGCCGTTATTAGCCCTGTTTAACCATTCGCCAGAGTCACGCTTTGATTTGCTCGAGTTTCGCCACACTATGGAAGGCGATTGCGCTTACTATGCAGCGCTTAGAGCGAACGAGCTAGACAGGCAAGCCTTAACACTGGCTTTTCAGCGCATGGATTCCGCTTATCAACAAAATGATCTACAAAAATCGTCAGATGCTGATGCCGACTTTCATTTATCTATCGCTGAATCCAGCCACAATATTGTCTATCTTCATCTTATGCAGAGCCTTTTTGATGTGGTACGTAGCAGTGTGTTTGTTAACGTATCGCATATGGTGGCTCGCGAACCCAGACGCGATATATTAATGCGCCAACATAGTGATATCTATGATGCCATCATGAATGCACAACCCACCACTGCTCGCGAAGCTGCTCATCGACATATTCGTTACGTAGAAGAGGTGTTATCAGATATGCGTAAAGAGCAAGATCGCTTAGAGCGGTCTGAGCGTCGCTATTCGGAGTAGGCTTTTTATTAAGTGCTATTGAGCGATCTTCAGAAAGAATTCAGCAACAGCAAGGTAAAATTCGGTTAAAATAGCCCGTATTTCTTTAAGGCGATGATTAAGGTGTTAACCCCCACATGACCGATATTTCTCATATTCAAGATTTTCTTTATTGCGAAACTCCCCAAGCATGGGTGGATGATGCCCTCAACAATATAGACCTGCTATTAATTGACCATGCAAACTGCGAGAAAAAAGCGGCTAGTACCGCCATGAACTTGATGTATCGTTATGTCGATAATCACGATTTACTGAATAAAATGTCGCGTCTTGCTCGTGAAGAATTACGACATTTTGAGCAAGTAATGGCCTTGATGAAAAAGCGAGGCGTAGATTATCCGCACATCGAAGCTGCACATTATGCAGGGCAGTTACGCAAGCCTATTAGAACCAGCGAACCACATCGCTTAGTGGATATTCTTATCGTAGGTGCAGTGATCGAAGCGCGTTCTTGTGAACGCTTTGCCAAAATAGCGCCGTTTTTAGATGATGATCTACAAAAATTTTACTTGTCCCTGCTTAAGTCAGAAGCGCGCCATTATCAAGATTATTTAAAACTCGCGCAAAAAGCCGCCGGCATTGATATTAGTGATCGTGTCGATGTATTTTTATCATTAGAAAAAACCATCATCGAAACAGAAAGCGACGAATTTCGCTTTCATAGTGGGCCATTAAAAAAGTGTTAAAAAGACCATTAAAAAAGGCGAGTTAAATCGGCGCATTAGGAACGATCTAAAAAATAATCATAAAAATGCATTAGGAAAAATAAAAATGGCTGCTAATCGTAGTAATCAACATACACATACTAAAAAAAATAAACCGCTTATTATTATCGTCAGTGTGTTGGTCTTATTAGTTATCGCGAGTATTGGTGCGAGACTGTATTTAGCAAACAAAGAAAGCGCCAAATCTATGAATCGCGAAGCTTTAGCGAACTTAGATTTTTTCCTGTTTGAAGCGCCTAGAAAATTAGCGCCAGTCACATTGGATAATATGCAGGGAGAGCGCAAACCTTTTACTGAGCATCTTGCAGGTTGGCGCTTAGTGAATTTTGGTTATATGTTTTGCCCTGATATTTGCCCCATTAACTTATCGTTTCTTAACGATGTAAAAACTACATGGGATGCAGAGCAGGGCGCACAGTCGTCTAAAAACGCACCTGCAAATAGTACCCCGCTAAATGTTTTACATATTACTTTTGATCCTGAACGCGATAAACCTAAATTACTAAATCAATATTTAACCTACATGAATCCTGATTTTTATGGATTGACCAGCGATGTAGAAAGTATTCGCGCGATTACCCAGCAGTTAAATGTGGTATTTATTTATGAAGAGCCAGATGAAAGAGGACATTACTTCATCACCCACAGCGATTCTATGGCGCTAATCAACCCGCAGGGTGAATACGTGGGATTATTTAAAGGGCCTTACAATAAAGAGAGTATGCTGGAGGCCTTAGAAGTAGTTATTGGAGCAGATGTAGAACACTTATAGAAATGACTACGAGATTAAAATAAACACCACGTCATTCCGGAAAGCGTTTTTTGCT
>AEVK01000291.1 GCA_000209515.2 gamma proteobacterium IMCC1989
CATGCATAAAAAAACCCTGCTCACTACTGAACAGGGTTTTAGAATAAAAGCTTGACGATGACCTACTCTCACATGGGGAAACCCCACACTACCATCGGCGAGGAATCGTTTCACTTCTGAGTTCGGTATGGGGTCAGGTGGTTCCAATTCTCTATGGTCGTCAAGCAAACTGGTTTGGCGTTAAGAACGTGTACGTCTTAATCACCTAAATTAGATGCTCAGACACAAAGGGTGTTAATGTCTTCATGTCGTTTGTTGTATGTCTATAAAACGCGATATAACTTTTGTTAACTACCGGCATATGCATTAGATAATCAAGTGCGTTTATCCAATCGTATTTTGTTACTTTCTTCTTAGTCGCTTTTCAGCTCACTATTTCAATATCTTAATCAAGAACAACAATGATGTCTTTAATTATTTCAATTATATGGTCAAGCCTCACGGGCAATTAGTACTGGTTAGCTCAACGCCTTACAACGCTTCCACACCCAGCCTATCAACGTAGTAGTCTTCTACGGCCCTACAGGATTCTTAAAGAATCAGGGAAAGCTAATCTTGAAGGAGGCTTCGCGCTTAGATGCTTTCAGCGCTTATCCCGTCCGAACATAGCTACCCGGCAATGCCATTGGCATGACAACCGGAACACCAGAGGTTCGTCCACTTCGGTCCTCTCGTACTAGAAGCAGCTCTTCTCAACTTTCCAACGCCCACGGCAGATAGGGACCGAACTGTCTCACGACGTTCTAAACCCAGCTCGCGTACCACTTTAAATGGCGAACAGCCATACCCTTGGGACCGGCTTCAGCCCCAGGATGTGATGAGCCGACATCGAGGTGCCAAAC
>AEVK01000290.1 GCA_000209515.2 gamma proteobacterium IMCC1989
GGTGGCCAAATTTAGTGTGCCACTACAGAGTTGTCTACAAAAATGCTGGTTCGATCTTTTGGGGTATTACTTTTAATGTTGTCGGCTACAGCACAGGCGGCAGACTGTGTGATATTACTGCATGGCTTAGCACGTAGTGACAGCTCCTTTTCTACCTTACATGATAAGTTAAAAGATCATGGCTATCGAGTGGTGAATCATCATTATCCCTCTACGCAATACGATATAAAAACTCTCGCAAAAGAAGCGATTGATACCTCACTTAAGCAATGTGAATCATCAACTGATAATAGTTTTGCCATTCATTTTGTTAGCCATTCTATGGGCGGCATTTTAGTACGACAGTATTTATCGGAATATACCATTCCCAATCTTGGTCGAGTGGTGATGTTAGGGCCGCCGAATAAAGGCAGTGAAGTAGTCGATACTTTTGGTGATTATCAATTGTTTAAATGGATTAACGGCCCCGCTGGAAAACAGTTAAGTACAGAAAATAATAGCTTACCTAACACAATAGGCGCAGCCAATTTTGAGCTAGGTATTATCGCCGGCACCCGCACCATCAACCCCATATTATCCACAATCCTTCCTAAGCCCAATGATGGTAAAGTCTCCGTAGAAAGCACCAAACTAAAAGGTATGAAAGACCATATAATCATGCCCGTTACCCATACCTTTATGATGAGTAATAAAAAAGTGATGAAGCAAGTGTTGTATTTTTTAGAGCATGGGGAGTTTTGGCGAGAAGAGTAAAGTAGCAAAACTTTCAGTTTCGATTACAGTTCGCCCCTCTCTCCCCATTTTAACTAATGCAGCACCACGTTTCTTCTCGGTATGCTATTCATAATGTTTGAATAAGGCCTGTTATTTAATGAGACGGCTTTTTGAAGTTCTGGCCTGTTATCGCTACTATTAGGCAGTATGATATGGCTGAGTAATCGCCTGTCAATACTTCGCTTGCCCACTTTTATATTATTTTCAATGCACATGTTCAGTAGTTTTTCTGTGGTGTTAGATCTGGATGTGTTGCTGTCTCTAACCAACGAACCTTCCAGCATTTGAAACCCAGATTGCAGTGACATCATGATATTGCTTAAGGCTAGGCCTCTATCATTGTAGGTGTTTAACGAAAAAATAACCCTAGGGTAGTGACGAACTAAGGCGCTGCATAGCGTTAAGGTTTCGGCGGGTTGAAGCCAGCCGAGAGTGTCGTTAATTCGAATAAATTTAACGCCATAGGATTCGGCTACGCTAATTTGTTGGCAAATTTTTAAATACCTAGCTGACGTAATGCCATTAATAAAAATATTGTCGATGCTGACTTTAAATTTTTTTGCGCCTAAGCGTTTAAAGGCGGTGATTGCATTAATAAACTTTCTATTTTCATTATCATAGCTATCCATAGTAAAGGCGAAAGTAGTCTCTGCTATCCATTGCTTATCATAGTTGGCTTTAGCAAAATGATTGTATGTGGCTTCCCATCTATTTAATGTAACTTTGTACGTTAGTTCAGCATTCTCAGGTAATTGACCTTGCTGCATATCTACTCGGCACTGTTCCCATACGATGGTTTTGTCCGTGTCTCCGCCTAAGATGAAATTGCTTATGCCCGCTTCAGATAAGTCATAAAGCAGCTGCATTTGTTCCGATAAAGACGGAGCTGACGAGCAGCGCTCGGCATTATCCAGCAATGTTTTGTCTACTAAATAAGGAACCGAAAAATTATTGCATTGTATCTTGTGTCTTATAGGCATGAAGCCCCCAGTAGTTGTCGTAGTATGTCGTGTTAGTTTTGTGCTTACAGAACTTATATTAAAAACTATTGCTAGAACTGTACCAACCACGTAATGCTGTTGATTAATGGGGATTACGGGGATATACGATGTGAAAATCTATAAGAAACCTCTTCAAAAAATGTAAAGTTGTCTGCGAATGGAGACACTAAACTGAATGATATGAAGAGTTATTGTAAGTGACAGGCGATAGTGCTTATTATTATAGGGCTAGCGAGGGATGTTGAATAATGTGGGGCGGTTATAAAAGTGTTTCCAAATGGAGACAGCTTTGTTTTACTGTGTTGAGTTGCTTGTATTAGGTGTGGTAGGTTGACATTAATACGTTTTAATCAAACACTGTTACAGGTTTTAATATGCTGCATATGATAAAAAAGCTTTTCTCTTGTGTTATTTATATTCGATTGCAAGAAGATCGGGTAAGGGTTACGCATATTGACTCTAAAACTACTTTTGATGAAAAGCCTTACATTGCCATAGATAGCAAAAATTCGAAGAAAGTTATCGTGAGTGCCATAGGAAATGATGCTTATGATTTACGTAATGCAAAAAGTATTGAGGTGTTTAACCCTTTTTCACATGCTCGTTTATTAGTGAACGGTTTCGCAAAAGCAGAAAAAATACTCCAATATGCTATTCGTGAAGTGTGTAAAACCAAATTGTTTGCTAGCCCTATAGTTGTGATGCACCCACTCGAAAAGCTAGAAGGGGGAATTACAGATATTGAATTGCGTGTTTACCGTGAATTAGCATTTGGGGCAGGTGCAAGAGAAGTTCATATTCATATCGGCCACGAGTTATCGATAGATACATTTTCACTTGATCAAATTAATGAGCCTGAAATAATCGACACCTAGTAAAATGATACGCCATCATCAACAATATTATTCACTTAACAATCACTAGGCCATTATGAAAGTCACATTGGTATTATTACCCGGTCTTAATGGGACTAAGGGCTTGTTTGCTTCTTTCATTTCCTGTGCGCCGGATGATATTGATATTCTGTCTATAGAATACCCCGTAAATAAAGCTTTGTCTTATGAGCAATTATCGCTTTTTGTTATGGATAAACTCGAATCGATTAATGGCAGTTACGTTATCTTAGGTGAGTCTTTTTCTGGGCCGTTATCGTTATTTATAGCGGAAAAAAACCCGCTAGGACTTATTGGCTTGATATTGGTAGCGACGTTTATTACCTCACCGAATGTACGTGTTGCCCGTTTTTTGCCATGGACTTTGGGGTTCTCTCTCACTAAACCTTTATATGATGTACGCGGTTTCTTTAGTCGTAGTGACAATACGTCGTTTATACAGTTGATATCAGCCGAACTACAAAAAGTACTCCCCAGTGTTCTTGCTTATAGAATACAGCAAATATTTATGGTGAATGCGGTTAGCGCACTTAAAAGCTGTGATATCCCAATAATGTATTTTCGTGGGACGAAAGACTTCGTTGTACCTGAACGAAACCTGCTGAATATACAGGCTGTTAAGCCTGACATAGAAGTGGTTAGATTCAAGACGCAGCATTTCTTATTACAATCAGCCCCAAAGCAAGCATGGGGGGCGATAGAACGTTTTGTCACTCAGTTAATATAGTCAGGTATCTTGTGTAAGTTTTTAAATATATTTCTTGTGGAGTAGCAATGAGTATGAAGTTAAATTGTGATATGGGCGAGAGTTTTGGCGCTTGGTCAATGAGTAATGATGCTGAGATTATGCCTTATGTGGACATGAGTAATATTGCTTGTGGCTTTCATGCGTCAGACCCTCAAGTCATGGCGCGTACAGTGGCGTTAGCTGTGCAGCATAATGTGGCGATTGGTGCGCATCCCGGCTATCCCGATTTGCAGGGATTTGGCCGAAAAGAGATGGTGTTTTCTTTTGATGAGCTAGTCAATATTATCCAGTATCAAATAGGCGCTTTGCAGGCTATTTGTGTCGCTAACAATACATCCGTGAGCTACGTTAAGCCCCATGGCGCGCTGTATAACACGATGATGCGCGATAGTGACGTATTTCGTGCTGTACTGACGGCAGTGTCTACCGTCAAACCAAAAATGCCTCTTATGATTATGGCGACTGCCGAGACTAGCGCGAGCCATCAGGTGTATGTGGCCTTGGCTCAAGACTTAGGTGTTCCGCTGTTATTTGAAGCTTTTTGTGATCGTGCTTACACCGACGAAGGGGCATTACAGTCGAGGCAAATAAAGGGCGCAGTTTACGATGATGTCGACCGTATTGTTAATCAAGCGACTCAGCTAATTACACAGCAATCAATCACTAGTTGTAGTGGGAAAACCTTGTCAGTTAAGGCGGATAGTATTTGTATTCATGGCGATGGTGAGCTGGCTTTATTGTCGGTCAAGCGTATTAGAAATGTATTGCGCGCACATACATTACTTGAAACCAAGTAAAATTAAGTGATGCAAAAAATGAATATTATTCGCCTATCCGAAAATACGTTTCTTATTTTATTTGAGCAGGTTATTGATGCCGAGAATTTTTCGCGTATTAAGACATTGGTTGGAAAAATAAAGCAAACAATGGCGAATAACTTAATTGATATTATTCCTTCCTATGCTTCTATTCATATTACTTTTAATTTATCCGCTTTATCGGGCATAGAGTGCCAACAACAGTTAGAAAAATTATTACTGTCTACCGATAGTGATGATGATAATGTTCAATCAACAGATGTTATTGAAATTCCGGTGTATTACGGTAGTGAGGTTGCATTAGATCTATCTTATCTCGCGGAGAAAGCACAGGTCAGTGAACGCGAAGTGATAGAGATTCATAGCAGCAAAGTTTATGACGTATATACTATTGGCTTTGCGCCGGGTTTTGCTTACCTCGGAAATGTAGATCAGCGTATTGCGACTGCAAGAAAAGAAACGCCTAGAAAAAAAATTGCTAGTGGTAGCGTAGGCATTGCGGATCAACAAACAGCAATTTATCCGTCAGAGTCTCCCGGCGGATGGCAAATTATCGGCAGAACACCCATTCAATTAATTGATTATCAACGCGAAAACCTAAGCGAGTTGTCCGCTGGTGATAGAGTCAAATTTATCGCCATCGATAAAGAGGAATACATACGACTTGGTGGAGTCTTGCCTAGTGAGATAACGACTAACAACAATACGGTAAATAATCCGCAAGGCGACGTGTAATGTCTTTGCATGTACTAAAGGCAGGATTTTTATCTCTCATTCAAGATTACGGTCGTTATGGTTATCAGCATATAGGGGTGACGCACAGTGGGCCCTTAGACGAGAATGCTTTTTTATGGTCAAACCGTTTATTGGGTAATCATTACAATGCGCCACAAATCGAGGTGAGCTACGGCGCTTTTTCTGCGACGTTTTTAGAGCAAACCATGATAGCCATATGCGGTGCAGACTTATCTGCCACGTTAAATGAACAAGCCATCAGTCCTTGGCGAACCTATGCTGTGAATACTGGTGATACGATTTCTTTCAAAGCGCCTGTGACAGGACTGCGTAGCTATCTTGCAGTGAAGGACGGTTTTGCGGTTGATCCGCAGCTATCTAGTTGTGCGACGGTTGTACGAGAAAAGCTAGGCGGTATCCACCAAAATGGCGCTAAACTGTCTGAAGCGGATATGGTTCCTTATGCATCTCAACCGCATGTGTTAGTTAAACATGGCTTAGTTAAAAGAGTCCCTTCACAATTCACCTCTACTTACCCTAAAAAAATCACGCTGCGTTTTATGCCCAATATATCGCAAACATCTGCGGGCGAACGTGCGTTAAAAACCTTTATACAACATAGCTATAAAGTGACTCCGAATATAGATCGTATGGGCTATCGCTTGTCGGGCAAAGTGATAGATACGGAATCATCGGGTATTATTTCTCAAGGTATTTCGTTGGGAGCCATACAAGTGCCTAAAGATGGTCAACCTATTGTGTTAATGCGAGATCGCCAAACCATGGGTGGTTACCCATTGCTAGGTTGTGTGTGCGGTTTAGATATGGGTAAGCTCGCTCAAAGCTTACCGGGCACCGAGCTGTCTTTTGTGCCGATATCGGTTGAAGAAGCGGAAGCCGAGTGGATAGTGCATAAAAACTTTTTTGGAGTTTGAATTGAATGTAAAGCAGAGTGATACCGCGATTAGATGGGAGTATAAGGCATTGAGTGACTTATCAGTCACGTCGCTGTTTGAAATTTATCGGCTACGCCAGCAAGTATTTGTTATCGAGCAGCAATGTATTTATGAAGATATCGATGCAGCAGATAAAACCGCTTTACATGTTTTGGGTTGGATTGATGATAGAGGTATTAGATGCGCTAGCGAGAACGCGAGTGATAGCACGGAAGATAACACGAAAGATAATACGAAAGATAATACGAAAGAGAGCCACTATCCCAAAGAACAATTACCCATCTTGTGTGCTTATCTTCGTATTATAGGGCTAGAGAATACAGCGCAAACCGTATCTATTGGTCGTGTCGTTATCGAGATGGGATCTAGGAGGAAAGGGGTTGGTAAGCAGTTATTAAGCACTGCTTTGGATTATATTGAGCGTATCGCACCAGAGACTACTATTACTTTATCTGCGCAACACCATTTAACTGGTTTCTATCAGGTACTCGGCTTTTGTGTAGTATCAGACCCTTACGATGAAGATGGTATTCCTCATGTGCGCATGGTTAAAACCCTAGCGCGGTAATCAATTGTCGACCTTTCAATCTCCGTCTATATTCTATAATTTGGTCTACACTTAGAGTGAGTAAACATAATCACTCTCTTGTTTTGAATCTCCATATAGAATGAAATCAATGAAAAAAATCTACTGTCTTTGTGTGTCTTTCTTACTGGCCTTATTGGCTGGATGTGAAATTATCCCGCAGTTTAATCAATGCCCTAGCCCTAAGTTTACAGAGCAGAACAACACGACTATCGAGCAATATTTTTTAACTGAAGATTTGCTGGCAAAATTCTGCCCTGCAGAAACACCTAAAGTGCTAACGTATCAAGTGCGACCCGATGTGATGCTTACTGCTTATCTAAAAGAAGAGTGGATTTATCTGAAAGCGAGTAATGGTTTAGGTAAAGTTAACTTATATGCTAAGGGATTACGTCTCGCAGATTTTAAAGATTACAGTCATGTTCTTCCTATTAGCTCCTTAAAAGGGCAGGTATTGTCTTTGACGATTGACAATAAAATAGCATTCGATATGGAATTTTCTATTATCGACTGCACTTGTATTGATTATTGAGGCATAAATAATGACATTGTTATTCCCGTTCTTTACCTCTACAATACACCCATGATGAACCACATAAGCATACAAGCCATTATTATCACCGCAGCGATTATTATCGCTGCGGGGTGAGTTAGTTGCACAAAGCTTTATGTGGCTAACAAACCCTCGTACTGAAAAGTTCGGGGGTTTTTTGTTTTTTGGGTGTTTATTATGGAAAGGCACCTCACATGATTGACGAAATACAATTCGCAAATTGCGTAACAGAGAAATAAAATGATACAGGCGTTATTAAAGAAGTTTTCGAGGAAGAAAAAAGACAGTGGTTTAAGTGCTGAGGCTTACGTTAAGGCCATTAAAAAAGCCAATATGGAGCCGTTGGCTAATGTCACGGCGGTGAGTTCCGTTACACAATTAGGCGCCAAATACGATTGTAATATGTGGTTAAAGCGAGAAGATCAGCAGCCGGTATATTCGTTTAAATTACGTGGCGCTTTTAACAAGTTACAAACCTTGCCTAAGCAATCACAAGTAGTCACTGCATCCGCGGGTAATCATGCACAAGGTTTGGCTTATAGTGCAACGCATTTAGGCCATAGCGCACGTATTGTGATGCCTAGCACCACGCCACAAATTAAAATTGATGCGGTGAAAGGCTTTGGTGGGGAGGTCATTATTCATGGTAATAACTTTGATGCGGCGAATGCTTACGCGCTAGATCTCGCTGAAAAAGAGGGAGCTGTTTTTGTTCCTCCATTTGACGATCAAGATGTGATTATTGGGCAAGGTACGGTTGCGCGCGAATTGTTAGAGCAGCTGCCTAATGTTGATGTGGTATTTATTCCGGTAGGTGGTGGTGGCTTAATGGCCGGCATGTCGGTTTATCTT
>AEVK01000289.1 GCA_000209515.2 gamma proteobacterium IMCC1989
CCTACAAAAACATTATCGCCAATAATAGTTTGATGTTTATTGACTCCGTCATAATTACAAGTAATCGTGCCCGCACCTACATTAACATCTTCACCCAAAGTCGCATCACCAACATAACTTAAGTGATTTACTTTGCTTCGCTTACTGATAGTAACTTTTTTGGTTTCAACAAAATTGCCTATCTTTACTTGTTCCGCCAACACGCTACCTGGCCGTAAACGAGCAAAGGGGCCAACAATACAATTTTCTTCTAGTGTCGCACCTTCCAAAATACAATGATCTTTAATCTCGGTTCCTGCCGCTATTATTGAATTTTCAATAATACAATTTGCACCAATTTTAACATTATCACCAATACTGACATTACCTTTAAAAATGCAATTAATATCAATAATAACGTCATTACCAACGGTGAGTTCACCTCTGCAATCAAAACGAGAGGGATCTATTAACGTTACACCATCAACTAACAGCTTTTCCGCTAAATTGGATTGGTAGATACGTTCAAGTACTGCTTGTTGACGACGATCATTAACACCTAAAACTTCCCATTCATGACTAGGTTGTTCTGTATGAATATTCACGCCTTGGCTTTTTGCTAACGCAATAATGTCTGTAAGATAATACTCACCTTGAGCGTTATTGTTAGATAAAAGCGGAAGCCACTCTTTCAAATGCAATGCATTAACCGCCATAACACCGGTATTAACTTCCTTAATTTTCAGTTCATTTTCTGATGCATCTTTTTGTTCAACAATAGCGATAACTTGATCAGATTCATTGCGTACTATTCGTCCATAACCATTTGAGTCTTTTAACGTTACTGTTAATAAGCCTAAACTTTTTTCATCAACGACACTAATTAATAGTTTTAGTGTTTTTTCTTCTATAAGAGGTACATCACCATATAAGATAAGTACAACTGAACTGTCATTGAGATAGGGCAGGGCTTGCTGAACCGCATGACCCGTACCTAATTGTTGCTGTTGCACAATAAAGTTAATATTTTCTGCTACGTTGACATGCTGTTTTACCTCTTCTGCTCCATGGCCAACGACAATGTTGATTGCATGGCTACTCACTTGTTCTGCCGTATCAATCACATGTTTTAGCAATGGCTTGCCAGCAATAGGGTGTAGAACTTTAGGAAGTGATGATTTCATTCGCGTACCTTTACCGGCTGCGAGAATAACAGTAGTTAACATAGGGGTATCGTGTCCTTTTAATAAGGAAAATAAAACAAAGCAAGGCGAGTAAAAACAAACGGGCACAAAAAAAGGTAGCTAATGCTACCCTTTTTTTAGTCAATAATCACTAGATGTAAATAGTCTTTGTCTATTTACCCATTTTTTTACGAATGGCTTGTAATGTACGTAATTGAGCAGATGCTTCTGCCAATTGTACGGCCGCTGCAGAATAGTCAAATTCTCCATTGCGGTTAGCTAGGTCTTTTTCTGCTGCTTCTTTTGCTTGCTGCGCAGCAGCTTCATCCATATCTTCTGCTCGTAATGCTGTATCCGCTAGTACAGTAACTACATGCGGTTGTACTTCTACATAACCACCAGAAATATAGAAAACCTCTTCCTCACCAGATTGAGTAATTACTCGGATCGGGCCGGGTTGTAAACCAGATAGTAAAGGAGCATGACCATAGCCAATACCTAAATCACCTTCTGTTCCTGCAGCAACAACCATCTCAACTAGGCCAGAAAAGATTTGCTTTTCGGCACTAACGATGTCGCAGTGGAGTGTCATCGCCATAACTTAACCTCTTTATCGAAAGAAAAAATAATAGGGTCAGAATCGACGACTCTGACCCTATTATTTTACATGTTTTTCGCTTTTTCTATTGCTTCGTCGATTGTACCAACCATATAGAATGCTTGTTCTGGAAGGTTGTCGTATTCACCCGCTAAGATACCTTGGAAACCACGAATAGTTTCTTTTAGCGATACATATTTACCAGGAGAGCCAGTAAATACTTCTGCCACGAAGAATGGTTGCGACAAGAAGCGCTCAATTTTACGTGCGCGTGTTACGCTTTGTTTGTCTTCTTCTGACAACTCGTCCATACCCAAGATAGCAATAATGTCTTTAAGCTCTTTATAACGTTGAAGTACGGTTTGTACGCCACGCGCTATATCATAGTGCTCGTTACCAATAATCAACGGATCAAGCTGACGAGAAGTAGAACCTAGCGGATCAACTGCTGGGTAAATACCTTTTGAAGCGATATCACGTGAAAGTACAACGGTTGAATCTAAGTGAGCAAACGTCGTTGCAGGCGATGGATCGGTTAAATCATCTGCTGGTACGTATACTGCTTGGATAGACGTAATTGAACCAGTTTTTGTAGACGTAATACGCTCTTGGAAAACACCCATTTCTTCAGCTAGTGTAGGCTGATAACCTACCGCTGATGGCATACGGCCAAGTAGTGCTGATACTTCTGTTCCCGCAAGGGTGTAACGGTAAATATTATCAACAAATAATAATACGTCTTTACCTTCATCACGGAATTTCTCCGCCATGGTTAAGCCTGTTAGTGCAACACGTAAACGGTTACCAGGAGGCTCATTCATTTGACCGTAAACCATAGCAACTTTTGAGTTACTAAAGGTTTCGACATCAACAACGCCAGCTTCTTGCATCTCATGATAGAAATCATTACCTTCACGAGTACGCTCACCAACACCAGCAAATACAGATAGGCCGCTGTGTTGTAATGCGATGTTATTAATTAACTCCATCATGTTGACGGTTTTACCAACACCAGCACCACCAAACAAACCGACTTTACCACCCTTAGCAAATGGGCAAACAAGATCGATAACTTTAATACCGGTTTCTAGTAGTTCTTCAGAAGCAGATAGCTCATCATAAGCAGGAGCTTTACGGTGAATTGGCATACGCTCTTGTTCACCAATAGGGCCACATTCATCAATCGGGCTACCTAGTACATCCATAATACGGCCTAGTGTTTCAGTCCCTACAGGTACTGAAATTGGCGCTTCACTATTTGCTACTTCTAGGCCTCGGCTGATGCCTTCAGATGAGCCCATTGCAATAGCGCGAACAACGCCGTCGCCTAATTGCTGTTGAACTTCTAGTGTTAAGCCTTTTTCACTCACAGTAAGCGCGTCATAGACTTTGGGTACTGAATCACGTGGAAATTCCACATCAATCACGGCACCAATAATTTGTACAATACGTCCGCTACTCATTTCCGAGTCCTCTATATTTGATTTTCAATGGGGTCAGAGTCGATTGGATTCGAATCTTTCCTTTTATTTGCATTCTTCTTCAACGGCGTCAAACCCAATCGACTCTGACCCCATTGAAATGTTAGAAAAAATTAAACTGCTGATGCACCACTAACGATTTCAGATAACTCTTGGGTAATCGCTGCTTGACGGGCTTTGTTATAGACCAACTGCAAGTTATCAATCATATCACCAGCATTGTCGGTTGCACTTTTCATTGCGATCATCCGAGCCGCTTGCTCACATGCAGCGTTTTCGACAACTGCTTGATAAACCTGTGATTCGATATAGCGAATCAATAATCCGTCAAGTAATTCTTTTGCGCTTGGCTCGTAAAGGTAATCCCAAGTATGTTTTAACTTAGTATCTTCTTCCGCTTGCAAAGGTAATAATTGATTAACTTCTGGACTTTGCGTCATGGTATTAACGAATTCGTTATTAACCAAAAATAAGCGGTCAATTTTTGAATCACTATAAGCATCAAGCATCACTTTAACAGTACCAATAAGATCAGACACCGAAGGTCTTTCACCAATATCTCTGACTGCTGCTTCGATATTACCGCCATAACTATTAAAGAAAGCGGATGCTTTTGCGCCAATCAAACATAAGTCGATTTCAACTTCTTGGTCAGCCCATTGTTTCATCGACTTAACTGCTGTTTTAAACGCATTGATGTTTAAACCACCACATAAGCCTCGATCTGTAGAGACAATAATGAAGCCAACACGCTTAACTTCCCGCTCTTGCAGGTACATATGATTGTACTCTGGGTTAGCATTTGCAAGATGTCCGACAACATTTCTAATACGTTGTGCATAAGGCTTACCCAATTGCATACGCTCTTGAGCTTTACGCATTTTACTAGCAGCAACCATTTGCATTGCATTAGTAATTTTTTGTGTACTTGTAATACTCGAGATTTGAGTACGAATTTCTTTTCCGACTGCCATCTTCTTTTCCGACTATTAGTGAAAGTCTAGTGTTCAAAAACGGTGACAGATCAATATAAGTATTGATCTGACTCCATTTTTTAAACTACCACGTTTGTGTTGATTTAAACGCTTCTAGTGCAGATTTGAATGTCGATGAAATTTCATCGTTATAATTGCCGCTCTCATTAATTTGATCCATCAATGCGCCATGCTCACTTGCCATATAAGACAATAAAGCAGATTCGAATGCACCGATTTTAGCAACGTCAATGTCAGTCAAATAGCCTTCGTTAGCAGCAAACAACACAACACCCATCTCAGCAATAGAGAGTGGCGTGTACTGCTTTTGTTTCATTAACTCAGTAACACTTTCACCTTGATCTAGCTGTGCTTTAGTTGCATCATCAAGGTCAGAAGCGAACTGTGAGAACGCGGCTAGCTCACGATATTGTGCGAGTGCGGTACGAATACCACCAGATAGTTTCTTAACTATCTTAGATTGCGCTGCACCACCAACACGAGATACTGAAATACCGGCATCCATCGCTGGACGAATACCTGAATTAAAGAGGTCTGTATCAAGGAAGATTTGGCCATCAGTAATCGAAATTACGTTAGTCGGTACAAATGCAGATACATCGCCCGCTTGAGTTTCAATAATAGGTAATGCCGTTAGTGAACCTGTTTTATCTTTTACTTCACCTTTAGTGAACTCTTCTACATAAGTCGTACTTACGCGAGACGCACGCTCTAATAAACGTGAATGTAGATAGAAAACATCACCAGGATACGCTTCACGACCAGGAGGACGACGAAGTAATAAAGAAATTTGACGATAAGCCCATGCTTGCTTGGTTAGATCATCATAAATGATCAATGCATCTTCACCACGGTCTCGATAATATTCGCCCATAGTACAACCAGCAAATGGTGCTAAAAACTGCATTGCAGCAGGGTCAGAGGCAGTAGCAGCAACAATAATGGTATGTTCCATTGCGCCGTGCTCTTCTAACTTACGTACTACTGACGCAATTGAAGAGGCTTTCTGGCCAATAGCAACATAAATACATTTTATGCCTTTACCTTTTTGGTTGATGATGGCATCAACCGCAATCGCCGTTTTACCTGTTTGACGATCGCCAATAATTAACTCTCGCTGACCACGACCAACAGGCACCATTGCATCAATGGCTTTAAGACCTAGCTGTACTGGCTGATCTACTGATTGACGTGCAATTACACCCGGTGCAATTTTTTCAATCGCATCGGTTTGTTTTGCATCAACAGGACCTTTACCATCGATTGGAATACCCAACGCATCGACAACGCGACCTTGTAATTCTGGGCCAACAGGTACTTCAAGAATACGTCCTGTACATTTACAGCTTTGTCCTTCCGCTATCGTTTGATAGTCTCCAAGAACTACTGCACCTACTGAGTCGCGCTCTAAGTTAAGTGCCATACCATAAACGCCACCGTCAAACTCGATCATCTCACCATACATAGCATCTGCTAGGCCATGGATACGGATAATACCGTCGGTAACGGAAACAACAGTGCCTACATTTTTGGCTTCACTGCTGACGTCTAAAGAATCGATACGATTCTTAATAATTTCACTGATTTCTGAAGGATTCAGCTGCTGCATGCTCTGTTCCTCTTACCCCATTTCGGTGGTTGTCGTTTAATACGTTTATTTGAATCAATTTAAACCAATGGTTTCAGATAGCTTGGCCAAACGACCACGAACTGACCCATCAATTACCATATCGCCGGCGCGAATTACAACGCCACCGATTAAAGACCTATCAATGCTAGTTGATAAAGCCACTTCACTATCTAATGCTTTTCTTAGTTTATCAGCAAGTGTTTTCTCGACTGCGCTATCTAGTTTGAAAGCGCTACTAACTTTTATGTCAGAGAATTTTTCTTGTTGAGACTTAAAGTCTTCAAATAGCTGTTGTACTTCTACTAAAAGCCCCAAGCGTTTATTGTCGGCCATAACCGCAACAAAGTTTTTGACTTTAGCATCTATTTCCTCACCACACAGCTCAATTACTAGTGCGGCTTTCTGTTCCGATGTCTTTGTAGGAGAATCTAAGTTCTCTTCTACTACAGGCTGCTGTATTACACCCGCAACGACGGCTAGTGATGATGACCAAGCATCAAGACTCTTTCCGGTGCGAGCGTACTCAAAAGCTGCTTTTGCATAGGGACGAGCTAAGGTAATTAATTCTGCCATGCGATGTCTCTCTTAGAAGCTTATTACAACTCGGCGGCTAATTTGTTTACTAAATCATTATGAGATTTAGCATCAACAGATTGCCCAAGAATTTTCTCTGCACCAGCAATAGCTAGGGCACCGACTTTACCGCGCAATTCTTCTTTAGCACGATTGGCTTCTTGTTCAATTTCCGCTTTCGCTGCAACGATGATGCGGTCGGCTTCAACTTTCGCTTGATCCTTCGCTTCATCAACCAATTGTATTGCACGCTTGTTCGCTTGCTCTACAATTTCTGATGCTTGTTTTTTAGCTTCTGTTAACTGCTCACCGACTTTTTTCTGTGCAAGCTCAAGATCTTTATCAGCACGTTCTGCCGCTTGAAGACCTTCTGCTATTTTTTGCTCGCGTTCTTGCATTACAGCAATTAACGCAGGCCAGACAAACTTCCAGCAAAAGAAGACAAAGATAAAAAACGTAATCGTTTGTCCGATTAATGTTAGGTTGATATTCACACCAACACCTCTTGGTTAAGATTAAAATACGACTAGAAAGTTGTTATTAACCAGCTAAACCAGGAGCAACAACAAAAATCAAGTACATGCCAATACCTACACCGATCATTGGTACCGCATCTAATAGACCAGCCATTAGAAACATTTTACCTTGAAGGGCAGGGGCTTGTTCTGGCTGACGAGCAGCGCCTTCTAACAATTTTCCACCTAATGTACCGAAACCAATCGCAGTACCTAAAGCACCTAGACCAATCAATAACGCACTTGCTACATATACTAAACCAACGGCTTCCATCATCTTCTCCTACAAAGTGATTTTAATTTAAAAAATAAAACAAAGGTTTTCATTAATTATTAGTGCTCATCATGGTTATCGTGTGCCATTGCCATATAAACAGTAGTCAACACCATAAACACAAACGCTTGAAGTGTAATTACTAGGATGTGGAATACTGCCCACGCCCATTGTAGTACACCTGCAAACAACCCTAATAAGAATCCTGCGCCAAACATAATGGCAATCAATATAAAAATCATCTCTCCAGCATATAAGTTGCCGAATAACCGTAAGCCTAGTGAGATAGGTTTAGCAATCAATGAGACTGTTTCAAGAATAAAGTTAATAGCAATCAATACTGGCGCTAAAAGAACACCCAAACCTTTGGTAGGCGGGGAAAACGGGTGAAATGTTAATTCTTTTATAAATCCAACAGCACCTTTTTGTTTAATACTAAAGAATATCATTAACAAAAATACGCCAACCGCCATACCTAATGTAGCATTTGGATCTGTGGTAGGGACGACTTTAAAGTAGAAGTGCGGGTCACCAACAATGACATTGGCAACGAAATGCGGAATCCAATCAACAGGAATTAAATCCATCGCATTCATAATGAACACCCAACAAAAGATGGTTAAACCCATCGGGGCAATCATGCTATTTTTGTAGTGGAAAGTGTCTTTTACGGTATTATCAACAAAACTAACCACTAACTCTACAAAGCTTTGTAAGCCTGAAGGCGTATCAGCAGTTGCTTTTTTCGCAACACGAGAAAATATAAAAATAAACAGGGCACCCAAAAAGATAGACCATCCTAGCGTATCAACATGAACTGCTGAAAACCCCATATCTTTTGCTTCTTGGGAGGAGTGGGCTGATACCCAAGTAGATTCAGTAAGCACTTCACCATCATAGCGAGTATAACCTTCCGGCAACTTACCATAGGTCCAGTTCTGCAAGTGATGCTGAATATATTCAGTTGAGGTCTGTTCGCCAGCCATACCGTCTATTTACCTTAGGTCTTTGTGTATTTGCTTAACGTGTTAAATATAAAATCAACACTAAGAAAATACGCTTTTTGGTTTTACCGCATCAACTTATTTGATTGCTGCGAGTTGTATCCACTGTATACATGTTAATGCTATATAAATACTAAACAGCAACAACACGTCTAGTGGTTTAACTAGCGTAAACGCAATTGCGAAACCTACGCCAGATAATAAAAACTTTCCCATTTCACCACGATAAAAGCTCAATAGCACAAATCGTGCTGCATGAGCACCTCGATACCGAAAGGCATACAAGGCGAAGTACATGTTGGGTATTAAATAAATTATCCCACCAACAAGCACTGAGTAATCTGCTTTGGATTTGATCCAGCTAACGATGATACTTACTACAACAATAATGA
>AEVK01000288.1 GCA_000209515.2 gamma proteobacterium IMCC1989
TGTCGACCTTTCCCACAATCAATACGGCTGTGGTCGTGAGTTATTTGATGTGTTTCGTCAACGAGTGAGTACCCCTGATGTGGGTGCAAGTGCGCTGTTGTCATCAGAGCCATCATCACAGCTTTCATCGCAACCATCATCACAGCTATCACCCCAGAAAAAACATAACGATTAACTAGGAATGGACTGATTATGATTACCTCAAAACAATCATCTGATTTTATTTTAGATAGTACAAAAGATACCCGTGTAATCCCTGTGTTGGTGGTTGACGATGTGAGTATCGCGGCTGATTTAGCACGCACATTAGTTGATGCAGGAATGCCGGTATTAGAAGTGACCCTACGAACGCCTAATGCCTTGCAAGTGATCGAAGCCATGGCAAAAGTGGATGGCGCGATTGTTGCTGCAGGTACCGTATTAAATGAAAAGCACATTAGCCAATGTAAATCTGCTGGCGCACAATTTTTAGTCTCGCCCGGCCATACTGATGCGTTAATTCAGTGTGCTGCAATAGAAGACATGCCGTTATTGCCCGGCGCGGTTACCGCATCAGAAATTATGCGTTTATCCGATACAGGCTTTCACTTGTTAAAGTTTTTCCCCGCCGCGATTAGTGGTGGCGTTAATGCATTAAAAGCCTTTTCCGCCCCTTTGCCCCATGTTCAATTTTGTCCGACCGGTGGTGTGAGTGAACAAAATATGGGTGACTATTTATCGCTGCCTAATGTGCCTGTGGTTGGCGGCTCTTGGATGGTAACCCAGCAGGATTTACACGATAAAAACTGGAAAATGATTTCAGCAAAAGCACAGGCAGTTAACCTGTAAGTAACGGTATTATTTACAATCAAGAATAATAGTCAGGCTAAAGTAATAGTTAAAATAATAATTGAGAGGTAGTCAGTGAGTATTCGGGTAGCAATTAATGGTTATGGGCGTATCGGTAGAAATATATTACGGGCACTGTATGAGTCCGATCTAAGTAATAAAATAACCATCGTTGCGATTAATGATTTAGGTGATGCCAAAATTAATGCGCACCTCACGGAATATGACACGGTTCATGGTAAATTTTTAGGCACCGTAGAAGTGGATCCGCAAAACGAGCGTGATTTATTGGTTAACGGTGATCGCATTCATATTTTTTCTGAGAGAAGTCCCGAAAATTTGCCGTGGGGTGAATTAAATATCGATATCGTGTTTGAATGTACGGGTATATTTACTCGCCGAGACGATGCCATGTTACACATTACTGCTGGTGCCAAAAAAGTGCTTATTTCTGCACCCTCTGCCGATGCAGATGGGACTATTGTTTATGGCGTGAATGATCATGCTATAAAAGCAGAGCACCAAGTATTGTCTAATGCCTCTTGTACCACCAATTGTTTAGCGCCCATCGCTAAAACCTTGCACGATGCCTTTGGTATCGTCAAAGGTCAAATGACCACTATTCATTCTTATACCAATGATCAGCAGTTAACCGATGTATATCATACGGATTTGTATCGTGCGCGTTCAGCTACCCAATCTATGATACCCACCAAAACTGGCGCAGCTTCGGCGGTAGGCTTAGTCTTGCCCGAACTGAATGGTAAGTTGGATGGCATGGCAATAAGAGTGCCCACCATTAATGTTTCCTTGGTGGACTTTACCTTTATAGCCGACAAAAATACCACGGCTGAAGAAGTTAATGCGGCTATGGTATCCGCAGCCAATGACACCTTAAAAGGCATTGTGGAATGTACGGCTAAGCCACTAGTGTCTAGTGACTTTAATCATAACCCAGCGTCTTGTTGTTTTGATTTAAACCATACCAAAGTGGATGGCAATTTCGTTAAAGTGATGGCGTGGTACGACAACGAATGGGGCTTCTCTAATCGTATGCTAGATACCGCCATGGTTATTGCCAAACAGTTGTAAGTTTTTTAATGTATTAGCTTTATAGATGACGCCTGTCGCCATCTATAAAGTGATCGTTTTTTTATTGGTGTTGAAGCGGAAGGTTACGTATTTTTTCCCCGCCATTTAATAGTTCATCTAAGGTCAGCTGGTAGCTAGGCACAAACAGTTTAAGAAACGCATTTACTTCTTCCATATTAAACCCTTGTAGGCGTGCAGAAATATCCTCAGCGGCTTTAGAAAATTCATTATTACCGGCCTTTAATTCCGCTTGGCATTTTAAATACGCAGCAATTGTATCTGCTCCCTTGATGAGATCTTTCACATAATCGGGTACGCAGGATGACACCAGTAAAGGCTCAAAATTATCTCGCAGGTCAGCGGGTAACAAGCTCAGTAATTCTCTTTCTGCTTGAATCTCCACTTCTTTAAACGCTTTCTGCATCCCGCGAGAATGGTATTTAATAGGAGTTGGCATATCCCCTGTAATCACTTCCGACACATCGTGATAAAGCGCAGTAGTGGCAACAAGGTTGGCGTCGTATTCTTTGTCAAATCGCTGGTTGCCAATCAGCGCCATCACATGCGCAATAGTTGACACTTCCCAGCTATGCTCCATCACATTTTCAGGAATCGCATTACGCTTTAAGCCCCAGCGAATAACCCAGCGAATCTTACTAATATAAGCAAAAAAATGACTTTCAGTACCCATCGTCTTTTTATTCCTGTTGGTTTGATTTTTACTGGCGTTGTTTAGTTTAGCTCAATTCAATCGTGACCTGCAGCGACTTCGAATTACCCGCAAACCACTTCTGCACATAAAGCGATCCCACTATAGGAGCTTTACCTTCGTCAGGGACTTCTTTATATCGAACACTGTTTTTTGTTTCTTTTTCAAATTCAAAGGTGATGACTTCTTTTGACATGGGGATTCCTTTGTATGTTGTGTAATGTAATTTTCCAGTTACTTGTTAATGTTTTTCATCTTGAAGGCTAGGTTTTACTCCCTTAATCTTAACGTTATTTGTATGATTCACACTACAGTCCCGTTATATTGTTACTTTCTTTACCTCAAAGAA
>AEVK01000287.1 GCA_000209515.2 gamma proteobacterium IMCC1989
CATCAATAGTTTCGATTCTGCATCCGATAGTTTTTTAAACTCTCGCACTAACTCGTGATTAACCATTTCCAATTCTTTTTTTCGTGCATCAGGCCAGTGAGCGCCATGATGAATAGATTCAATAACGAGTGCCGAATATTTGGCGAACACATGGCTGAGGTTTCCCACGTCAGTTGATATTCCTTCTAATATCATTAAGCGCCGTTGGTCTGGGTGCTGCGTGATCTTAGAGGCTGAGTTGCGCTTACTGAGTATCACCATCATAAATAACGCGCTGATCAAAGCACCGATACCTACTTTGGCCGATGTGTCGAAAAGTTGCCATAAAATCTGCGTATCCATAATATTACCTATGCATTGTCTACTATATTTGAAAGTATCAGTCAGAAAATTGTCATTAAAGTCTGTTTCTTTAATGTATGTGTTGATATGAGCAAATAGCAGGCCAAAAATACTTTTGCTTCTATGAAAATAGATGTGGGGTTGATTGTTTTTTAAATAGCTTTACTTGAGGGGATTTGATTGGTGGTCTTGCTTGATAGGGCTGTTTTAAGAGCCCGCCAGCTTCACGCTGTGTCCCATTGTTTCTAATAGCGTCTTTAGTTTATCCCTTTGGTCGGTTTGTACTTCGATCACTCCATCCTTGACGCTACCGCCAACGCCCATCTTTTGCTTCAGTGTTTTGGCTAATGTTTTAAGGCTTTTTTCGTCAAGATCAAAACCCTTAACCAGACTGACACCGTTACCTTTGCGGCCTTTAGTTTCTCGATGAATTCTGATGATGCCATCGGTATAACTAGAGCTGTTGTCCTGATTATCGTTTTCTTTTACACGTCCAGTTTCTGTGGAGTAAACGAGTCGACTGTTTTTTTTCATCATATTATCTGCTGGTAATGTTAGGTTGTTAAGTAAACAGGTGTTGGCGATATTATAAAAGTAAATGCGAATAGACGGCTAGTGCTTTATGTTTTGGTTGGCTTAGTTAGAGGGGGTAATAGCGAAGTGTTCTCGCTTCATGCTATCCGTTACAATAGCTCACACGAATTGATTAAGAGTATAAAGATTTTGTCTAAGCCTGAACGTCCTATTGTTAGCAAAGAAGAAACCGTCGAGAATCAAGGTTTTAAGCCTCGTGTGTATACCATTATTTTTGGTACTGATACGCCCGCGGGAAAATTATTTGATTTGGTATTGATTTGCACCATTCTATTAAGTGTCGTTATCGTTATTATTGATTCAGTGAGCGTATTTGCTATTCCTTACGGCGACTACCTTGATGTACTGGAGTGGACGCTTACCATTGCTTTTACGATTGAGTACGCCATGCGTATTTACGTGTCGCCTAAGCCCTGGGGATATATAAGAAGCTTTTACGGGATAGTTGATTTATTAGCTATTTTGCCTTCTTATCTAGGATTGATTTATGCGGATATTGGGTATTTATTAATTATCCGTTTGTTGCGAGTATTACGGGTTTTCCGTGTGCTGAAATTGATGAAATATATCTCCGAAGCCAATTTACTGGCTCGCTCTCTCTTGATGTCACGGCGTAAAATTTTTGTCTTCTTTTCGTTTGTATTTATATTAGCGGTGATTTTTGGCTCGCTAATGTTTGTGGTAGAGGGCGGCGAAAATGGTTTTACCAGTATTCCCCGCAGTGTTTATTGGACGATCGTCACCATTACTACCGTGGGCTATGGCGATATTACTCCTCATACCGTTTTAGGGCAGATGATCGCCACGTTAGTGATGCTAACGGGTTATTCGATTATCGCTATTCCGACAGGTATTTTCACGGCTGAGATAGTTCAAGAAATACAACGTCAGCGTACGCAGAAAGTGTGTCAAAATTGTCATGTTCCTGGCCATGAGGCTGATGCGAGCTTTTGTCGTAAATGTGGAGCTGAACTGCCTGAGAATACATGATATACAATAAAGCTTTTCTGTGGTGCGGCTGTTAACACAGTGATGCTAAGGAGAAAATACGAACATATATGAAGAGATATAGCGATGGCCGATAGTAATATTATTCAACAGTTACAACATGATATTGAAGAGCTTCAAGCTAGGCTTGCCTACCAAGAAGATACGCTTCAACAGTTAGACCATACCATTGCTGATCAGGATAAAACCATTCGTTCTTTGGTTGCTCAGCTCGCTCGCTGGGAAGCTCGATTAGATGAAATAAGCGACACGGTCGGCTCTAATGATTTAAGCGCCTCAGAACCTCCCCCGCATTATTAATTATTTGCTTTTTTTCTTTGTTAATTCCCTATTGTTTGACTACTCTTAAGTTCAGATTAACTAATTAAATTAGTTGTGTTTTATGGCTTTTGACTTAGGAATACAATGAGCAGTCTTGGGCAGACAGGGCGCCGTTATAGCGTCGATAAGAGGAGCGAAGTAGTGAACACTCCTGACCTGCAGGGTGGTAGTTCGGATGAATTCTATAGTCGGTTTTTATTTGACACCTTGCGCACAGCAGTACTGTATCTTGATCAATGGGGGCGCGTACGCTCGGCCAACGACATGGCTAAGCGCTTGTTTAATGATCCTCACCTATCCGGTAAAACAGCTTTAGAGGTATTGAGCTACTGGGATAAGCCTATTCATGTACACCAAGAAATTCTGAGTGTTGCTCGTACCGGTAATTCAGTTACCGAATTGGTCGAAAAGGTAGAGATCGACGGGCAAGAACGCTGGTTTCAAACGGATAAGATAGCCGTAGAAAATCCGCAGCATGGGTTTAATGGTGTCGTCTTTACTTTGGATGACATTACCGAGCTTAAGCAGCATCAGCTCAGCTTAGCTAAAAGCGAAGCTAACTATCGCGCTTTTATTCAAAATAGTCGCGATGCCATATGGCGTATCGATATTATTCAACCTATCCCATTACCTGTTTCAGGTGAATTCTCTCCCCATAAAGACGCTTTAGTTGCGTCTATCAACAAACAAGCAATGATGGGCGACTATAATGATGTTTTTCATGAGTTGTACTGCTTAGATTCATCTACGGGTGTGGGTGGTTTACCCTTGCGCGATATTTCTATAAAAGAAAAGCTGCTATCGGTTGAAGAATTTGTTGAGAATGAGCTGCAAATCAATAACAAAGTGATTACATTTTTAGATAATGAATGTCAGCCACGGCATCTTAAGTTATCCGCTCAAGGGGTTGTTGAAGAAGAGTGTTTGGTCGGTATTTGGGGCGTAACTCAAGATATTACCGAGCGTCGTGAGTATATAGAGCAACTTGAATATCAGAATACCCATGACCTTTTGACAGGGTTGCCTAATCGTACGTCATTACAGCAATCGGTGGAAAGCTCTATTGAAGTCTTATCTGAAAATGAAAAGCTCATTTTTATGATCATTGATTTAGATAGCTTTAAAGATGTAAACGACACTTTAGGGCATGATGTTGGCGATAAGATAATTCAAGAGATTGGTCCGCGGCTACAGAAGGTTTTACAGGATACGTCTTCGGTCATAGCCCGACTTGGGGGTGATGAATTTGCCATCATGCTAACCGGTGTAGAAGATATCGCCAGTATTGATCGTATCGCTCGTTTACTCTTGTCATGTATTCGACAGTATTTTTATGTGAATAGTTCTGAAACGAGCAATACAGAGGTGGAGATTAGAGCCAGTGTTGGTGTGGCTATTTATCCAGATCAGGCGGATGATTTTTCAACCTTGCTACGGTATGCCGATGTGGCGATGTATTGCGCAAAAGAAGATATGTCGGGTGTGGCGTTTTATGATACTGAAAGAGATGCTCATTCCCCAAAACGACTGTCACTGATGAGTGAGTTGGGCAAGGCGATTCGAGGGAGTGATCTCACCTTGTATTTCCAGCCAAAAATATCGCTGCATGATCAGCGTATAGTGGGGGTCGAGGCCTTGTCACGTTGGGTGCATCCTACTATGGGTTTCATTTCTCCGGCTGAATTTGTACCAGTCGCAGAAATGACTGACCTGATTAATGATATGACTGATTGGGTGTTGAACGAAAGTCTGCGTCAAATTAAAGAGTGGCGAGACCGAGGTTTAGAGATCGCCGTAGCGGTAAATATTTCTGCTCGTAACTTACAACAAGAAGGCTTTTGCGACATGGTGCGTGAATTACTTACGCGCCATGATCTACCGGCATCTTGTTTAGAGTTGGAAATTACAGAAAGTACGATTATGAAGCATATGGAAAAAACTTTGCTCGTACTGAAAGAATTAAATGAAATGGGTATCGATTTATCTATTGATGATTTCGGTACCGGTTATTCGTCCTTGGCTTATTTAAAGCGTTTACCGGTTAAGCGGTTAAAAATAGATTATAGTTTTATTATTAATATGATGGAAAATGAGCAGGATCAAGTGATTGTCAGTTCAACCATTCATATGGCGCATAATCTAGGTTTGTGGGTAGTAGCCGAAGGTGTAGAAACGGAAGCCTTGCAACACCAGTTAGCCGGTATGGGATGTGAGCAGGCACAGGGTTTTCATATTGCCCGCCCTATGCCCGCTAATGAACTAGAAGAGTGGCATCATAACTTCGAACGTTTACGAATGGTGTCTAATTCTTGAAGACGTTCTTTGCCGTACTCTTGTAATGGTGAACCTGCTTTTTCCCTTTCTATTAATGCGTTGAGTTGTTGTTCAGCGTTATCAAAATTAGCATGCAGAATAAAATATTCGGCTCGCGCTTTATTTAGAGTCGATAGTTGGCTAGATAAGCCCGCTATTTCTGCTAGCTCATACCAAATAACAGGGTCTTCTGGCCGCTTTTCACTCAGCTTATTTAATACGGTTATCGCTTTCCCATGGTTTCCATGTTCCCGATATATTTGGCTCAGCTGGAATGCTAATGGGTAATAGTTGGGGTAGAGAGCCATCTGTTGTTGGATGATGCCAACGGCGTCGTCTAGTTGATTCTTTCCAGCTAATATTCGACTTTTGCTAATCTGTAGAATGACATTGTCAGGATAGGCTCTTAATAAGCCATTAAGGAGTTCATCGGCTTTATCGTATTGCCTGTTTTCTGTGAATGCTAACATTAGGCCGTAGCGATTACCTTCGACCGAAGTGTCAAATCCAGAAAGTTCATCTTTAAAACGCTGTATGGCCTGTTGAGGCGATTCGGTGGTTTCTAAAAT
>AEVK01000286.1 GCA_000209515.2 gamma proteobacterium IMCC1989
ATCAATAGTCAAGCGACCACCGCTTAAATCTAAGATGCCGCCCTGATGAATGATATGGCCAGTAATATGAAGATTTTTTCCTGCAAGCATTAACGTACCACCCGTTAACAGCAAATCACCGTAAATAGTCACGTTGCTGGCTACTGTTACCGTACCGCTTTTTATTTCAGTGTCGGTGGTTAAGCTGCTGTCTAATTCATGCTCTCTCACCCAGTAGCCGTTAGCAGTATCCGTCGGCTCCACATAGAAGTCCTCAATGGTATGACCGATATTAATTACTGATCCTGGGGCAACAGTAACTTGAACAGTATCTGTATTTTCATTACCGTCGTTGTCCGTGACCGTCAAGGTAATAATATGCGTACCGATAGGCAAATTGGATAGCGTGAAAGAAATGGCATTTGATATAACCGCTCCATCTCGCTGCCATTGGTAGCTGACCAAAGAGCCATCATTGTCATAGCTTGCCGATGCATTTAGTATGACGGAGTCACCATTGCCAACATATTGATCTAAGCCGGCCCTGGCTACCGGCGTCTCAGGAATAGCGGATTGCCCAGCAGCATACAACGCTTTAACTTCATCAGCCGATAATGACCGATTGTATAGCCTCAAATCATCCAATAAACCCTGTATGTGATAAGTGTCGGCTGAACCATTTCGACCTATATACATAGGACGTGTTGATGTCCGAAGATAGGCACTTGAATCAACCTCTTCTTCTACATGGTTTAAAACTCCATCAATATAAGTTTTTGCGATCTTGGACGCATTATCAAAGGTAAATGTATACAGTGCCCACTCATTAAGATAAGCAGTATGGTTGGCATCATAACTTGACCAAACCCCTGGGACACCCGTCCAAAAACCGCTCTGTAGTGTTCCATCAGGATACAAATAAGACTGAAAGGCTAATTCTTTTGATAAGTAATTACTCTTACCCGAGAAGGAAGCGCTTCGATTAAACCAGTATGAAAATGTCAAGGCACTGGAAGGGAAAGTGTTTGAATCAGCAACCCGAATATAATCATCCACTCCATCAAAATTAGCTGCTTGGCCCAAAACACCTGCCTGAAAACTTAGCCCGCCATATATATCCCCATGATTGTTATTTAAAGAAGAGTCTTCTGCGTTATTTTCAAATTGATAGTGAGCCACTAATCCTTGCTGCAAATCATATTGATCTCCTAACGTATCCGATACTTTTTCTAAGGCGACTTGCTGAGCTACTTTAAGTTTGAGTTCATCAATATCAATATTTTTGACTAGTAAGAATAAATTAGCCATTAAACTGCTATATTCTGCCTGCCCATCAAGGGTGCTCAACCACTGTCCAAATCCCGATGTATAGTTGGCTGTTTGGCACAATAGACCCGCTACATTATCATTAGGATCAAGAACAGCGGTTCTTACATCATTACAAACTGAATCAAAACCTCCTATAACAGACATATAATCCCAAGACTTTAATGATCCATCCGCATTTAAAAAGCTATCACTTTTATCGGCGTACTTATCCATTAAATAATAATGGAATGTAAAGTAAGCGCCTGCAGCCGCATCATTATAGGTAGTCATCAGGCTAGAAAACGTTGTGTAGTAAAGTTTGGCAGGAGCCATGGCCAGCCCCATGCCGCCTTTACGAACATCTCCAGCTGTACTGTACATACTGGCTAATGCTTTTTTGCCATCTGCACTGATCACTCTGTTAGTAACTAACTGATTAAGAAGTAATTCACCGGTAAATTGAGTACCCAGATCTTTCCAAGTTGTTGGATCCTTTAGAGTCACCTCAATTTGACTTAAGCCTGCAGCTAAACTTTGCTCATCAAAGGCTGTACTTGCAAGATCCACAAATAAACTTTCGGTAAAATTTTCAACGGTGCCGTCTGCCGCAAATAAATTACCGTAATTGGTATTACCCGCACCCAGCAAAGTATTTAATATCGGATTTGTACTAGTCTCTAAAAAGCCTTTTTCTCCAGTGTACAGCTGATACTGCTCAAAAATTTGACTTGCGCGATCAAAAATATCAGAAAATTCATCTCCGCCCTGTAATGAGGTAATATAATCAAGTTCCCATTGAGCGATACTCCCCTGCATACTTTCTAAAAAAACGATATCCCGCATTTGACTTTTTAAGGTGTAGGTTCCAAAGTCGACAAAATCAAATATTTCTATCTCCCCATCATTATTTACATTAAAGGTAATATCGTTTAACGAATTTTTTTTATAAGCAGGCTCATCAATATACCGCTCAATATCTTCTACACTAATTTGAATACCATGTTCAGTAGCCCATTGATTGAGCGCATTAACATAAACTGTATGATCTAAGGCCGGCAGACCAGGCAGGCTACTATCTTTTTCACAGCCTAAAATAACGAAATCGCAAATTTCTGGGTAGGTTAACGGTATTGTAGAATCAGCATAAACTCTCACACTTGCTGAAAATATAAACAGAATCAATATTAGAGTGTGGATTAACAAATTTTTTATCATTTTTTATTGCCGATTGACTGTTTTCAAATTTTTGGTTTTAAAGTAATACTGCAACTGCCTGTAAAAAAGACTCTTAAGGTTAACCTGTATCAATTTCACTAAAGATAACACTTCCAAATAACAGAATAAACCTAAAAAAAGTTACTTAAACCCTTACCTTTAGCTGTTCACAAAGTTGTTTCAATAAATTATCTTTTGCTGAGAGTAACTACTCAACGCTTTCATTATAAGAGTCTCACGAGATAATAAATTAACTATCCTGTGTTATTGATATTCTCATTCCGCTTCATCCTGATTGTTATCGTAAGCCTGCAGGGAAAAACTTCTTTTTTGAACACACATTCCTCTATACCAGCGTATGCTTGAAAATTAATCCACATACCCCATCATTCCATCGACATCGGTAGATTTGATGTACCTAGCTGGGTTTTCTGTTTCTTTTGCTATTTCATCAAAATGCTTTTCGCCACACTTAATCTTTGCACCCTCTAAATGACGAAGATCATCCCACCATGTGCTGCCTTTGGTTTCGACAACGAAGTAGAGTTTTTCTTCACCTTCATCTTCAACCACTACCGCCCAGTCTGGGTTGTAGGTTCCTAGTGGCGTAGGTATGTTGAACCACGCAGGTAGTTTGGCGTAAACCTTCACTTTTTCGTTCTTTTCTAAGTCTTCGGCGAAGGTTTTTTCTACACCTGCTGAGTCATAAACAACGTGCGTGTAGACAGACTTATTAGTTTCCAGCGTATTCTTCAGATAGCCTTTAAGCTCTTCTTGCTGAAATAATTCTTGTGCGTAGTAATGTTCTTCGCCAATCTGCGTGTATCGAATACCGTCTACCAATGCCAAGCGTTTGGTTCGGTTTATCGCTTCAGAGCAATAGTCCATGAATTGCTGCGGGTTGCGGGTAAAGTCTTGAAGTCTTCGGCTTTCGCGAAGTATCTGTACGATACTTCTACGTGTTAGCTGGGTTTTATCCTGTAAGTCAGTGATAATGTCCGGCAGTTCGATATCGCTTTCATGAATGGTCGTAAAGCCTGATGCAGACGTTTCACCTGCTGTGACACCACCTTTACCAATAGCAATATCAGCCTTTCGGAATTGTGCACGGGTTTTAGTGATTGGTGGGCATGCACGAATGGCTTCCGCACAATCGTTGATCAGTTTGAGGTTATCAAAATCTACTCGGTAGGTGGTCTTGTATTTAATACGATCCCAAAGCGCTTTAAACTCATCAGATTCCAGCACGGCTTCCCGAGTGCGAATAGTCTTACGATCATCGGCATTTTTAATATCGAGCTTGCCAGCCAGTTTGCGCAATACGCCTTGAATATCAGATGCGACTATTCCTGCCTGTGCCTCACCATGCGCTTCAACCAGCTCTTGCTTGATTTCTTCTGGAAGTTCAAAAGTACCATCTTTCAAAGCTGCTCGGAGTGTATCTTGAACCTTGCCTTTGGCATCAACGAAATTCTCGTCTTTTAGGAATTGCCAAACCATTTTAGATTGCTCAAAGCCAAGCGCTTGCGGTTCACCTGTATCTGATACGACCCTGATATCCGCAAACTGGTGTTCTTCAACAATACCGAAACGTATACCTGTATCTTGCTCGATCTCTTTTTGTAGGTTTTCAGCAAACTTTTCGTAGTTTTCCGTAGCGATTACGGTCAGCGTGTTAATCTCGTTGCCACGTAAGCGCATACCACTTTGATCTACACATAAACGCAAGCCACGCCCAAGCGTCTGGCGGCGTTCACGTTCGCTGCCCATATCACGCAGGGTGCATATCTGGAATACATTTGGGTTATCCCAGCCTTCTTTCAGGGCTGAGTGAGAAAAGATGAATTTCAGTTTAGTGTCAAAGCTAAGCAGCTTCTCTTTTTCTTTCATAATCAAGCTGTATGCACGTTCTGCGTTATCACGGCCTGCTTGATTGTTTTCTGCGGTTTCTACTGATTTTCCTTTTTTGTCGATAGAGAAATAACCGTTGTGAACTTCAGCGGCATCCGTCTCCAAATCAATCTCTGTGAAAAGGCTTTGATAATCAACCGACTTCGCCAGTTTGCGATATTCTTCCTCAAACATCTTGGCGTATTTTCCAAGAACAATATTCCCGTCTTCATCATATTGGCGGTAGTGCTCAACACTATCGATAAAGAAGAGGCTTAAAACTTTGATGGGCTGCTTGTTGGCGGCAAAGGTTAGCTCTTTATCAAAATGCTCTTTGATCGTTCGGCGTATCATCAGGCGCTTAATTTCATCTGGGTCTACACCGCCAATGGCTTCGCCGACATTGAGCGTTTGATCAAAACCATCACCTTTGACCTCGATAGTCTCATTGCCCCCTTTCTTATTCTTAGAGGCGCAAGTAATCGTGCCGATTTGCATGTTTTCGTAAATGGCGCGATGGGTGATTTGCTCAAGATCATCACCATCTTCAACAGTTAAAAACTCACGCTTAATATTTTTACCGCGTTGCACATCGATCTCGACCTTGGCAGTAATGGAGCCTTTTTTATTGCTGGTCGATTCCAAACGAATATAAGGTTTATTATTACCGCTATCGATTTGCAGTGAAGCCACTTCGATTTGTTTTACCAATCCACGCTCATAGGCATCCACAGCGTCGAGACGGAAAGCCATATGGTGCTTATCGATATGGGTAGCGGAATATCGCAAGGTACAAAGCGGATTCATTGCCGTTAGCGCTTCCTTCCCTTTACCCGTTAGGCCGCCATCAACACTTTGTGGCTCATCCACGATAATAATCGGACTAGTGGCGCGAACAAGATCAATAGGTTTTTCACCACCCGTATTTTCATTCTCTTTATAGAGGTTGTTTACATCCTTTTTATTAATGGCACCGACCGTAGTCACCATAATTTGAATGTTGGAGCTGGTGGCAAAGTTACGCACCTGACCGAGCTTCTTAGAGTCATAGAGAAAGTACTCATACCCCTTAGCCTTGGGGTACAAACCCTCAAAGTGCTCTTGGGTAATTTGCAGGGTTTTGTAAGTACCTTCTTTAATGGCAACGGATGGCACAACAATCACAAACTTGGTGAAACCATAATTTTTGTTTAGCTCAAATATAGTGCGCAGATAAACGTAAGTTTTACCCGTACCCGTTTCCATCTCTACGGTAAAGTCACCGCTGGCGAGCTTTTCTGAGGGGCGTAGGCCATTGGTCAACTGAGTTCTGCGAAGGTTCTCTTCAATCTCTTCATCAACCAATAACAGCCTATTACCGATACCAAGCTGGCTTTCTTCCATGCCTAATGAAAAATTTGGGCTGCTACTTACACTGGATGGTGCCTGAAAGGTAACAGTAAATTCGGAGCGCGATATTTCTTGCCCCTTAAACAGGTTAACGACTGAATCAATCGCGGCTCTCTGGTAATCGAGATCATCTTCAAAATGCAGTTTCATCATATCAAGCTCTTAGCCTCCAATTATCTTCGAGAACATCCAGCAATTCTTGTTGCCTTTTTGCAAGATAGCCTGGAGTCCATGCGGGGCTATTCAGCACTTGCGTGGTTAGAACATATGATGACACGCCTTTTTTGCCAGAAAAGTAAGCTTCTTTCTTTCTAGCGAAATCATAGTTTTGCGCTTGGGAGTTTCGTCTTCTATTTAAAGGAACAAGGTTCGCAATTTTATGCACCCATTGTTTTCTTTCCGTTGGGTCTACCCATAATGAAGCCCATTCACTGGTAGGGTCTACGGTTTGGGGTAAAACATGCTCGATTGTTAGCACTGTCGGGTCGTAAGATGCAGCACCATCTGACATGAATGCATCCAGCCTTAGTATTAGGTAGTTGCGACGCCTTGGTGTGAGCTCATAAATATTACTAGCCAACGCTTCGCGCATTTTCTCTTTCTCTGCCTCAGAAAGCTCAATAGTGGCCAGAGGTGATGTGAGTGAATGTGGTGACTCCAATTCTGAAACCACTTTGTTATAACGCTCAATTCGTTCATTAATATTCAGCGCACACACGTGCATATAGGCACCTAAGCGCTCCAGACGCTCAAAGAACCAAGCAACATATTCGGGTTCATTTTTCTTGTCTGATAAGAACTTAATCGCTGTAGGAACCCAGTCCGAATTATCGATCCTATTTAACCATCGAAGATATTTATTCACTTCTTCTGCATGCGAAGTTGCCTCGTAAGAGCTTTGTCGCACTATCGCTAATGCATTCGCATAGGGTTCCAATATTTCAGATATTAGCTTGTCAGGCTCAGGGTTTTCTTTAAGCACATGCTCACGAAACTCATCCAGCAAAGATCGCTTGGCTTTTTCCTTAGCATGTATCATTCGGACATAGGTGAAAAGATCGTTAAATCCACCTCGGCCTAATTCTACTTCCATATCTTCCCAGCGCTCATTGTAGCTCTCACGTTCCTGATCGGATTGCAACTTTCCGATGATATCGGCTTTTATAATATCGGTAGGCTGAAGGTCTAAGCCTCGGCTATTCATTACCGAGAACACTCTAAACGCTGATTGCTGGCTTGGGGTAGAGACTGCCACCAAAAAGCATCTTTGCAGCAAAAAAGCGACAAAGCCTTTAATCTTCTCTGGGTCATCCTTTAACGATTTAGTTACACGACTTTTGAATAACAGCGCATTCTTTTTGATATTCAGGCGAGATTCGTTATCAACACCCTTTTCGTCAAGCGCAAATAGCTCATCAAACTTTAGCTCTTGAACATACTTGAGAAAAAATGCTTTATCTCGTTCACGTAAAGTGAGCCTAGGCTTTGGCTCCAGCCCTTCAAACTCGTTACCCGGTTCTAAAATATACTTGCAAAGCGTGTCGCGCTGGCTCCCCTGCATATTGAAAGCGAGTACAGACAGCAATATTGTTAGCGTAGTAAGCCTTTGCTGCCCATCGATGACCTCAGAATAAGGAAGCCCCTCTTGCTTGATAAGCACAATACTTCCCAGAAAATATCCTTCATCTGGCTCAGAAGAGTAAAAATCAAAAAGATCATCGAATAGTTCTGAAGCCTGATCTACCGTCCAAGCGTAAGGACGCTGATAGGAAGGAATAACGTATTCAAAGTCCGAGCTAAATATTTTCGCCAAGGGGTATTCTGCACCACTGATTTTTCTACTCATGCTTATACTCCCTTACAAGCTGCGAACATGGGTAATGCCATTTTGTTCTAAAATGGCGGCCATGTTGGTTTTTGAAACATCATCTCGGAAGGCGCTATCACGGAAGAAAACATGGGTATCGGAACTTGGAGCCAGTTCGCCATACCAAGTGATAATTGCTTGAGCAATATCTTCTACCTGCTCTTTGGTAATTGATTCATCAAGGCAAGCGAATAGAACGCCGTAACCAATGCTGTAGATATTCTTACCTGCCATCTCACGAGTTTCGATTGGTGCAGTAAGGTCTACACCGCGCTTTAAAAGGAGTTCGTAGAGCACATCTTGCTCAGTTCTACCCTCTACCAAATGTTCTTCGTGTGAAAGCAGGCTTTCTTCAATATCTGTTCGGTCTGGATTCCAAACCTGAATACTTGATCCTGCCAATTTTAAAAGTTTCACCCCAGTATCGACGTCATCATTGTCTATTTTTTTTGCGGCAAGCTTTACCCTTTCCAAAGCCAACTCTGTAATAGTCTTAAAACCTTGTTTAAAAGCTTCAGTTTTTTCTCCCACTGGTTCAGGAAGCTGGATACATAAGAACCTTCTATTATTAGAATCTTCTGCGCTCGCCTCCATAACTGCCTGTGCTGTAGTTGCTGATCCGGCAAAGAAATCCATAACGATATCGTCCTTGGACGTTAGTTGATCAACAAAGAACTTGATTAATTGAACGGGCTTGGGAAAATCAAAAACCTTAGCACCAAATAATGAAGATACTTCTCTCGTCCCATTTGTCGTAAACCCTGAGATATCTGATGAAAGCCATGTAGATACACCTGTTACAGAACTTTGAAGATCAGCTATAAACTTCTTTTCTCTTGGTCTTCCAGTGGGCTTGGCTGGGAATAGAATCTGGCCTTCCTCAATCATTTTCTGTACACGGTCTTTACTCTTCGACCAACCGCGATTTGGATTGGGCGGGTAAGAGTTACCAGTTTCTGGATCAACAATATCATAGTGCAAGTTTGGTCTCTGGTCAGAAGTTGCCAGCCCAGATAAATCAATACTTGCCCAATCTCCTCTAGGATCATTATCTGGATTTTTATATTTAGAGGTATCTATAGATTTACCTTTTAGTTGTGCATCAAGAGTTTTTGCGTAAGCCAAAATATACTCGTGGTCGGGAGAAACATTTGAATAATTCCGGCTATCTGCATTTTGACGTCTCTTCCAAACAAAACACCCCAAGAAATGATCTTCACCAAAGATGTCGTGACATATTGAAGTTAAGTTTGCTATTTCATTGTCATCAATCGACACAAACAGAATTCCATCATTTTTTAAAAGACCTCTTGCTATTTTTAGCCTTGAATACATCATGCTCAACCAATTGCTATGCATTCTCCCTGTGCTTTCGGTATTCGATGAGAATTTCATGCCTTCTTCATCAACCTGACCAGTATATTTAAGATAGGTGTCGAGATTCTCTTGGAAGCAGTCAGGATATATAAACTCTTTTCCTGTGTTATATGGTGGATCGATATAAATCATCTTTACTTTATTGGCATAGCTTTTTTGAAGAAGCTTCAGTACTTCAAGGTTATCACCTTCGATGAAAAGGTTTTTGGTTGTATCCCAATCTACACTCTCATCAGGGCACGGCAGTAATGTGCCTGTAGAAGGCGTCAGCGCAATCTGACGTGCTTTCTTTTTACCGTGCCAGCTCAATCCGTATTTTTCTTCGCCTTCATCCAAAACGGATGCATCACCGAGCAACTGACGAAGAGTATCAAAATTAACACCGCCTTCTGAAAATGCATCGGGAAACAGCTCTTTCATTTTTGAAATATTGTCAGACACGATATCGGCACTTTGGCCGTCTTCTAATTCTACATTCTTCATTTTATTTCCCATTTTAAACCTTCAATATTCTTTCTAAAGACTGCCTTGGATATTGGCAATCTCATCATTAATCTGTTTGATCTGAGTATTCAGTTCAACCTGCTTACCCATTTGTTTTTCTTTTTTGAGCTTGTTCGATATTTCTGAACGCAGTGCTCCCAGTCGTTCAAGCTCGCGTAATTTATCTAGTCGTGCGGTGCTTGATGTTTTTTGACTTGAAGCAGCAGCCTTCTCAATAGAAAAAATACCACTGTGTTCAGCACACTTAACGGCGACCACTCGCTCAATCAATGCTTGATATAGTGCGAAGAAATTTGTAAACGGTAACTTGCTTATTTTAAGGCTTTCAAAAAACTCGTATTCCGCTGAGCTTACTGAAGTTAGGGTTATCCAGCGCGTGTGTATGCTGTTTTCAATCACCCACTTTTCTTTATCTGCCTGATTAATGCGTTTATCGGCTAGCACTAGCGCTAGATTTTGCGCGCTACTTGCTTCACAGGTAAACAGCATTACCAGCGGGTATGGAATAGCACGATTGATAAAGTGTGCTATTCGCTTGAGCCTTTCTGATTGTGCAAGCTCGATATGCAATATTGCGATTTCTGGATATTCGCGTTCTTGGTCTTTATAAGGTGCAATGTTGATTGTGTTTGGCTTTAGGGTGTAGAGCCAACGTATTTTATCAATATCGCCTTTTAGTGCCTTTTTATCTGCGACATCGAATATCGCTTTTTTGCCATCGCTGGCATCCAGAAACATTTTTTTGAAGATGGGCTTATTTATCTCGCATGCTTTCGGAACGGCTAACAGATCAAGAAAATCGTCAAAGCTTATGGATTGAAGAGGCTGGACTTCGGTTGTCATGCGCACGCTTCCTCCGTATCCACTAACATAAGATAGGAAACAACAGCAAAGTCTTCTATGCCTTGGCTGCTGGTGGCGGTGAGCACTGTGCCACCTTTGGCGAACAGACTTTCAACACCTTTTTCTTCGCTTTTGCCTGCGATGCTATCCACCGCTACAGCGAGCAGATGTTGGTAATGTTCAAGATTGCGACCATTCTTTGTCTTGGTGTTTATTAATTCAACACAATCTGTTTCTACTTCACTATGAATGAAGGCATGTCGCTTAATTAGGTCTAGCACTTTTTTACTTTGTGTGAAATTTAGCTCTACCACGGCTTCATCTGAGACGTAGACAAGAAAGTATGGAGAAAGCGGGTAATTATCATCGACCTGTACTGCTTCTTTACCTTCTCGAATATTCTTCAAGCAAAATA
>AEVK01000285.1 GCA_000209515.2 gamma proteobacterium IMCC1989
TGATCAACAGCACGCTCTGGCTCTGGAATATAGGCGTCTAACGCTTCTACTAATTTCTTAACCGCAGTAGTTCCTAATTCGTTTGCATCTTCACCGTTCAGCGCCATTAACGCAGAACCGGCAATGATTGGCGTATCGTCGCCTGGGAATTCATAAAGATCTAATAACTCACGCAATTCCATTTCAACAAGCTCTAGCATTTCAGCATATTCTTCTGAATCAACACCGCCGCAATCTTCTGCAAGAAGGTCAGCTTTGTTTAAGAAGACAACGATAAAAGGAACACCAACCTGACGTGACAACAAGATGTGCTCACGCGT
>AEVK01000284.1 GCA_000209515.2 gamma proteobacterium IMCC1989
TCTCAAGTCTCAAGTCTCAAGTCTCAAGTCAGTATTATTAAATCTTTCAACAATAGAAAAAATCAGTTTTTGTTGTATCTCGTCACCATATGCTTTCGCAGGCACAGCACCCCATACAGGGTTTGGCCATGCGGGATCATCCGAGAAACGAGCAATATGATGTAGATGTAGCTGGGGAACCATATTACCCAATGCAGCCACGTTCATTTTTAATGGCGTAAAAACAGCATCCATCACTTCTGACAATACGCACGACTCTTCCAATAACTGCACTCTATCAGCTGTTTCTAACTGATAAATCTCACGTATTTCTGGACGCCTAGGCACTAGTACCAACCATGGATAATTCGCATCGTTGATCAGCAATAAGGTACATAAAGGCAATTCGCCTATCTGTGTAGAATCGGCGACTAAGCGCTCGTGTAGTGTAAACATTGCAAGAACTCCGGTTTAATCTGTACCTTATCGGTGATCTCTCTTAGAATACATCCTTTGATCTTCGATTCACATCACATTCAATGACACACCAAGGATACTTAGCCCATGCGCGCTAGCCGTTTTTTACTCTCCACTTCCAAAGAAACTCCTGCAGATGCAGAAGTCATCAGCCATCAGCTTATGCTACGCGCTGGACTTGTGCGCAAGCTGGCATCGGGGCTGTACACATGGATGCCTCTAGGCTTAAGGGTGCTACGTAAGGTTGAGCATATTATCCGAGAAGAGATGAATAAGTCTGGCGCACAAGAAGTGTTAATGCCTGTGGTACAACCTGCTGAATTATGGCAAGAATCTGGGCGTTGGCAGGAATATGGGCCAGAACTATTACGCATCAAGGATCGCCACCAAAGAGAGTTTTGCTTAGGCCCCACACACGAAGAAGTGATTACCGATTTAGTGCGTAACGATGTTAATAGCTATAAACAATTACCGGCTAATTTCTATCAAATACAAACAAAATTCCGCGACGAAATTCGCCCACGCTTTGGCATTATGCGTTCACGTGAATTTATTATGAAAGACGCCTACTCATTTCATATCGACCAAGCATCATTACAAGACACCTACGATGTGATGCACCAAACTTACTGCAATATTTTTGATCGTATTGGTTTAGATTATCGCCCAGTGATTGCAGACAATGGCTCTATCGGTGGCTCAGGCTCACATGAATTCCACGTACTCGCTAGCAGTGGTGAAGATGATATCGCCTTTAGTGACGGTAGCGACTATGCGGCGAACGTAGAGATGGCAGAAGCAATCGAAACAAACACACGTAAAGCTGCAACCGCTGAATTAACCGAAGTAGCTACACCTGACCAACAGACTATAGAAGCAGTATGTGACTTCCTTAATTTAACCCCACAACAAAGTGTTAAAACATTAATTGTGATGGGCGAAATGACGAAAGAACAAGCAAAAAAAGAGAACGCCAAAGCCCCATTAGTCGCACTCGTACTCCGTGGCGATCATCAAATGAATGAGATCAAAGCAGAAAAGCTTGCTGGTATTGCTACACCTCTCACCTTTGCACCAGAAGATAGAATTAAAGAAGTAATTGGCTGCACTGTAGGCTCACTAGGACCTAAAGGATTAACGATCAAAACCTACGTTGACCGTGGCGCAGCAGTACTCAACGATTTCTGTTGTGGTGCCAACAAAGCAGGCGTTCACTTTACTGGTGTTAACTGGGAAAGAGATTGCGACTTGGGCGAAGTGGTCGACATCCGCAATGTGATGGTAGGAGATCCAAGCCCTTGCGGTAAAGGCACACTGGATATTAAACGTGGTATTGAAGTCGGTCATATTTTTCAACTGGGAACAAAATACAGCGAGTCAATGAACGCGACCGTACTCGATCAAAACGGTAAGGCGCAGGCCATCACTATGGGCTGTTACGGTATTGGCGTGACTCGTGTGGTTGCAGCAGCTATCGAACAAAACCACGATGATAATGGCATCATTTGGCCTTCTGCACTCGCACCATTCCAAGTAGCACTCATACCTATAAACGCACACAAATCAGCTGCAGTGAGTGAAAAGTGCGACGTGCTTTATAAGGAACTACAAGCAGCGGGATACGATGTGATTTATATGGATGAGCCGAAAGCACGCTTAGGAGTCATGTTAGCGGATACCGAGCTGGTAGGCATCCCTCATCGTATTGTAGTCGGTGATCGCGGCTTAGAAAACGGACAGGTAGAATACAAAGGTCGCCGTGATAGCGAAAAGCAAGAAATAGATGCCGGTAGTGTTGTTGACTTCTTAACCGCACAAGCTGACTAACCGTACATGTCAATTTTTGTGTTATTTAGCGATATATTCACTTCAAAAAAAACACTCTACGCCTTATTACTCATTATGGCGTGGGGTGGTTTGATCGCACCCAACATATCGCATGCGAACACATCAACAACATCAACCGAAGCCAAAGCAGTAGACGAAGCACTTCGCCAAGCACTACTCAAATCGATCAACCAATCAGAAAGTTTTGACGACCGCTTTGATGCTGAAGTCTGGCTAGTGGCCATGTCAGAAAAACTGAAACGCTATATTAAAGATCCTAAAAAACGTTTTCACTTTTTACAAAAAATTCATCATGCAGCCACCCAAGCACAACTAGAACCAGAACTAGTATTAGCGGTAATCCAGATTGAAAGTGCATTTAATCCATATGCCGTGTCAGTGGTGGGTGCACAAGGCATGATGCAAGTGATGCCGTTTTGGAAAAAAGAAATTGGGCGCACTGATGATAGTCTTATCGATTTAGACACTAATTTACGTTACGGCTGCACTATTTTAAAACACTATATTGATAGAGAAAAAGGGCATATCGCCAACGCCTTAGCACGCTACAATGGCAGCTATGGCACTTACAAATATTCCAGAAAAGTAATGAATGCATGGCTGGACTATTGGCGCTAAACGATCACTTTTTTTGCGTGACTTTTTTTACGTGGCTAATTTTGCGTGACTAATTTTTTGCATAACCAATACAACTAGCGATTACTTCCAACCGAACAACCAATAAGTATCATCCGTTAACTCTTGCCACTGAATAGATATCGCTCGGCGTGATATTACAGCTTCTATTTCACACGCTATCACCTCACCCTCCTCATCAAAATCAACACCTGTCACTAAAAAGTGTTTTTCCTTATTCACCGGTGTCACTGCCGTCCATTTACTATGGTGTAATTTTTTAGGATTAATTTTATTCATACTGGTTGGTTTATACTCTTCTAATCACTTGTTTGCGTTTAGGTATTTACAAAAACATCGCAGCCGCACTTGCCGCCAATGTCATAACAAACAGAAACCACTTCATGGTTCTTTGACTAATATCTAGAGAAATTTTGACGGCAATAGCCGCACCGACCATCATACCTGCCGCTAATACCAAACCGGGCAACCAACGTACCAAGTCATCCACAATAAAAATAACCAACGCCACGCTAGTAAAGGCTAAGGTACAAATCAACTTCAAGGCGTTACTACGTACCATATCGTAACGTAACGTACCCGCTAGCGCAGTGATCAATAAAAAACCCACACCTGCTTGAACAAAACCACCATAGATACCGGCAAAAAATAAAGCGACCCATGCAGATGGGCGGTTTTTCATTTTATATACCGCTGTACCTTCCGGTGGAGCAATAACAGAGGGAAAAACCAATATCACAAAAGCCACACCTAACATCGTCGCCAATAATAAAGGTTTCAGCAACGTTGCCGGTAATATCGCTGCTGCTGCCGCGCCAATCACCCCTCCGATAATATTAGGCACCAGCACCCACGCTACATCATCCGTTTGCACCTTACCGTGATGACTATAACCACGAACACCTACCACACACTGTAAAAATACTCCCACCCGATTAGTCGCATTTGCAACATCAGCAGGCATACCAGTTAACATCAACGCAGGTAAGGTCAGATTGGAGCCGCCCCCCGCTAAAGTATTAATGACACCCGCCAGTAGGCCAGTCAAAAGTAAAATACCAAAATACGTAAGAGAGTAATCCATAACAGCCTTTACAAAAAAAATGAAAGCATAGAATGCGGGGCAATAAGGGGGAGGTCAAGAAATAATAATAAATATAATTAACAGTATAATAAATAGAAAGAAATGATAACCGCAGAGACATGCAACCTATCGATCACAGCATAATAATACTCCATCTAGCACACGCAAGAGGATTAAAAGCACACAATTTCATTTTTTGTTTTCGTTGCTATACTTATATAACGCCAACATATTAATTACAGTACTTACAGCAACTATTTTATAGAGGCATTCCACAACAAATTCTTACTACAAATTATTATAAGAATTACTACAGAAATACAGTGTATCTAATGAACACCACCGTAAACATGGAAAAACAACAGTCGTCAGGTTTCACGCTTATTGAGCTCGTCTCGGTAATTGTTATTCTAGGCATACTAGCCGCAGCAGCTATTGATTTCTGAAAAAACAGTATAAAAATTACTACTATTAACTCTACGGCAACGCCAAAAATGTGCCTCTATTCTGCCTTGTTATTTCGCGCATTAGCGTTGAGTATTTTATGGTGGGCTGGCCAGAGAGAAAACCAATAGCGTGAACGCGGGCTAGGCGTTTTCCGGTTTTAGGATCGGTATTGAGTTTGTTAAGGGCGTTAATAACAGGATCGTAAGAGCCGCCGGAGTATTCGTCACCTAATATGTAAATGGAGAGGCTTTTGGTTTTTCGGGCATAGGTTTGCAACGCAATCGTCAGGCCTTCTACGGGGCTACTATTGCTGCGACCTCGCCATGTTTTCATTGCAGACAAAATGGCTTTGCGACTACCGGGAGTATCTTTTCGCCATTTCCCCGCTGACGATGAGACTAGGTAGTTACCCATATCGCTCATCACTTGCACCCCTTTTACTCTAGGGTGGTTGTCTAGGATATCGTCCATGGTGCTGAGGACTTTATTCCAAATACGCTGCATACTGCCAGAGGTATCAACAATAAAAATTATGTACTCACTGTCCACGGGAATACCACCCACTTCTTCATCGCGCTCGGTCGCACTACCCGTTTGCAGGGCAGCACGCTGCCGTGATTCGACGATATTACGCAAACCCTCGGCAGTAGAGGTGAGTTGCTGCACTTGGTTTTTGGCAGCGGCGATATTGCTATTCAGTGCGTCTTGTTTATCCGCATTACTGGCGGCGGCTTGTTGGAGTTGCTGTAGGCGTTGCTGTTTCTTATCCAGCGCGGCGCTTTGTTGTTGTGATTGTTGTTCGGCTTGGTTAACGGCTTGAATTAAATCACTAATCTTTTCAGTCAGCTGTGAGGCATCAAAAAACTCCCCTTCCGGATTATTTTTTGCGAGCAACACCAGCAAAACAATTGCACCAAAGGCACAACTGATAATATCTAAAAAGGCGATATTAAACACCTCTAAGGACGCGCGCTGTCTTTTCATAATCGCTGTTTCATGGCCAAGAATCTGCAGGACTAATAAATAGGCCGCCCGTGGATGCCGCCCAATCCCAGTAAGCTTGTGGTGCTTGAGGGTCGCCTTCTAGCGGTAACAAAATAACATTGACTTGCACGCCGCTCAGTTTTGCTTGCTGCAAACTATAAACGAATAAGCGCAAACGGCATTCTCCGGTGATGGTTTTTGATTTGCCGAATAAGGAAGTGCAATTAGCTAAAGAGCTTAAGCTTTTAGAACGCTCACCTAATGTGGGCAGGCCGTCGGTAACCACATAGAGATGTGTCATATTAGGGCTAACCGTTTTGATTTCTCTGAGAGCCGCCTGTAAATTAGTGCCATTTTGCGGAATAAGCTGTTCTATTGCTCGACTAAGCTTTTGCATCGAGCTGGCGTTATTGGCCGACACTCGACTCAGCGTACCGACCTTACTGGCTGTATCGTTAAAACCAACCACACTCACATAAGAGGATTGTGGTAACCGCGCAAGTAACCATTTAACAACGCGTTTAGTTCGCTGCCATTTAGGTGCATTTTTTTTATCGGTATCGCTACCGATTTTTCGGCGAATAATATTAATGAGTGCTTCATCAGTCATGGATGCACTCATGTCCATCAAAATTCCAATATGCTTGCCTTCGACTTTCAAGCCGAGCAGGTAATTTTCTTCACCAACACCGTCCAGCTGAATATTTTCATCCGCTTGCAATGGTGCAGCGGCAGCGACGGATTGCTCTACATCCGCAAGCACGGCTTTTTTATCATTGAGTGCGCGCTGGGTGTCATTTTGTTGCTGTGCGAGCTGCTGAATACGTTGTTTGATTTGCGCGAGAGATGCCGCTTCAGATGAGATATCTTTGTCCGTTTGCGCTATCACATCGTTGGTGGCAGCAGTATTATTTTCTAATGCCACAAGCTCTTGCTGTAAACGCTCGATTTCATCACTGGGCACATCGGTTGTGGCATTAAATTTCACCAACATCAAAATAAGTACAATGGCACCCAAACCACAGGCCATCACATCTAAAAATGCGAGATTGAAACCGTCTGATGAACGTCGCTTAAATAACATAATGTCGTTCTAGTTAATTCGTGAGCTATTGATGCAAATGCGCAAGCAAGTTGGTTTCGCAACTGCGCTGGGTGTTGATCACCATCTGATCTTGGCGACTTTGTAATATGTGCAAGATAAACATCAACACTAAACTAATTAACAAAGCGACAAAGGTAGAGTTAAACGCAACACCTAGGCTGGCGGTCATACCGGCGATATTACCTGCTAGCGCCTCATCTGCTTGTGCTAGCGCCTGCCCAATACCGCGTACAGTGCCCACAAAGCCAATAGAAGGAATCGCCCAAATAATATAACGAATCATATTATTGCCCGACTCTAACTGCATGGCTAAAGCTTCAACGCTAGAGGCAATCGCATCAGAAGCGTGTTGTACATTGTGGGTATTTTTATAACGTTTAAGGCAGTTAATCCATGTGACGATAGCCGAGTTATCTTTGTATTGGCTACCTTCTAAGGTCGCAATGGCCGAATCAATATCGAGTACGGATTCAGCGTTTTCATTATCGTCGCCAGACGTATTATTGATAGAAAAATTTCCCTGCAAAAAATCTCGCGTGTAAAAATCTTCTTCGCCGATGAGAGCCACTAATTTGTAGACCATTAAAAAAATACAATACACCGCCGCCGATAAACACAACTGTTGCTCGA
>AEVK01000283.1 GCA_000209515.2 gamma proteobacterium IMCC1989
ATAAATCAGAGGAGAGCGGCGACGAGGTTAGCGCATCTCGCGCAAGGCGCTGGATTAAAAACCTGTTGGAGCTTCAGCAAACATCGGGCGATCCCGTCGAATTTATTCAGCAAGTGAAAAACGATTTCTTTTCGGATGAAATCTACGTATTTACTCCCAAAGGCAGAATCATTGAATTACCGATGGATGCCACCGCAGTAGACTTTGCTTATGCCGTGCATACCGAAATAGGCGATACCTGTTATGCCTGTCGCATTAATAACCGTACAGCATCCCTAAGCCAGCCTCTCAGCAACGGGCAAAAAGTCCACGTTATCACCGCAGAAAATCGCCGTCCTCAAGCTAACTGGCTGAATACAGTGAAAACCAGTAAAGCCCGTGTCGCCATTCGGCAATCACTTAAAAATCACCAACAGCAAGATGCCATCGATCTTGGCCGTCGCATGCTAAATCGCACGCTTAAGCAGGTGGACGTTAGCTTGGACGATGGGCTCGATGAAAAAAACCTGCGCAGAGTATTTGAAGAGCTTGAGTATAAGAATTTAGATGATTTATTAAGTGATATCGGTCTGGGTAATTTAATGAGCACTAAGGTCGCTAAATTATTAGTACCGCATCGAGCCGATGATATGTCTACCTTGGTAGAATCAGCGCTCACCATTGATGCAACCGACGGCACGATGATTACGCTCTCTCGATGTTGTCACCCTATTCCGGGGGATGCCATTGTCGGACTAATCAGCCCGGGAAAAGGCTTAGTGATTCACGTCGATACTTGTAAGAATATTAGTGAAGTACGTGAAAATCTCGACAAAGTGAGTCAGGTGAGTTGGTCTAAGAACGTACAGGGCGAGTTCCCTGTTGATTTGATTATCAACGTGGAATCGGATCGCTCGCTATTCGCAAAAATCGCTAGTCGCATTACTGAATTAGGTGCGAATATTGAAAAAATTCAGTACAAAGAAAAAGATCCTAGCCGCAATATTTTGCGCTTAACCATCGGTGTTAAAAATCGTGTGCATCTAGCGGATGTGATGCGACGTATTCGTGGCATGCGCCAAGTTGAAAAGATTGGACGGGATAAAAACTAGACTTCGATTCTTGTGCAGTCTTCTAACGAGAAAACTTTTCCTTCAGCGCAGCTTCAACAGCAGCGGGCACGAATTGTTTAACGTCTCCATTCAGAGAAGCAATTTCTCTGATCAGTGACGACGACAAATACGATAAATGTTCCGCAGGCGTTAAAAAAATACTTTCCATATGCGGCAACAACGCGCGATTCATATTAGCTAACTGAAACTCGTATTCAAAATCTGATACCGCCCGTAATCCACGAATCACTGCCTGTGCGCCCTGCTCTTCTACAAAATGCGCCAGTAACACGTTAAAGCCTTTTACCTCTACATTATCTAAGTGCTGCAACACATCGCGGCATAAATCCACGCGTTCCTGTAAATCAAACAAAGGGTTTTTACTGCTGCTATCGGCTACAGCAATAACGACATGGTCGAACAGGCGGCAAGCGCGTTCAACAAGATCGACATGCCCATTAGTGATGGGGTCAAATGTGCCGGGATAGACGACTTTTTTCATGGAGATGATCTCGTTACAGCATAAATGCTAGCGTGGTAGATGAAAAATAGCATGGTAAGTAAAAACCGTGAGTGGCATCATAAACAATTGAACGTTTTTATCCTAGTGATGATCAGAGAATCAGACTATTACTGAGGTATTCCCGTGTTTTATCGACTATCCCCCCTGTTTTTGCTCGTGTTTTCAGTGGCATCTATCGCTGAAACACCCACTAAGTCGCTGACGGCTCAATTGCCTGATATTAATAGCACTTCAATAACCGCAGCTAAGACGATCAAGCAGCAGCTATAAAAGATTGGATTGTGGTGGCCCAGCAATGGCCGCTAGGAGAAATTATTACTAGCTTATTTTTATGGAGTAAGTGAGTAGTTACTTTATGGTTGTGCGTGATCTATTTGATGCCGCTGAAACAGGCGATAACATACTTGCCCCGTGCGCTTTTCTTTTGTCAGTTCCCAGTGTGGTGGCGTAGTAATGACTTGTTCTTTAGGGCTTTCAATATAGATGATGGCGGTTGGACTGAGTATGCCGCTACTCTCTAAACTATCGATTACCGCTGTCCATAAATTTGCCGCAAATGGTGGATCAATAAAAGCGATATCTATTGGTGAGATGTTCTTTCCAACTTCTTTAGACGCCTTTTCTATCCACCCTAAAGTATCACACTCAACTACTTCACCATTGCTTGCATCAAGGCGTTCACAGTGCTGCCGTAATTGTGTGGCGGCAGCAGGATGTTTTTCTAATAAGAATACTTTGGTTGCGCCACGGGATAAACATTCCAATCCTAAAGCACCAGAACCGGCAAATAAATCGAGGCAATACCGCTCAACAATATTTCCCTGTAACCAGTTGAATAAAGTCTCACGAATACGATCCCCCGTGGGGCGTAAACCATCTACATCGGCAATCGCTAACTTACGTCCCCGCCATTGCCCGCCAATAATGCGCAATTGACTAGGCTTGTTAGCGGGTTTGACTGCTTTTGGTGAAGATGAAGAAGAACGCTTAGGCACAGAATGTTGTCATCAGTTAGAGGGACTTGGCGCAGTACCCATAGTTGCCGTTTCTTAGGCCGCTAGAGCAAACGATTTGAGACTTTATTTAAGGTCGGTGGTAGGATACCGCTTTTAATCGTATTTGCATAACATCGCCTAAAAAGCCCTTAATAAAGTTAAAAAAGCGAGAGAGTTACCCTATTCATGTTTTTTAAACGTTTCAGAAAAAATACATCGCCCGAAGCGGATCAATCAACAAAAGATGATAACAGTACCGCGCTCGACAATGTCCGTGACAGCGACAGTGATGCCCCATCGCCCGAGCTTGAGTCATCACCTACGATGGTTGATGCGATACCTGATGCGTCTCCAGAGCTATCCGCAGAACAGCCTATTGAAAGCACGCCAGAGCCGATAGAAAAAGAAAAGCCATCCCTAGCCTTTTTTCAGCGCATTAAAAAAGGCTTATCCCGTACTAGTAGCCAATTAGTTGAAGGTATCGCAAGTGTTGTCCTAGGCAAAAAGCATATTGATGACGAGCTATTAGAAGAACTAGAAACCCAGTTGTTAATGGCAGATGTAGGTATTGATGCAACTACTCAAATTATCGACAAGCTTACCAAAGCCGTTGAGCGTAAACAGTTGAATGATGGCGATAGCTTATATGCCGCATTACAACAGCAACTACGTGACCTATTAGTTGACACACAAGCCCCAATGATGATCCAGCCGCAGTTTGCTGATGGTAAAAAAATGCCGATGGTGACATTGGTGGTAGGCGTTAACGGTGTAGGCAAAACCACGACCATAGGCAAGCTGACCAAGCGCCTACAAAACGAAGGCAAGCAAGTGATGTTAGCGGCGGGCGATACTTTTCGTGCGGCGGCGGTTGAGCAACTCAAAATATGGGGTGATCGCAATCAAGTGGCTGTGGTTTCCCAAGATACCGGCGCAGATAGCGCGTCGGTGATTTACGACGCATTGTCATCGGCGCAAGCCAAAGGTATTGATGTATTAATTGCCGATACTGCAGGTCGCTTACATAACAAAAGTCACTTGATGGATGAGTTAGCCAAAGTGAAGCGTGTGATGGCGAAACTTGACCCTAACGCGCCTCATGAAGTGTTACTCGTATTGGATGCGGGGACGGGGCAAAACGCTTTATCCCAAGCAGAGCATTTTATTAAAGCGGCTGGTGTCACAGGGCTGGTACTGACTAAGTTAGATGGCACGGCTAAAGGCGGTATTGTGTTTGCTTTGAGCGAGCGATTCAAACTGCCTATTCGTTTTATTGGCGTGGGCGAAGGCATTGATGATTTACAACCGTTTGTCGCTGATGATTTTGTGCGTGCTTTATTTGGTACGCAGAATTCAAACGCGCAAAATACCACTACAAGTTCTTAGCTGCCCTTATGATTCGCTTTGATAATGTCAGTAAGCGTTACAGCGAGGGTCATGATGCCCTAGTCAACGTAAATTTCGAGTTGGCAGCAGGGGAAATGGCTTTTTTAACGGGGCATTCTGGTGCAGGTAAAAGTACGCTGCTCAAACTGATTATGCTGATAGAGCGATCATCACGTGGGCAAGTGCTCATCGGTAATCGCGTGTTGGATCAGGTCACCCGCTCCCAAATTCCTTATTTACGCCGCCAAATAGGCGTAGTATTTCAAAATCCCCATCTGTTGTTTGATCGTAACGTCTTCGATAATGTCGCACTTCCCTTACAAATTGCCGGAATGTCTACGCGAGAGCAAGGCCGACGGGTACGTGCTGCATTAGAGCGTGTGGGATTACTGAGCAAAGAAAACGATTCACCTCTCGCGCTATCGGGTGGTGAGCAGCAGCGTGTGGGTATTGCGCGCGCTATTGTGAACAAGCCTGCAATTTTACTAGCGGATGAGCCTACCGGTAATCTCGATCCCGCATTATCCGCAGATATCATGCAGCTATTTCAAGATCTTAACAGCGTTGGCGTCACCGTTTTAATTGCTACTCACGATATTGCTTTAGTCGAACAAATGCAGAGACGGGTATTAACTTTAGATCAAGGGCGTATGACTAGCTCGGATGCTTTGGCAGAAGGGGCCTATACATGAACCGCCGAGTAAACAAGCCGTCGGCGGCGCAGCTTTCTCGCACTAATGGTGGCTCGACTAAAAAGCCATCAAATAAAAAAAGCGTGAATAAAAGCCAATCTGCATGGTTTTCATCGTCGGTTTCTTTTTCCTCCTTAGTCAGCGCCTTACCTTTCAATGCGTGGGTCGATCACCATCGCTTCTCTTGTGTCGATAGCCTGAAAAGGCTCTTATCTACGCCTTGGCAAAGTATGATGACATGGTTAGTCGTAGCGATTGCCCTAGTCTTGCCCGCTTTACTCTATCTCGCCTTTGATAATATTCGCCCCGTCAGCGAGCAGTGGCAAAACGATACGCAAATATCGCTTTATATTCAGCCCAAAGCCCAGCTAATCGCGATAGAAAAATTACAGCAACGTCTCAGTGAATTAGCCGAAGTAGATACAGTAGAGCTGATAACTCCCGCAATGGCGCAGCAAGAGTTTCAACAGTATTCAGGCTTGGGGAATGTACTCGCTTCTCTGAATAACAACCCCCTGCCGTATGTTCTCACCGTGCAAGCCACAGCGAGTAATAATACGCCAGAGCAGCTCACCGCCTTGCAAGCTCAGCTTCAGAACGAAGTGTTAGTTGAAACCGCACAATTAGACATGAATTGGCTGCGTCGTTTACAAGAAATCATGCATCTTGCACAGCGCGTGGTGTTATCGCTAGCCTTATTATTATCGGTGGGGGTGATGCTGATTATTGGTAATACCATTCGCTTAGCCATCGAAAGCCGACGTAACGAAATTGTTGTGATCAAAATGGTCGGCGGCACCGACGGTTTCATCAAGCGCCCTTTTCTCTACACCGGCTTTTGGTATGGTATAGGTGGCGCACTACTCGCTCTGCCTATCTTATTTATCGCAGAACTATGGCTAAGCTCCCCAATACAGCAGCTAGCATTTCAGTATGAAAGTGAATACACACTATCACTAATCGATTTAAATGTAGTGGCCTTGATGGTTATGCTAGCAGGCGTATTAGGTTGGTTGGGTGCGTGGTTATCCGTATCTCGACATTTAAAGCATATTGAGCCAGAGTAAAGCTATTCTCTAATTGATTAAGCAGTGGTTAATCTTTATTGCGTTATATTCTTATAACACAACGATATTGAACTTTCGTTGAACTATCTGCCTTAGCCCTTATCTATATATTCGCACAAGTGTTTATGCGTGCTAGAATATTAGCATTGCCAGTTAAACCAATGCATTTAGCTCTACGTAAATGTGCTTAGAAACGGTTTATAGCTCTATAATTATTCACCTTTAATTGATTTAAAGAGAGAGAAGGAAAATGGGAACTAGCTTACAGTCTGTAGACATGCTTTCGCCAGGTGCGAATATTAATGCATATATGCAGGCGGTTAACAGTTTTGCAGTACTCACTGTCGAGGAAGAAAAAGATCTTGGGGAGCGTCTATATTATCACGAAGATTTAGATGCTGCCCGCGGATTAGTCATGGCTCACTTACGCTTTGTGGTACATATTGCTAAGTCTTACGCGGGTTATGGCTTGTCTCAGTCCGACCTTATTCAAGAAGGCAACGTTGGTTTGATGAAGGCGGTCAAACGCTTTAATCCCGAAAAAGGCGTGCGCTTGGTGTCCTTCGCTGTGCATTGGATTAAAGCCGAAATGCACGAGTTTATTTTACGCAACTGGCGTATTGTTAAAGTGGCTACCACCAAAGCTCAGCGTAAATTGTTTTTTAACTTGCGTGGGCAAAAGAAGCGTTTAGGCTGGTTGAGTTACGATGAAGCTACCGCCGTTGCTGCAGACCTTAATGTAGAAGTGAAGCACGTTCACGAGATGGAAAGCCGTTTGTCGGCTTACGATGCTTCATTTGATGCTGACAATGATGACGATGACGAGTCAGCTTACAAAGCGCCAGCTAATTATTTAGAAGATCACCGTTATAATCCAGCGCAAGAGCTAGAAGCTAGTGATTGGAGCGACGATAATGCGAGCCGCTTACGCACCGCATTAGCCACATTAGACGAGCGTAGCCAAGTGATTATTCAGCGTCGTTGGTTAAATGACGATAATAAATCTACTTTGCATGAGTTAGCGGCTGAATTTGGTGTGTCTGCCGAACGTATTCGTCAGCTAGAAAAAAATGCGATGAAGAAAGTCAAAACAGCGATGGAAACTGAAGTAGCATAGAGCGTAGCTAATGTTGTAAGTAGATAGCATTGTAAGTAGATAGTGTTGTGAATAGAATAAGTTACTTTCTGTTTAATTATCTATTCTGTTCTCTATTTTGACCACTATATTATCGAAAAGCCGCGTTTTTAGCGGCTTTTTTATTTTTGGTTAATCATTGAGTCTGTCAGTATTATTTACCAAATGTTCACCATCAAAAGTACTCCATCAAAAGCCCCTTTGCCCCTATACATTCATGCTTTCCTCAACATAAATATCGAGTAATATCACTTTATGGCTAAACTCTTTCTGCTGTTCGCAGCAATTAACGGTATGATCGCAGTTGTTTTAGGTGCGTTCGGCGCACATGCGCTTAAAGCTAGCATTGGTGCTAGCTTGTTATCGGCATATCAAACCGGTATCCAATACCACTTTATTCATGTGTTGGCACTCGTTGGCTTAGCATTGTTTATACTGCGTTTGCCTGCCACCGTTACTGTTCCTTTGCCACTTGTTTTGGCCGGTTGTCTGTGGATGGCGGGAGTTATCTTGTTTAGCGGTAGTTTGTACGGAATAGCGATAGGCGCACCTAGCTGGTTTGGCCCTATTACGCCCTTGGGCGGTTTGTTGTTAATTGTGGGGTGGCTGTGTTTCGCTGTCGGCATCGCTCGCTCTTCAGTATAAAAATAGATAAAGTTAAGCACGTGTGTGTAAAAGTGAGAATGTGAATAATCAAAGAGTGTAGAAAGAGTAAAGTATGTCAGAAACGTTTGAAATGAAGCCCGAATATAAAGATAAGCCCATACGCAGCTATGTGATTCGCGGTGGTCGTATGACCGATGGTCAAAAAAACGCCTTCGATCACGCATGGGAGATCTATGGTCTTAGTTTATTTGGCGGCATGTTTGATCAGCAACAAGTGTTTGGTCGGCAAGATGCCCCGTTAGTGGTTGAAGTGGGTTTCGGCATGGGGGATTCCCTACTCGAAATGGCGCAAGCGCAACCAGAAATCGACTTTGTCGGCATCGAAGTCCACCCTCCCGGCGTAGGACGTTTAATCAATAATGCAGCCAAAGCGAGCATCACCAATTTGCGGGTGTATATGGCTGATGCGGTCGATGTCTTGGAAGACTGTTTTGCCGATGAAAGTATCTCGCGTTTTCAACTATATTTTCCTGATCCTTGGCATAAGAAAAAGCACAATAAGCGCCGCATAGTAAACCCAGAGTTTATGCAGCTTATTCGTCGCAAATTGGCGTTAAACGGCGTTAGCCATATGGCGACGGATTGGGAGCCATACGCAGACCATATGATGGAAGTCATGTCGACAGCAGAAGGCTTTACTAATCAGCAAGAGGAGTATTGTTTTTCGCCTTGTCCGGATTACCGCCCGCTGACTAAATTCGAAAAACGTGGTGAACGTTTAGGTCACGGTGTGTGGGATCTATTGTTTTCTCGTAATACGTAGCGGCATAGCCTTAAACCTTCATTTGCAAACACACAAATAGCGAAAAATATCGCTATTTATTAGCGAACTTGTGAGATTCTTGGCTACTTTTGTTACAATCGCGGCTTATTTTTACCGTAGGGTTTTTAGAGCGCTACCTACTTAGGCCTTCGCACACACATTGACAGGTAATCCCTCCTTAGCATGGATAATCCCTTTTTTACCGCACTAGAAAAAACAGCACTAAACGATACTGTATCCCTTGAGCAAGCGCTTGAACATGTACGATTCGATGATAATGGCCTGATCCCTGCGATTGCTCAGCAACATGATACGGGCGAAGTGCTTATGATGGCGTGGATGAATCACGATGCCTTGTTGGAGACGCTTCAAAAAGGGCAGGTGTGTTACTGGTCTCGATCTCGCCAAGCGTTATGGCGCAAAGGTGAGAGTTCAGGTCACACACAAAAACTCGTCTCCCTCCGAATGGATTGTGATGGTGATACCTTGCTGTGTTTGGTCGACCAAACAGGCGCCGCTTGCCACTCTAATCGAAAGAATTGTTTTTATTTAGAAGTAAAAGGCGACCAGTTAGCGACCATTTCCGTACCAATCACGGACTAATACACGTTTCCCTCCATCGTCGATGCGACTAAAGCAGAACAGCTAAAATAGAACGACTACAACAGAACAATTAAAGAACAACTAAAACAGAAAACACTATTATGACCACACAGCAAAAACCCGATATGCCCGATGTAGCAGCGAGCCAAAAAGCACAATTCAATGGTACGTTAGATTGGGTCGGCATGAGCCGTATAGCCTTGCCATTAGTGATCAACGATCAAGACTTAGGTAATTACCAAGCTCACACCTTTGTGGAAACCTATGTCGATTTGGCCAAGCCAGAAGTCAAAGGCATTCATATGTCGCGCCTGTACCTGTTGCTCGCCGAGTTCTCGCGCCAGCAAGTACTAACGATGGATACATTAAAAGCTTTCTTGAAAGAGAAGCTTGCCAGCCATGAAGATATTAGTAGCCAGACCTGCCTAAATATCGAGTTCGATTATTTAATCAACCAGCCCGCGCTAAAAAGCGAATACAGCGGCTGGAAAGATTATCCTGTCACAATTAAAGCTTTATGGAATGGCAGTGCTATGAGCGTAGAGCTCAGTGTTAAAGTCCCCTATTCTTCTACCTGCCCTTGTTCTGCGGCCTTATCTCGCCAGTTAATGCAGCAAGCATTTTCTGAAGATTTCGCCGATAGCGATAAAGTGGATAAAGCAGACATAGAACAATGGTTGCGTTCAGATCGTGGCAGCGTGGCGACGCCGCATAGTCAGCGTAGCTATGCCAACGTGAGTATCAAACTGAGTGACGAGTGCGATGACCTGCCTATTAGTGCGTTAATTAACGTGATCGAAGACGTTCTGCAAACGCCAGTACAAACTGCCGTAAAGCGTGAAGACGAACAAGAGTTTGCCCGTTTAAACGGCGCAAACCAAATGTTCTGTGAAGATGCGGCGCGTAGAGTCAAGCATGCACTTAACCAGCAAGCCAGCTATAAGGATTTCTGGGTGCGTATCGAGCATATCGAAAGTCTCCATGCTCATGATGCTGTTGCCATCGCCACCAAAGGTGTTGCCGGTGGATACTCACCGTTGTTACATCGTTAATGGCAGTTTTTTAGGCAAAAGCAGCATAGATACAAGTATTGATCAGAGGCTCCTTAACGTAAGTGCGAGGTAAATATTAGGTGAATGTGGGGGGGGG
>AEVK01000282.1 GCA_000209515.2 gamma proteobacterium IMCC1989
GTGCCGGTTCGAGTCCGGCCTCTGGTACCAAATAAATCGTTTAAAACCAACGATTTAGAAATCGCCGCAGCCAGCGGCCTTTTATCAAATCTAAAACACCAACCTCATAGTAGACATATAGTAGACACTCTCACTATATGCACACGCACACCCCAAATACATCTATTCAGTAAAATAGCCGCATTATTTTTCAAGTAATGCGGCTTTTTTGTGCCTGCTACGTCTCAACCTATCAAAAACTTAAGTCACCTTCCTCACTCTCAAAAAAGGATACCACTCGTTATGATCAACTCACATAAAAGCGCATCACCAGAAGAATTAGAACCTCTGCTACCCAAGTTATCCGGTGAAGAGTTAGCCCACCTCAAAATCATCATACTCAATAAGTTAAAAACCAAAGTAACCACAAAACTGGAAAATAACGGAGACCTCAACCCTAGCGAAAAAGAGCTGGACCTCGACTTTATTGATGATTTACGAGATAAATCCAGTAATGCAAGACACATTATTAATATGGTCGCGCAGGCTGCTGAATACGGATATTTATCCAAGGAATACAGCGACCAAAGATCGACTCATCGCGCACTTAGCCATGCTTTAGATTTGCTTCTAGAGGTTCACCGAAAAACAGATAAAGTTTTAGACAAATACAGATTGTTAACGTCACCGAACGCAACGCCTCTCGAAAAATACAATGATGGTTCATCAAAAAGTGTCGACTATCACTGGCTGGATGATGCCTGCTGATACACAAATACACTCCGTACTACACACCCAAATCTTTAAAACATTCGATATAGGCTTATTAAGATGGATACAAAAACTCAATGTAAATACACACATATTTTGTCTGCACTAACTACGCTGGATGATAATGAATTAATGAAAGCGTATCTAGCGGCCAAATTTCTCAATTATCTTCGATCAATAGAAGAGCTTAAAAACAAAAAATTTACAGCCGAAGAACTGGATGAAATGGTAGAAACGAAGCTGGAACTTGACGCAGAGTTGCGAACCAAGCAGAAAGTACAGTCCCCCTAACGCGCTCCGCTTGTTGCCCCCTAAATCCAGCGAGGAGAAAAACACTCCTCATTGCATTTAGGGGTGCTGGTAATGACACATACACAAAAAAGCTAGCAGTTACCGATGGCTACTAACATGGCTTTTCAAAATATCATCCACCTTTGATTGCCAGCCTCGGCCTTGCCCTCTGAAAAATTCGACAACCTCAGGGCTTAATCGAATAGAGACGCTTTCTTTCGTTGGCTTTTTTTGTAAACCACGGACCTTCTTGCTGTGAGCCACAAATTCAGGATCAACCTCGTGTGCAGGTCGAAAATCAAGCATATCATCGCCCGATACCTCTCTCACATCACCGCTTTTATTCGTTAATGGCTTTTTCATAAATAGCTACCTCGCGCTTGTTGGCTTTACGAAAACTGATAACTCTCCTTACCTCACCGCGCCATGTATAACATGCAACATGCAAACGACCACCTAAGCTTGCCAAAGCAATAAAACGCTGTTCATCATGGCTACGCATATCTTGAGCAATTAACGCAGTATCCCAATCAAGCAAAACCACATCATCGAAAGAAAGACCTCTTTCTTCGATATTAGCTTGATTTTTTGCCTGATTATATTCAATCTTCATAACTATATTGTATATACGATATAGTGTAATTACAAGCCACCAGAGAAACCATTGAGCTATACCCATTAACCAAAATATAAAGCCCAAGAAGCGAACGTTTAACCGACCCCTTAAGCAAACTCTAAGCGAACATAAACGGTATAACAATGGTTAAACAGCTGTTAAACCATTGTTATACATAGACTTTATTTGTTAAACACGAAAATCCATACCCTCACCCTTAACAAAACCACGGTAAAACATATCATCGCCGTATTCACCAACCGTGGTAATCGCGGCTCTATCTTGTTCGACAAATTCACCACCAGCATCTAGCTTGCCGTGTAAGAGCTGTATGATCGTAAACTGGCGAGCAGCCAGCATCATCGCAGCCAGCCAGTTCTCATTGGCATGGTATGTATCTATTTTTCCAGACCAAGACCCACGCTCAATACTCACCGCACGTATTCTTTCTATTTTTTCGGCATTTTCGCAATATTCCTCCAGAATACTCTCAACATCTTCAGCACTGATTGAATCAGGGACTACAAAGCCATCGCGAACAATGTAAGGTAGCAGCTCGTTAACATCATCATTCTCTTTATCAGGCACCACCTGCTGCCAACCGTGCCCACCAAAATAATCTAGCAAGTCTTGCTGTTTGGCATCTTCAAGCACTCGCTTGCCGCTTTCAAACTGAGAAAGATACGGGCGACTAATACCAGTATCAGAAGCCACTTTAGCCTGAGATAAGTTAAGTTCTTCGCGCGCCGACACACAATTAGCAGGCGACAACACCTGTTCAAGTTTCATATTCATACATTGTTACTCTTAGTTAATTTAAGTTTTACAGTGTTTAACTGCTGTTTTCTTCTGCAATAACCGTATTTAACAATCTCCTGCCGTACAGTTATTGACACAAGTCCAAGACGGGAGGCGATGCCTCCCTTTTAAAAGATAAGGGCACAGGCGCTTTTCGCTCCTGCACAACCCAAACCTTAAAACGCGTTCTAATCATTCGCCCAACTCCTCGCATCACTAAACCAATGACACGACTTACCTCTTCGCCGTAAATGTTTAATTCAGGGTTAACAGGTTTTAATAATTTTAATTTTTGATCATCACGACTAGAAAAAGCACCACCCATCAAATCGACAAACAAAGCCCAATCGCCATCATCAGCGGCCTTTCTTATTGCTTCGGCTTCTTGTGCCTCCCACAAATCTAATGGGTCACGGCGGCGGCGCAGCTCACGCCAAACCGTCACAGACGCACACCCTATTTGCTGAAACTGGCGAATACCCCACGTAGAAGCCCATGCACGAACACGCGCCGCACCTTGATCGGCAAAAATATTGCCCTCTTCATCGTGACCAACCATGTGGCCGTCGATATTTTTAGCGATATATTTCGCCATATAACCTGTTGCACTGCCCTTCTTTGGATCTATATGCACACAGTCCCAACGATAAGCCGCTGCACCACTTTCATCACCATCCTCTGCCAATGCATGGGCACCAAAAATACGCTTTGCATCCGCCAAATCTGACGCACTAAAGAACAGGGATAAGTGCCAATGAGGCGTGCCATCAGCATGAGGCTCGCACATACGAAAGCCGAAACACTTAATGCCATTACGCGCCCACTCTGAACGAATACGTGCCCACACTTTGGCTAAATATTCAGCTCCATCTTTTGGTGTAAAACCTCCAAATTTTTTATTTTTAAAGCCCTTGTGAGTTAAAGCGTGATACTTAGACGGCGTGGTAAGCGTTAAAAACAAACACTGTAAATCCATAGCTTTGGCTATTTCATCCCACCCTCCCATGCGCACCATTAATTCATCACGCTTGTTTGATGGGTTAGAAATTGAAGCATCAACAGCAGCAACTAAATCTACTACCTCGCCGGTATTCATCTCGACCATTTCCATACGCTCGATCAGATCGCGATTACTTTTTTGCCTTACCATAAAGCGGTTAAAAGCCCACTCCGAAACATAGGGCGATTTGCCGGAACGAACTGCACCCAATTCACGCGCTACTGTTTCAGTTTGACGACCTAGACTCTTTCGAAAATTACGCCTCCACCACCGAGAATCAGACACACGCTTTAATGCAGATATGTTTTTTTTAAGAACATCGCCTGGCGCATCTTTTTTAGTGATCGCAATAGGCCAGTCAAAACCATGACCCTCAACAAATTCAGAGGCCAGCATGATTTTATGGTCAATAGATTTTTTACTGTTTTTTAGGTGGGCACAGTGCTTTGACCTCGCATCAGCTAGTGTGACAATTTCGTCATCATCAATGGTTGAAGGCATACCAATACCTTGAGCCTGTAAACTCTCGCTTACTTGTCGTAACTGAATATTGGCAGAAGTGGCACCATTGCGGCGCGACTCTCTTTCGTAGGCTTGCCGCAAAGTGCCCATAAAACCGCGATGACTACGAATAATGGAATCTCTGTATGCCTCGTTTTCAATCGTGACACGGCTTTTGGATATGATATTAATAGGCGCACCACCACACGGTGCAACTTGAATAATCGCATTCATTCGTTTAACCTTAATTTGCTTGTTAGTAAAAACCGAAAACCCGAAACATCTCCACAATGTTTCGGGTTTTTTTATGCCACTGCGGAACGAGTCTCGCCTTGGTAATCAGAGGTTGAGGTCTTAAGGCTGGAAGCTAGGAAACCATCTAAATCTTCTTGACGGTAACGGACGGTTTTATGCCCTAACTTAAGGAATGGAATTTTTGCTGTTGTACAGCGATCACGGGTAAGAAAGCCTTGTGTTACTCCGATAGATTCGGCGGCTTGTTTGGGTGTTAATAGTTGGTGTTGCATGGCAATACTCCTCAAAAGATGTTGGGAGTATTTGAACGATTTAATATGATTTATGAAAGACCGTATGCACGCAAACGTATTACGTCTACGTGCAGCCGTAATTATTTATTAGCTTTTTCGTAGTCTCTTAAAGCATCAAGAAGGGTTCGATGTATATTTGTCGGAGCAAAAACCTTACTTTTTTCTAACGATAGCTCCTTAACGAAGATTTCTACAGCATGTTTTTTACTTTTGAAAGTACTAGAACCCTTATTCTTAAGATACCAACAAACAAACTCTTTCTTGAGCTTACGCTCAGGCTGACGCCTAATATCAGCAGCATTTCTAGCATCAACACTTCTCTTGTTGTCTATAAATTTTTGAAACGAATACTTATTCGTAGTATCAGATACTAATGACATTAAAACATTTAGCTCCGAACATATAACAGCAAACTCACCGATATACTCACCCAGATCTATACCATTATCTCGTCCATTTAAACTAATGAAATCAGAGCAATATTTACCATTCATACACATTTTTTCAACTTCAACTGCCACGATAACATTATTAAGTATTGATACAGCAAAACATTCGCTCCAACTAACATTCGGCAAAACCGAAATATCTGAAATATCTACATCACCAGACATAGCTCGCAGTAGTTTTGCTTGATGGCCAGCATATGGGTAGTAACTTGAAGGGTCTTTTAGAACATCCTGTCTAGACTTGATACCTAGACAATAATGGTCAATATCAAACATCAATCGATCAATTTCAGTATCTTTCCTATTATTCAAAACTTTATATGCTTCTATACAATAAGTTTCAAAAATCACATAGAAACATTCAGGCCAAGGATGCGAGTAATCAGGATATAAAGCCAATAAGTAAGGATTATTCATTGCCGATCTCCATGCATATAAAACCACTAATTTTTTCCATCGGCTCTCTAATCCTCTCAACATCCGAAACAATATACCCTGCCGTCACATCAGTAGGGTTTTTATGGTTTAACAGCTGTTTAAGCGCATACGCGGGTATATCAAGGCTCTCCGCAATAGTGATAAACGTGCGCCTAAGATCATGCAATGTAAACGGTGAGCCCAGTGCCTCAGCCACCATCGCTACAGACCCTCGCGGTTCTTTTAGGTGCTTTTCATTATCCCGTGGACTGGGAAAAACCCATTGTGAATGACTGTGTACTTTTCTAAATTGAAGCAAATCATAAAGATGATTTGTTAACGGTAATGTATGGGGATCACGATTTTTGGTATCAGGAATGGTGAATGTTTTAGCAATAAAATCGACTTGACTCCATGTAAGCGTTGCCGCTTCCATTTTTCGTAAACCAGTAAACAATAAAAAACGAAAGTAGTCTCTGCTGACTTCATTCGACAATGCTTCTGTCGCTTGATAAAACACGGGCAGCTCATGCGCTTTGATGACCGTTCGCCGCCGGTCAATCTTGTACCATGCACGATTACGGCCTAGCCTATCAACTGGGTTAAATGACAATACCGATTTACCTGCAGCATCTTCATATTTAGCGATAGCATGGTTAAATACCGCTCTCAAGACTCTCATAGTATTATTGGCTCTAGCGGGCGCTTTTTGACCAATTTCACGGTGTCGCTCTTCCACCATATTCTTATTAATATCTGATAGGCGGCGATTAAGCCAATCGGATAAATGACAATTAACACTGTAGCGGTAGTTTTGGATAGTTCCCGCTTTTAACGATTTCCGAGTATTTAGGTAATCTTCAAAAGCGGCTGATAAAGTAATCGACTTTGCTTCTGTCGCTTTACGCTCCTCTGCTGGGTTTTGTCCCATAGCAATAGCGCCTAGCATCTCTTGTGCTTTCAACTTCGCTTGGGAGGGCGTGAGATGACCGTAACGGCCTATTGAGATACGCTTTACACGCCCATTAACACGGCGCTCAATAAAGAATGATTTTGTTCCACCACTACCCACCAGCAGACCAAAACCAACCAGCGTGCTATCACGATAGATCTCTTGGGTCGCTGTCCCGTTCGCCTTCTTAGAGGGTATAGGCAAACGATCAATAAAAGTTTTGGTCAGTTTAATCAAGATGGCATGCTCTCACCTGAAATATAACAAGACAAAGAGCCAAAATATGGGATTATCATACGTTTACGTCTCTCTAAATAAAAAATAATAGACGTATAGTAGACAATACATTACTATTCATTGCAATACATGAGCACTTATCACAACGAATGCAATGTAAAAAATACAATAAACCATTGTTTTTAAAGACTTTTAAATAGAATTGACACTTATGAACAACTTACAGTCAAAAGATTCAAAATCCCCCGCCCTTAAAAGCGTG
>AEVK01000281.1 GCA_000209515.2 gamma proteobacterium IMCC1989
TTTTCTCTGAAGGTTTAGCCGTTTTCTCTGAACTTGCTCCACAATAAATGCGATCAATGAATATTAGAGAAGCAAAGGTTGCACCAGATGCGCCAATGAAGCTAAGCAATAATACAGCAACCCCCAATGATTTTTTTACATTAGAGCTGTTTAACAATCCTAGGCATACGCCAAAAGCCCCCATTATTATAAAAATAAGCATGGCATTTCTTGAACCAAAGAATCCAGAGTAGATAACACCAAGAGATAGTGAAGCTATGAATATTACAATTATATTTCTGAGATTTGTATCTCCATATTTTTTAGATGCTAATGCATATGTGCTAATTATAAGTGTTGGCAATATTAGAGAGCTTAATGTATGACCAATCATACTTGAAATACGTACAAAAGTTGGCTGTAGTTCATGTGGCGTAACAGTCCATGCAAAGCGTATAGAACTGAAACACTCAATAGGGTAAATGTAGGTTAAGGCATATTTTGAGTATGAGTGAAATATTACACCAATAGCACTTATTGTTAGAAGCGAAAGCAACACTTTATAATTTAATAGTTTTTTTGTAAGAGAGTTCAGCCCACAAAAACTGTTATTTTTTGGCGACAATCTAAATATTATTAATGAACTTGCTATAAAGCTTGCCCAAAATATAATAATTATTTTGATGATAGGTTGTATTGGGCTGATCGTAGTAAAATTAGTGATCTCAAAGAGAGAGAAATGAATTGTTCCTAATAGAAGGATTATACCTATGACGCAAAAAAATAATCGGTATCGTAGCGAAATGTCATTATTCATTATTTATTCCTTGTCAAAAAAGATACTATAGTTTTTGCGAAAGTATCTATATTGTTTTTATCTGACACGTATAATTCACCTGGGTAAGTCTGAGACCAAACGTCCTGAAAATAGTCTGTTATTAGATTCTGATAGTCTTTTTTTTCTTTATTTATGCTGATTGTAATTGAGTTATGAAGCTCTTTTATGTCATTAATGTAAGTCGTTAATGGGTTGTTGCTATAAAAAGCATCACCTAAGAGCAGTACTTGCTTGTTGAGAAGTGTTGCCTCTGCGCCTGATTTAGAGTTGATTGATATGACACAGTCACACTTTTTTATAATGTCGTAATTATTTTCTTTTGGAGAGATGATAACAAGTTGATCGTTTTTATCTAGTGCTCCTTTTATTTCTCGTGCATCTATAGCACCTATCATTGCAGGATGCTCTTTAATTGCTAGTTTGTAGCCATGTGGGATATTTCTAGCAATATAGTTAACCAAGCTTATTTGATCTAAATATTTTGGAGAGCGTAGAGTTAGCGCCATATCTCCTGGAACGTGCAGAGGGAAATAAATAAATTTCTCAAGAGATGAGGCCTCGGCATATTTACTTTTAAGTCTTATCTCGTTGATTAACATTATGATGTGCTTGCGTATATGATGTCCTAGATGGCCAAACTCCTGATGTTTTTTTAGTATGAATTTATCAATGGCTTTTTCAAATGCACGCTTAATATTATGTTTGTTAATGATTTTCGCTAGAGTGTTAGAGTAGTGATGCTTGTCTTTTTTAGGTATTACAATAGTCTTTTTTTCTATTGCATCGTTTAGATAACGTTCCACTTCTTGTTGGTTTGTTTTTTGAGTGTTATTTTTTTCTATATCTATAGAAGAGAAAGAATTCTTTACAAAAAACATTCTGCCTTTGAAAAACGAAGGCTCGATGAAATAATTATCTACGTTATGAGCTCTGGAGGAAAAGAAGCATGCTATAACGCTAATAAATCCCCCTAGTTCCTGAAGCATGATTGGTTTTTTGTCAATGTTATCTTTTATACATCTGTCAGATAATGCGATATAACTAAATAGCTTTTCTATCATTTCTTCTGTGTTGTTTAAGTTAAAACAAACTTTTTCATGAGTTAACCAGTGATGTAGGTTTTCTATTTGATATTTTTTCAGACTAAAATCTAAGTTTTTTGTTAATTCTTTGGATCTTTGTCGATCTGAATTGTTTAAGCTATAAGTGGTAAAGTTGTTGCCTCTTAAGGTGTCACTGGATCTGTCATCGAATGATATGAATGAAATGGTGAAGTCTTGTGCTCTAAGTGTTTTCGCAATTTCAAGCCAAAAGTTTGTTTGATACTCTGCTAGAGTTGTAATAATTAATGTTTTCATATGTATGTTTTCTATTTAGGCTTCTAGCCCTAAAGTTTGTTTTTCTATAGTTGATAGGTTTTTCGTTGTGCTGAATCTGCATTTCTCTCTATGGAAAAGATGTGGTGGGTTAATGAAGGTGGCTGTATACATTAGTCTTGAAGAATTGGGCATTACTCTGCTTCCCATGTGATAACATTTGGATGTTTCACACATGAATACTGTTAGCTTAGGTGCGCACATTTGAATTATTTTGTCTTTAGATGTCTTTGAAAAGAATTTCTCGTCGCTTAAGTGGCTTCTTAGTTGAAACCCTATTTTTTTTGAATTAGGTTTTGGTAAAAAAGTAAATGGTCCATCGTCTACCTCGTTCACATCGGATAAGTACACAAATAGTTTTACCGTGTTGTTGTCATCGAAGTCGCGGTGCCATAGTTGAGAGTAAGATAAGTCATTATCCGTTGGCCTTGAGTAGCTTAAAAGTACTTCCATTAGTTGAGGGGTTTTTTTAAAGTGAAGTGATAATATTTCGATTACTTTTTTTTGTGTGGCAAATTTAACAAAAATATTTTCTGAGTCAAATGCACCATTTGTTGTTTCATCATCTAAAAGCCTTATCCAAAAACCTTTATGAGAATAATCTTGTTTTTGGAAGAGCTTAATCCGCGCTTTCTCTTTTAACTTGGATTCAGAAAAGAGATTATCTAGTAGATCGGTATCAATAAGCTCTGATATTATTGTGTACCCATCGCGATCTAGCTCTCTTGCTTTTTGATTTGTTTCTTTTGATATATTGATTTTTTTTGCAGTTTTTCTTCGTTCACTCACAGTCTTTGTGTGTGTTAATGTGAATAAAAATTTAACTGCAGGTGCAATGGGGGTTCTCAGTATTTGCCACAGTATTCTAGAGATTGTTTTTCGATAAGTTTTCATGGGTTACCTGACGAGGTGTTTATCTTTTTTTTGAAAAGCTATGTACGATATCATTTATTGCACTTTTCTCATCGCTACCGGCACTTAAAAATAATATAAAGTAGTAGGAGAGTATAAATATTGTAATGCTAGTGATAAGCGTAATAATGTTGCTACCTAAGTTTTCTATTAGCATGGCAGGGAGGATAATACTTACTAGAGCGGGTATGGATACTCTCAGTAGGGTTGCCCAGTATTTACTTGTGTTTAAGTTTACATATTTGCAATACATATATACTCTATATGGAATAAATATCACCTCAGCGGCTAAGTAAGCAATTATAAAGGATTTTTCTTCCCAGGTATCGATAAGTGATAAAGCTAGTATTAGCATCGTGCTAACTTGGGCTATGTTAACTTTATTGAGTGCTTTTAGCGCACTCGTCTTAACAATAAGCACAGTGCTAGTTACTTGGTATGTTGCTATAAATATTGGCCAGATTAACGATATTTTAAACCAAGTACCCATATCGGAGTGATCAGTTCCTAGCCAATACCCTAAAATCATATCGGAGGCGAGTATAGCAAAAGTTATTATGGGTATAATAGTTATAAGAATTAGATAGGTTCCAGTGGTCCCTAATTTCCCTAATCGCTTATCATTATTTTTAACATTTAATACTGCCGCTGATGGAACAATAGCTTGTGTAGTAACTCCTACGACACTTTTTATTAGTCTAGGTATGCGCATTAAAATATCGTAGGCTCCAATACCAGCAGGGCCTATTACTTGACCTATAATAATTGGGGGTAAGAAGCTGGCAAGACTGCTGACAAGCTTCATCTTGAATAATAGCTTGCACGACTGGTAGAGACTACTTCGGCATAAGGGGCTAATAAACGAATAGCTCCACGTATTTCGTTTGTATAGTGTAAATAACCAAGAGAAATTAATAATAGCTCTTACTATATGACATGTTAAGAAAGCATAAACTATATAATAATACTCCAGTTTTTCCCATATTATGGTTAGCACTAGAATAAAAAATAACACGTTACTAAAAATTTCGCCTATCCGTATAGCTGGGAATTGATTCATTCCTTTTAATACCCCTTCTGTGAAAAGGCTTGGAATTAAGATTAGGCTGGCTACACCGCTCCAAAAAATAATATGCCCAAATTGTAAGACCTCTTCAGGCCTCTCTAGAGAAAGCAGTATTGGAGATAAAAGATTAGAAGTAATGCTTAATAGGGCGAATGAGATTAAACCTATGGCAGCTCCTAAGATTATAACCGCTGACGTATATTGGTTTGTATGTTGTTGATTCTTTTCTGCAATACTATTGGCAATCAAACGTGTTGCTGAATCCGGTATTCCTAAATCAAACAGACCTAAAAAACCATGAGGTATAAAGTTTCTTGAAAAGACAATAATCCCATAAAAATATAAGCCATATTCTTTAACCGTTAGGCTGGCTATAAGTAAGCCAAGAACTCCAGCAATTCCGAAAGCAATTAGGTTGAATGTAGTGTTTCTCACCAAACTTTTTAACATGTTTTATGCGTCTTGAGGTGAGGATTGGGATGGCTCATAGGTAATGTTACTTAGAGCTTGCAATACATTATGCCCGTCTGCTGCTTGACAGAATGGCGAATTCTTTGTTTCTAATACGGTAACCCATTCTTCGTAAGCCCTGTTTAAAGCCCCAGAGAGACAGTCTGTATATACTTTTAACGGTCTGAGGTGTTTGTAGCCTTTGTATTCCTCATGCTCTTTAGCGATAGATACCTCTATTATATTTCCACCGTCAAGTATCCTAACTCTCCCAGAGTTATGAATTATGTCTATTTCAAGTAGTGAATAGTTGTTGTGATCGATACTGTGCAATGAGCACGGTATGAGCTTTCCACCTAGTTTATATTCTAGAGAAAGGTCAGGGGATAAATAGTCATCATTACAGGTAAAAGGTGATTGTTTTGCGTATCCTTTTTTGGGGTGGCCTATAAAAATACTAAGAAGGTCGATAAGGTGGGAAGCATTATTAATGAGCCCTTTTCCATATAGGCATTGAATCCTTTGAATTCCTTCTGCGCCTCCAAAAGTATTAAATGTATTCTGTAACACGTTGGGTATGGAAGACCAGCGCCTAAAATAATTTACGCCACATATAATATTATGCTCTTGGGTGAGAGATAAAAGTCTCTGTGATTCCGTAGTTGTTGAAGCGAAGGGTTTTTCAACAAAAAATGCACCGATTCCGCTATTGATAGCATACTGAATAATTTCGATTCTATCCTCAGGCGGGCTGGCTATGACTAATAAGTCATAATTGCCTGAGTCTATCAGTTGTTTGCTATCATTGTAAGCATGAGAAACTCCCCAGTAATTGGCGCATTCGTTTGCCCGTTGGTCACTTTTATCTGAAACGGCGCTAAGCGTTAAATATGGATTATTATATATGGCTGCAGCATGTGTTATGCTGTTCTTTTTTTCTCGGCTCCCTACTTCATCAAGAGCGCTGCCTATATTTCCACAGCCAATAAGAGCTACAGACTTGGTTTTTTTAGTATGCATGAATATGTTGGCCAACTTTCTCGGTGAGCTATGTATTCGTTTTTGAGTATCGACATTCGAGTTACGTCATAAAATCGCCCATTACGAAATATTTCTTCCCTTAAGGTTCCTTCTGCAGTAAACCCACAGCTCAGGTATGATCGAAATGCTTTATCATTTTCGTTCGATACTCCTAGCCACACTTTGTTTAAATTCAATATTTCCATTCCATAGATGATTAACATTTGAAGAACTTCTTTGCCTAATCTCAACCCCCAGTATTGCTTTTCACCAATCAGTATTCTAAATTCTGCTGAGCGCGCAATAGCTTGGATGCAATGTAGTCCCGCTACCCCAATTAGTTTATTGTCTTCTTTATTTATAATCCCAAGTTCTAACTCGTTAGGATTGTTTGAGACGTCATCATATGAATTTCTAATTTGTTCTATTGATGTAGGGTACGTCCCTCGTGTTAAATAATAGGTTACATCTCGGTCATGCAGCCAGTGAAAGTAGCTTTGTTCGTAATCATCTTTTGAAAGAACTGTTAATTTGCAGCGGTTACCTTCTAAGAATACTGTTCTATTCATTTTCACCTCTGACTTTGTTAATAAATTCTTTATATTCAATATTTCTTGGTGCTAAAGAAAATAAGTTCAGGAGCTCTGGCTTTTCAATGGCTATTTTTTCAATGGTTTTTAATGAAAATGACAAATCATTTTCTAAAATTACTTTGTATATTTCCCTAGCGGCATCTAAATCATCAGGGTAGTCAACGGTCATGTAAATTTTTGAAAGATCCGGCGACATTTGTAAATAATCAACTGCAAACTTATCTTGATTTTTGAGTATGAATTCTGCAGGAAACTCTCTCATTGAATCGTCAGTAATGTGGTTGTGTAGATATCCTAGTGCTTCCCTACTATATATTTCTATATCCGTTCCCGCAGGGTAGGTGCGTTTTCCTAATAAACAATTGCTGGCGTAGGATAAGTTTTTCTCTAGACAAAAATCTATAATATTGGTGACGGTGTCTTCTGTCATTAAGGGACAATCCCCCCAAGCCCTTACGATGTAGTCAGCGTTAAAATCTTTACAAGCAAGATACAAGCGTTGAACAATATCATCTAAAGGCCCTCTTGATATTTTAATCCCTTCCATTGTTGCTACGTCGACTAATTCATCATCAATACTTTCCGTTGATGTTGTAATCGCAACGTCGGTGGTAAGAGGGGAGCTTGCCAGTCTATCCAAAACGCAAAATGCCATTGGCCTTCCGCTAATTTTAGCTAATGACTTTTTAGGCAAGCGTGTGGAACCCATTCTAGCTTGAACAAGGCCAATGACTCTTGGTGGGTTATTTGTATTCATTTTTTTCCTAATACCAGTTTTTCTATATTTGTGAAATGACTATCTTGAGCGAGATGTGCTAAGGGTAATACTTCCTCCCAGTTGCTGGGTAGAACAAATGCAAAAGGGGAGTAATATTGGATGACTAATATATGCCTAGGTGCAGTTGCTTTTCGACTGCCCAAGTGAAAACACCTGTCTGTATCTGCAATATATGCGTTATTTTTTTCGCCTGTCAACTTTAACACACTGATGTCACGTTCTTCGATAATTTTGTCATCAATACGTTTTGTTTTTGGGGTTTTTTTGTAATTAATTTCTCTAGCTAGGGTTTCAGAATCGTCTGCGCGAATGATGTTTAGCGGTCCTTTATCTTCGGTTACATCATCAAGAAATAAAAATATTTGTATTGTTCTAAGGTCTTGTCCATCCAGGTGATAGTATTGGCTACTTCCACTGATAGTTGATTTGTTGGGAGAGTACCATGTTGTAATGTTTTCTATAACAGGGATGACGCCTATATATTTAGATATTGCGGAGATGACTGATGGGTGTAGAGCTAGTTTTAATATTGGGTCATCTTTTTTTAATTCGTCACCTAAAAATTGAGGGATAAAGGGCCTTTCGATATTTTTCTTAAGTTCTGTATCAATATCAAAGTTATCCCAATGCCTTAGTGCTGATTGAGCGGCATTAGCTAATACTTGCTTGTCTAGCTGATCCATCTTTGAAAAACCAGCGTCTTCAGGAATGGAGACATCGTTTGTTGTAGGTAGGGATTTAGCTAAGTCTTGACGCTGTATATATTTTCTCCACTGAATTAATCGAATTATTTTTGATATATTTTTTCGGTCATCGATATTTTGTCTTGCTCCATAGTGCCTAATTCCTTTGGCTAAGTGCAATAGTTCAGTTGTGCTTGATATGCTCATTATTTACGCCTTGTTTTTCTATAGATAGCCGTTGCTGTTGTCCACACTTCCATATTATCGATGTTTCCATTAATAACTGCGTTAGCTCCAATAACTACTCCATTTTGTAAGTTCGAACCAGGTAAAACTACAACATTTATTCCTAGCCATACATCTGAGCCTATCGTTATTGGCGATGAATTTATATCGTTGTTTTCAGAAAAAAACTTCTTGTCTTGCTCGTTGATCGATAAGCCAGGGTAATTGTCTATCGAGTGTTTTCCACTTGAAATAAAAACATTGGGGGCAAGGATTGTATCCTTTCCAATAGTTACATCTCCATTTATCTTACAGTTATACTGTATTCGGACCCCTTCATTAATGAATATTTTTTTTTGTTTTCCTTCCACTGCTAGGCGAACATTGTCTGATAGGTAAACATTGTCAGATAGTACGAGTTTACACCCCTCTTCGACAACGACGTTAACATTTCGTCCTAGACGTAAATTTTTTCCTATAGTGATACTTCCTGGTTGACTATACATGTTAAGTCTGAATAAATTTTTTCGAACAATCTTAATTTCAATCCATCTGCTGGCTCGTAAAAAAAATATGATTACACTTTTTAATATTGGCATATGTGATATCTCTTAATGCAATGCTTACTTATTTCTTATAAAAATAGACTTGCCTTGGTAATATCTGGGGTAGTTCGTGGATTCACTTGGTGACTCTACAATAATATTACCTTTACCTTTGTCTTCTGCTTCTGCTATTGCCGAAACTATTTCTTGAACTTCCTCTTTTGAAAAACTCTTCACTGTATTTTCCCATTTTTTGTTATGTGGGTGAACTAAATTTCCCCATAATTTTAGAGGTATAATATGTGCACATAAAAATGCCACCCGACCCAAAAAACCACGTATGCTTGTAGGTTTGTTTGCAAATCTAAAAAATAATTTTTTGGTATCTTTTTTGAGGGATAAATCCTTATTTTTTACAATATCGATTAGTCTATCTGAAATACGTTTGTAGGATATGCCATCAATTTTGAAGAACCAATCATCTATTATGGTTTTTTGAGCTTCGTAGTTTTCTTCAGACAGTATATCTTTACCATTTAGGCAGTCAGTAATAGATTCCTTTAAGCTTTCATAGTTTTCACAAAGCTTGCTCACCTTTTCAGCGTCTGGAGCATTGGCTGATGTTGGTACCCACAGCGGAGCTACAGAAGGTACACCTGCCATCATTGCTTCAACAGCAGTAGTACATTTTCTGTGTATTAATAATATGGAACGTGCAATCCATTGATCAATGGTGCCTTTTCTAATGACTTCTATGTTTGAATAATCCGACAAGGCATCAGCGTATGTATCTAGGTTTTCATGAGGGTGTGGACGCACGACAAATTTCACATCGGGAAAGTCTTTTGATAGATTTTTCATCATTGATATCGTTTCTTTTACTTGTTTTATACCAACATCTCTCCATCTATGGACAGTTTCTTCATCATAACCAATTTCATCGATAAGAAATTTTGTTTCTTGCTCTAATGTTCGGCCAATCGGATTTGCTGCAGATACTTTTGTTGGTATTAGTACAATTTTTTCATTATTACTTTGTGTCGCTTTATAAAAATCAGCCCACTTAGGGTGGTAAAAGTCAAATCTAGGTGATCCAGTAAGCAATAATTGGTTTTCCCGAAATATCTTTCTTTTGATAATGAAATCGTAAACTTTCTTTCCCCAAATGAAGCTGCAAGCTAGATTATCTCTAATATCTTGTCGCTCACTAAAGGAGACTTCAAAAGGGGCTAAATCTCCATAAAGGCCGCCTTCTGTATCTAGCATTCCATAGCTAATATTATGTTCTATACAACCGCTGAGAACTCCTTCAGTGGTTCGTCTAATATTATTTAATATAAGGAGGTCAGGGGCGATTGCAAAGGTTTCAGCCATAAGCAGATTGAGGGGAACTAGACAGACGTCAGCCCCTGATTTTGCAAGTTCGTAAGCTAGCAATGTTGTTGAGGGCAAATCTCTTAATGGGTGATCTACCACGAGGGCAATTAAAGGCTTCATTGTATTCCGGTGAAGTAATCGTTTAGGTTGATATTATCTATAAATTTTTTAGTTATAATACCATAAGTAGGGCGTTCTTTTTTGCTGCTTTTCAGCGGAATCCTTAAAAAGTGCGCTAGGTTATGATGATCTACTTTTTGTAGTTTATTTGATGCTTTTACTATATCCGGCGTTTCTTCACCATTTTCCAAAAAACAGAATGATGGCTTTCCCCAGTGAGTACTTTCATAAAGTAATATGGAGTGATGCCCAATAACAATATCTGCAGCTAACACTAGCTTTCCTGAATCCTCATTCACTGTTTGGTAGATCACTTGGTTTGTGCTCTTCGGTAATGAGTGCTTAAAATTTCTGGTCTCTTGTATTGGGTGAGGCTTTATGAGTAATTTAACGTGAGCGTTATTATCTTGTGCTAACTTTTCGGCGGCTAAATGAAGCGTTTTTAACCTTTCTTCAAAGTTAAAGTCTAACAACGCTGTTGGGTCTTGCCGTAGTTTGTGACTTGGCTCACATACATAGAGAATTAATATGGTGGTCTTGTCGTCTCGTAATTTGTTAGATAACTGATTAATATCATTTATGTCGATCGAGTGCCATCTGTCTAGAGTGGGTGTCGGAGAGACAAGTACTCTATGTTCACTTAAATTACGTCTTTCTTTTAAAAGTTTTTCTTTTGAATATTCATCTATTACTATAATTTTTTCAGGCATTCTCTCTTCTGAAAAATGTTTACCATTTTTCATAAAACGATCAGCATAGTTACACCACTGATCAATAAAGGCGAAAGATTCATGAGTATTTTCTTTTGCCCATCCCCACCATAGGGCATCATCCTCCTGGTATAAGGATGTGCCTGTAATAAGAGTGCAACAGTTTCGATCAATATCGTTTAAAGTAGGTAGTGCATCATTAAATGATGATATTTCTAAAAAATTAATATTTTCTTTTAGTAATTCCACCGAAGCAGGATAGTAAGACATGACAATGAGATTTTCTTGCTTTAACGCATTAATAACCGGTATAAATGCCGCTGCAGTCCCTGTTTGTCTAATCACAATGATTATCTTATGCATATTATTTTAGAAATTTTGCATTATTGATAACTTTTTTAATAGCATTTATGAAATCATCAATATCCTGTGTCGTTAGAGGCTCACGAATAATGGAGCTTAGTAATAACTCTTCTTCATACATCTTTTCTGCTGTAGGGCATAAGCCTTTCGCATAGTTCTGGGATGTGTCTGAATGGTAATTAAATGGGAATCCTTTGCAGCCAATAGCAATTTTCTCTTGGTATATCTTGTTAAGATACAATGGCTTTACATAACCTCCTGATAAGGCGATGTCCTCCGGTGTAGTGGGTGGCGGGAGTTCTGCGTTAACTGCTTCAATAAATTGACTTCGTTCTATACCAATTACTTCTTTATCAAACAGTAGGGGATAAACATAATACGCATGTTCGCTTTCTTCATGTACGTAGGCGCTACTGATTCCGGGAATACTCTCTAGTTGTTTTTCTAAATGTGAAACGAGCTCTCTGCGAGAGTTGAGTATACCATTTAGGCGTTTTAATTGTTCTATCCCTATTGCGGCTTGTAACTCTGTTAATCGATAATTACCACCTACTATATTAGTTAGGTCTTCTAATTCTAAGGCATCTATAAAGTTCTCTCCATGATTGCGAATGAGTTTAGCTCTCAGTGCCAAATCGTCGTCATTCGTAACTAGCACGCCACCCTCGCCACAATGAATGTGCTTATGATAGTTGAGACTAAAACCTCCTATATCTTTAAGGCCACCAACATACTTTCCTTTCCATGTGGTCCCCGGAGCTTGCGCGGCATCTTCAATGACCCTTAAATTATGGCGATCGGCTATGTCATACAGCGCATCTATGTTCGCACTACCACCAAAAAGATGAACGATCATAATCGCTTTAGTTTTTGAGGTAATTGATTTTTCAACTGATTCTGGATCTAGGCAAAATGTTTTGGGATCTATGTCTGCGAATACTGGAACTACACCATAAAAGAAAGCTGATGTAGATGATGCGGACATTGTGTAAGGAGGACAAATAATTTCATCTCCGGGTGTTAATCCGACAGCCCCTACTGAAATTGTTAAACCAGCGGTCCAAGAGTTAACGCTAATGGCATGTTTATATCCGAAAAATTCTGCCCAATTTTTTTCAAATTCTAATACTTTCGGACCACCCCAAGCCCCTTCTCCAGGGCTGCCTAAAAAGGCAGAAATACAATCAGAGTCCATAACGTCAATTACAGCTTCTTTTTCTTCTTCCCCCATGGTTTTTCTTGACGGAAATGCATTCTCTCTAACGGGGCTTCCACCTAATATGGCTAGTGTGTCTTTCATATGCTTGGCTCTATCTATTTAAACAGTTGTATTGTTGTTGCTTACCCTAATAGGTCCCAAGACATTGGGCTTCCTCTTTTTACATCTTTCGTAACTTTTTTACCCATGACCTCATCCATATATTTTGGAGGTAGGCCATAACCAGGGCGAATAGCGCGCAAATTTTTAGCTGTTATTGTTTCCCCTGCCACCATGTCCTCTACGATGTAGAGTGATCGACGAAAGCCTAGTGAACTTTTTTCGTCCTCTAATGTGCCATAGGCTATTTTTCCTATAGCCTGCCATGCTCTGTAGCTTTCATCGACAAGCAGCTTTAATTCGTCAGGTTCTAGAGAAAAATCAGAGTCTACACCACCTTCTTTTCTCGATAATGTGATGTGTTTTTCAATCACTGTGGCGCCAAAGGCAACAGATGCGATCCCTGCTCCAATACCTAAAGTGTGATCAGATAGACCAATTTGACAGCCAAATAGTTTTTGCATGTGGGAAATAGTGGCTAAGTTACTATTTTCCGGACTTGCTGGATAATTACTGGTACATTTTAAAACGATAATATCTTGGCAGCCAGCATCTTTTGCTGCAGTGACAGCATCTTCAATCGTTGATAGACTGGCCATTCCTGTTGATATAATCATTGGCTTGCCTGTGGCTGCCACACGTTTAATCAATGGAATATCCACATTTTCAAAAGATGCTATTTTATAAGCAGGAACATCGAGTTCTTCTAGAAAATCAACAGCCGTTGCATCGAAAGGTGAGCTAAATGCTTCCATACCATGTTTTCTAGCACGCTCAAAAATAGGCTTATGCCATTCCCATGGGGTGTAAGCTTTTTGATAAAGCTCATATAGTGAATTGCCATACCAAAGGCTATCTTTATCTGATATGAAAAAACCAGGTCCCTCAGCATCTATCGTCATGGTATCGGCTGTATAGGTTTGCAATTTAAGTATCTGTGCGCCGGCAGTGGCCATAGCATCAACAATTTCCAGTGCGCGTTCGAGAGAGCCGTTGTGGTTACCAGATAGTTCACCAATAATCACTGGGGGATGGTTTTCCCCAATAGTAAGTTGACCAATAGTAATATCTTTCATTATTGTTAATCCTCAGGAGTTATATGCCTTGCTAGTGAGAATGCTTCTGCTGCGTTTAATCCAATAGATGCCCCTCGCCATTTAGCTAGGTGTTCTAATGCTTTTATTGATCTCGCGTGAGGCCAATCTCTCATTTCTTGCTCATAGATGGCTAATGATTCAAGTTTTTGAGTCAATGTGTTTTCTATTCCAACGAACCAATTAGGCACAAACGTAGGATATGCCCCCGGTGTTTGCCACTCGGTACTTGAGGGAACCTCGAAGTGTAAAATAGAGTGTACCGATGAATTGGGTAGTGGGCGGGTAGCGGTTGACACCGCCTGAGATACTATTCGGTGGTCAATGTTTAAGTCTGAACCACAGTGTGTATAAATTATCGTGGGTTGAAATTGATCAAGGAAGCTTTCAACAACTTTAACTACATCTAACAGGTCCATAGAATCTAAGCGGTTGTCGGGTAAACCTCCGAACTCAACGTGAGAGACACCGAGTTTTTTGTTGGCTTGACGTGCGGTATCTGTTAAATGTTGTAAAGCTCCTTGTCTTGCTTCTGTGTTTCTATCCGTATCCCGACTGGTTATTCCTTCCGCCATGATGAGTACGGCAACATCATCTCCTTTGTTAATGTGTTTGGCTATTGTGCCCCCACAACCCAGTATCTCATCATCAGGATGAGCGGCAATAATGGCTACACGTTCGTTGTTTATTTCGATTTTATTAGTCATGTTTTTGTCGCAATATTATAGTGGTAAAGTATTGTCTAAATCTTTTGATAACGTTGTCATCTATGGACTGGGCGATAATTGATAACAATAGAATTATTGCTATGGTTATTAATAGTGATAAGGGTGTGCTAGTGATAAACTGTAATAATTTTATACTAATCAGGCCAATGTCTTGGTGGAGTAAGTAAATAGGGTAAGTGATAATTCCTAGGTAACTTATTAGTCTACTTTGAAAGTAGGGGACTATATAGAGTATAAGTGTAAATATTAAAAAGCAGCTGCCATAGCTGACAATGTTGTCCATATTAAATCCCATTGATATACCCTTAGTGCCTAAATATGCTGATAACAAGAAGCCGGACAGTGATAATATAATCCCGAGAACGCCATACCTGTCACCGTCTATCCATGCCTTAAGCGACATGCCAAAACCAAAGAAAGGTAAATATAAAATAAAATCATGTCCTTTGGATAATAACGGTATGGATATTTCTGTAAATGAAAATAAACCTAAGAGCGAAATTAATAAGTAAGGTTTTTTTATTTTAAAAATAAACACGATCAAAAGTAATAGCAGATAAAATCTTATTTCTACTAATAGAGACCAATACACTCCGTCGACCATGCCATAGCTTATGGGTTCCCCTCGTCTAACGGCATATACTATATCGCATGCTATATTGCCTGTAGGCATACAAATAAGGGTGGCGACGTAATCTTTGAAACCGTGTAAACGGTCTGGGTTAACCTCAGAAAAATATATTTCTACTATCGTTGAGATTGTTGCACATATAAATAACATGGGTATCAGGCGCCAAAAACGTGCGCTCAAAAACTGACATGCGGTACGTTTTCCAATGGAGAAGTGCATGCAATAACCGCTGATCATAAAAAATATAACAACCCCGTGTGTGCCTGTTAGGTAAGCTCCGTGGGTAATATTATAATGAAACAGCAATACAATAAGCATTGATATAATGCGTAGGATATCTATATTAGGGGCTCTGGTTGAGGCTTTAGGAGCTAGCATTGATCATTTCTTCTAATCTGGATTTTGGCGGATAGAGCATTATGTTCATTTAAAGAAGCATCAGTTAATTCTATTCGAAATTCCCCGTAGTTAATAAATGCTGCTGGGTACCCATCAGCATCTAACATTCTGATATGGTCATATAGTTGTGATGCGTCTCCTTGAGTGGGCAATATACTTTGTTTTGGTGTGCGTCGAGTAAAGTGTGTAGGGGTGCCTTCTTGAGCTTCTGGCTTAATATTGTTTATCACCAGTTCACTGATGATTTCCCATGATAGCTGAGCCGCTCTATGATAAATTTCGCTTGCTTTTCCAGATAAGTCTAACGGCCTTTTCATATAAATCGGGCCTGAATCTAAGTCTTTCTGCATTTGTAATGCGGATAGTTGGGTATTCTTATGACCTCGACTTATTAGGTTCTGAAGTGGTGATCCTCCTCGCCCATAGGGCAAGTCGGTCATATGAAAACACACACATGCGATATTGTTAAATATCCTTTGAGGTACGATCCATCTCCAGTGAGGAAAGAAAATATATCTAGGTTTGATGTGGTTCAGTAGATTATTTAGCTCTTCGGGAGTAGAGCAAAAGTGCCAAATACCTGGGAGTGTAGAGTGTTTCTCTATATATAAGGCTTTATTCCAATCACCAATGGCAGCCACAATATAGTGTTCTACCTTCTTATTGTACGTTAAAAATTGACTTTTTGATGTTGCTTTTTTAAATCCTGATTTTATAAATAACATTTGTGAAGCTAAATTTTCAACGTGAATAGATGCTGATAATATTGACGCAGGAAGTAGTTTATCCACTGCTCTTAATGCTTGAGACGCAATTCCCCTTCCTTGTTGCTCATTAGATATGATAATTGATATTTCTTTTTTATCATGTATATCGTCTATGCGAATAAACCCTAAGTTTTCAATATCTTTTATAATATAAGTGATTGAATTACTATCCGTGAGTTTGGTGTTGAACCAGCTATCATGCTCTTGCTGTGATGGAGTTTCAGGGTTTCTAAAATATTGACGATTGTCGGCACTTTGTAAGGAGAATAAAAAGTGACTATCCTGTTTTGATATAGGCACAATTTCAATTTCTTGTGTTATTTGCTTCTCATAAATAGCGCTTATTGTTCTTTGGACGCCTTTTCCATCGCAGAGTGTTGATGATGCAAGTGTTCTTTTGAGCAAAATGTTTTGGGATTTTTTGATCAGTGTGCATACATTCGTTGGCTCGACTAAGAGGCTTATTGCTTGCAATGAGTTTAGCGTGTCTGCAATTAATCGTTGATTATTCGCGCTAACTATTTGTATGGTTGGTAAGCCCAAACAACATCGTTCCCAGGTCGTACTGCCGGCTGCACCTATACATAAGTCGCTATTGGCCATAATTTCTGCAATGTTAGTTGGGTTGACAAGAACCTCACATTGCTCAAATAAGGCGTTTGCCTGCTCTTTAACAGCTTGTATCCAGGGCGATGTTTTTCCTAGAATAATAGTCAGTTCATATTGATTAGATACATTTTCATTGCTGATTGAATCGAGAATGGTTGATGTAATATTATCTTTGTCTACACCGCCTAGAGTAATCAATAGGCGTTTTAGCTTTGGCTTTGCTCGACGCTCTAAACTATAAATTCTGTGTTGTGAGAACTCATTCCGTAATAACGCATATTTTGCCCCTAATAATAGTTGACTCTCATTGGGAATTAGGTCTTCATAATCTTTAGAGGATCTGCCGAATGTTTGGTCTAGCAATAGATCGCAGTCATATGAACGATTAGCAAGATCATCTATCACCATAATCTTGTCTGTATAAGGCCTTAAACGTTTATGCCAATAGGAATCTAAGCCATAGTGATCGACGATTATCCAATCGTAAGCGTCTAAACTTTTTGTTTTTATTATCGAAATTGTTTCGTTAGCGTCTTGCTCTTGGCTAGCCCCTAACCATTGAGAGTAATCTTCATCAATGCTTTGAGTTTGTATTGGTGTGTATTCCTGTTTACTTAGTTCGTGAGCAATATAGCCGTGCTCTTGGATGTCGGGTAGTAAATTTCCGTCATGGCCTCGGCATACAAAGTGGCAGGTTGCACTCTGTTTTTT
>AEVK01000280.1 GCA_000209515.2 gamma proteobacterium IMCC1989
CCGATAGAGTAGCGGCTTTTGGTGGCTCTTGGCTGTTTATTGGTTTGTTCTTTTTCTTGATTTTTATTTGGATGGTGATTAACAGTTATCTACTGACTTCTGGCACCGCTTTTGATCCTTACCCTTATATCTTACTCAATTTAGGTTTGTCGAGTTTGGCTGCTTTCCAAGCACCCATTATTATGATGTCGCAAAATCGGCAAAATGAAAAAGATCGTATTAAGCAAGATGCAGCATTTCAGATTAACTTGAAGTTAGAGTTAGAAGTCATGCGCCTAAACGAAAAGCTTGATGTATTACTAAAGAAGGATTTATAAAATGTCTATTTTTATCGCTATTATATTATTCGCTACCTACATTATTTGTATGCGTTTCGTTTCTAGCACTATAGAAAAGGTAGGAGAAAAAAAATCGGTTAATACCTACCGCATTAAATATATTGGTAAAACACTGAATATATCGTTAACGGTATTTTTTGTTATTGTTTTGTTTCTTTTGTTGGGTATTCAATATTCGCAATTGTCTGTTTTCTTGTCATCCGTATTTGCCGTTATCGGCGTTGCGTTATTTGCGCAGTGGTCGATTTTGAGTAATATCACTTCCAGTCTTATTATCTTTTTTGCCTTCCCTTACCGAGTGGGCGATGTGATTAGAATTGTGGATAAAGACGACGATCTATCCGGCATCATTGAAGAAATCTCTCTTTTTCATGTCATTATTTTGCGTGGTGATGCTCTTATTACTTACCCTAACAGTTTGATGTTGCAAAAAGCGGTGATTAAAGTGAGCGACTTGAGTAAGTTGCCACCACATGCATCCACGTTAAATCAGCTCGTCAATAATTCGCCAGCCAATACAGATAAGCCTACAGAAAAAGAAGCTAGCGTGAAATAACACACCATAAAATTGAGGGTAGATCAGCTAGCCTCAATTAGTAAGATAATCCAAAGCCCTAATGTACATATAAACGCTATCCAAAAAGCCCACATGCGGTGAATGACATTATTGCTGGTCAGCATAATATAAGCATGTATGTAGCGAAAAATAACAAAAAGCCAAGCTAGCGCTAAAGCAGTAAAACTGTGTAAATCTAGACTAATAAAGAGTGTGCAGGCCACGTAAAAAATGACAGGTATTTCAAATAAGTTGTTAAGACAGCGCGTCGTTTGAATAACTTTGTCGGGTAAATTTTCTTTTTGAGTTAACTGAAAGTCCTTTATTGATACTTCGCCACTGTTCACGCTAGCGACTCTTGCTCTTATGGCAGTAATCCCCACTAGTAGTATAAGTAGTACCATCATGGCCATCGGGTATAGCATTATTTTATTCCCACTATTTTCGGAGCATTATTGCTCGTATAAATTATCATAGCCATCTGTCATTGGCTATTGCATATTGTACGACTCTTGCTTTAGTCTTTGGAGTTCAATTCTAGGAGATGACCAGTGAGTAATAATGAACATCCAAATGCCAGCTATTTATCTTGTCGCCCGCCTTATAAAGGGCAGTGTCTTTGTGGGGCGGTTCAGTATTCTGTAGATGCCCTTGAAGCAAAAATGGGGCATTGCCATTGCTCCATGTGTAGAAAGTTTCATGGCGCTGCGTTTGCAACTTACGGTGAGGCCAAGACAGAAAACTTTCACTGGTTGTCTGGTGAGTCATTATTGAAAAGCTATCATGCGGCTAACGGTACGCAACGTAAGTTTTGCGGCGTTTGTGGTTCTAGTCTGATTTTTGAAGAAGCTAATGCCAGCGGTGCAATTGTAGAATTTGCTCTGGGTACATTGGATTCAGATATTTCCGTTAAGCCGGATGTACATATTTTCGTCGGTAATAAAGCGAGTTGGTATAGTGTAGAGGATGACTTGCCTTGTTTTCATGAAGGTCGCGATAGTTCGCGCGAGGTTCTATAAGTTTTTTTTAATGTGTTTTTGGAGTGTGAGTTATTATGACTGCCGTTATTAATCAAACCATGGGTAAGCAAGAATGGCTTATGCTGTTTTTACTCTCTGTGTTATGGGGCGGCTCCTTCTTTTTTGTTGGCATTGCGGTAGCAGAGTTACCGCCATTAACCATTGTCAGTTTGCGTTTAGTATTGGCTGCGCTGACTTTATGGTTTGTGATGACATTAATAGGGCAGCGCCTGCCCAAGTCGCTAAGTGTATGGAAGACCTTTTTAGTGATGGGCTTGTTCAATAGTGCGATACCGTTTTCGCTCATCGTATGGGGGCAAACACATATCGCATCGGGTTTGGCATCGGTACTAAACGCAACAACTCCCTTGTTTACCGTAATTATGGCAGGTG
>AEVK01000279.1 GCA_000209515.2 gamma proteobacterium IMCC1989
ATCTAAGTTTGCAGGGCTGGAAGTCAATGAGGCCAAACGCTTGCGCGAACTTGAAACAGAAAATAATAAGCTAAAAAGGCTACTGGCAGACAAGCTGTTAGAAGTCGAAGCGATGAAGGATGTACTCTCAAAAAAGTGGTGAAGCCTACGGATCGCAAGCCTATCACTGAGCACCTGATAAAAACGCATCAGCTCAGTGAACGTAAAGCGTGCGATCTTGTGGGCATCAGTCGAACAGGGTTTCGTTATCACCCACAAGTTGCTAACGATAAACCCTTACGTCAACGACTTAAGGCACTGGCTAGCCAATACCCACGTTATGGTTATTTGCTGCTCCATAACCTGTTGAAGCAAGAAGGGATGGTCATTAACAAGAAACACACCTATCGCTTGTATACGGAGGAAAACCTACAAGTGCGAACCAAGAAGCGTAAGAAATTGACTCGCCCCCGATTGGTGATGGACACCCCTGTCAAAGCGAATCAACGATGGTCAATGGACTTTGTCGCTGACCAACTCAGCAATGGTCGCCGCTTCCGCATTCTCAATATAGTCGATGATTACTCAAGGGAGCTAGTGGGCCAGTTGGTGTTATTTTCAATTACGGGTCAGCAAGTTGCTCGTTTTTTAACGCAACTACTTGAACAGCGAACAAAACCCAACAGTATTACTTGCGACAATGGTACAGAATTTACGAGTAAAGCTATGTTCTTTTGGGGCAAAGAGAATCGCGTAAGATTGAATTTTATTCAGCCAGGCAAACCCACACAAAATGCGTTTGTCGAAAGCCTCAATGGTAAATTTAGAGACAGTTGTTTAAATCAACATTGGTTTAGGAGTATCGAAGAAGCGAGATATGAGATTGACTGCTGGCGTAACCACTACAACAACGAAAGACCTCATAGCTCGTTGAACTATTTAACCCCGGTTGCCTTTGCTAAGAAGGCAGCATAATATGAAAAATCTCAATAAGAGAGTGGTACTAAATTAGGGGAAAGGTCAGCTGGCGCATCTTTGGCACGTATTATGCGAGGGGTGAAGTTCATCGTGTGGGGGGTGTCCTGCTGCTTCATATTATTGCTGGGTAAGCGCCTAACCAGCCACACCCTAGCAT